>NZ_JAMXBK010000013.1:0-74415 GCF_023913815.1 Pseudarthrobacter cellobiosi
TGGCCACCATCGACCGCCACGTCAACGGCTACATCGACAACGCCCGAATGAAAAACGCTGCCTAAAACTCAAGATCAGTGTCAAAGTTTGGAACACCAAGGAACGCTAGCGAAAGGCTTCATGGGGTCGATGGCTGCATACAACCACTTGATGGCGTCTGCGAACGCAGGACTGTCTGGCCCGCAGGTCTTCATCTTTCACATTGCCCTCGTTCGATGGTGTTGCACTCGGCTACTTGATTCTGACGGTATGTCTGATCCTTAAGCCTGCTCCAACAGGCTCAACGTCAGGGCATCCCGGCCAGGTGCGCGCACGCGTCCCACAAGCGCTTCCGGGCTTCGGGGTCCGATCCCATTCCGGGCGTCGGGAGCTCCTTGCGCTTGGCCCATAGCTTTCCTGAGACTCCCGCTGTTTCGCGTGACGTGGCGAGCCAGAGCGGTGTATCCGCCGCCTTTTCTGCCGGTGCTCCGAACGTGTTCGTGATCCAGCGGAATGGGCCCCCGACGTCCTGCAGCAGCGTCGTGTTCTTGACCAGTCCCGGATGGACGGCATTGGCGACCACGCCTGAGCCGCGCAGACGCTCAGCGAACTCCTGCGTGAGCAGTACCCGGGCCAGCATTGTGGGCGGCGTCGAGCGAAGGTAGCTGTACTTGCCGCTTGCAGTCTGGAGGTCGTCGAAGTTCAGCCTGGCATTGCCATACCGGGACGCGATGTTGACGATGCGGGAATTGCTGGGTGGTGCGGCTGCGCGGTGCGTGAGCGCGTCCAGCAGCAGGTTGGTCAGCAGGAAGTAGGCCAGCACATTAGTGGCGAAGGTCAGTTCGAGCCCATCGCGGGTTACCTGACGTTCCTTGCGGAACACGCCCGCTGCGTTGACCAGCACGTCGAGCCGGTCGTGGCGGGACCGGAAGTGCAAGGCCGGATGCCACAGCGCCTCCCAAGCCGCCGGCGGCGCCCGTCACCAGTGCCACGGTTCCGTCCATGGATGCCATCGTCTCGCCTCCTCACGCGTTGCCATCTTGTCGTAACGATGAGGCCGCCGTGGAGCCGGGGATTTCCGGCGCTATTCCTCGACTAGTCAAAATCACAACACACGCGAGCCGGATTGACCAGACAACTTGCTTACATCACCAGCCGCAGCGGCCTTTCGCCCAACCGCACCGTGATTTCCTGGCCCCAGGATGCGGTCAGGCGGTCTGATTCCATGCCGTCGCCGAAAACCACCAGCTGGTCGGATGCCACAGTGATCCGGAGTGTCTCGCCCGCGTCCAGCACCCCCTCCGTCAGGGAGGCTCCGGTGATGGGGGAGGGCCAGGCCTCGCGGACGAACCACGCGAGCTGGGCGTCCGCCGGCGCCGGCAGCGCGCGCCCTCCACGCTCCAGGGCGATGGAAGCGCACCAGCCGGTGGCCCCGGTGCCGGTGGAGACGATCAGCCCGGACGAGGACTGCCGTTCGGTCCGGCTGCCCGGGGTGGTGAGCTGGTACCGGGCCGACTGGTGCGAGGCATGCCCGACGAAGATTTCGTTGAGCGCCGAGAGTTCCTGCCCGTCATCGAGGCGCGCTGTCACGGTGGCGAGCTCCCGGCTGTTCAGCCGTTCCGGCCCGACCAGGGCAGCTTCCCGGAGCAGTTTTGCTGCCTCGTTGGGCGTGTGCCGGACCAGGACGCCGGGATTCGCTCCGGGCTCCGGATCGATCCCGATGACCGGCTGGCCGTTGAGGTACTTGGCCGCGTTGGCCACCAGCCCGTCCTGGCCCACCACGGCCACGATGTCCTCCGCTGTGAGCAGGAAGCGGCTGAGGTCCGTCCGCTCCACCTCGGCGTGACGCCATTCGGCCGGAACTACGGCCCGGACCGCCTCCAGCGCGACGGTGATCCTGTCATGTCGCCCCTGGACATCCTGGATGTTGCGTCCCCGCGTGCGGAGGAAGAATTCGGCCTGTCCGCGCGTGGCGTGCCGGTCCAGCAGTTCCTGGAGCTCGGTCCGTCGGTGGACGATGACAAGGCGTGGATTTGCCATGCCGGGATCCTACTTCCCGGCGTTGCCGGTGGTGCCTGCAGCTATGCGGCCTGCATCAGCCAACGCCGTGCCGCCCAATGGCTCCCGGAGCAGCCCGGCCAGCGCCCCGCTCAGCAGGTCCGGGGTGATGGTGAGGTTCCCGATGTTGGGCAGCGAACCGGCTGCCTCGCGGAGGGCCAAGCCCAGAAGGGTGGCCTGGTCCACGTCCTGGTAGACCTCCATGGTGGCGGCCTCGCGTGCGGCAGCAGCCTCGCCCAGCAGCCGGATCTGGTTCGCTTCGGCGTCGGCGCTGATGCCCTGCCGTTCGGCCGAAGCGTGCGCGTCGATCAGTCCCGCGGCCGCCTTTTCCTCGGCCGCACGCCGTGCGTTGGCGCCTTCCCGGGCCACCAAGTGTTCGCGGCGGGTGGCCAGTTCGATCTGGCTCGCCATTTCGTTCTCGGAAATGGTCCGTTCACGTTCGACGGCGACGGCCCGGCGTTCGTAGACGGCGCGGTCCGCTTCGGCCTGGAGCTGTTCGCGGACCGGCGTCTGGAGGGCTCTCTCGACATCCGACTCCGGCCGGACGGCCAGGACCTGCACGCCAAGAATCTCGATGCCTGTGGACAGGAGCCGGGCGTCCGAGCGCAGCGCGTCGGTAAGGACCGTGCGGAGCTGGCTGACAGCGCGCTCCAGGGCCTCGGCCAATGTGGTGGTTGCGATCTGGTCAATGGCGTGGCTTTGGCATAGCTGGCCGATGATGGTGGCCACCTGGTCCCTGCCGGTTGCGGGACCTGCACCGGCCGGTTGGAGGCCGAAGTCGAGCCGGCTGGAGACGGCCATGGGGTCGATGAAGCGGTAGGCCACGTCTGCCTGGATGCCTACGTCCTGGTGGTCCCGGGTGATGGCGTGGAAGAGAGTGGGCAGTTCCTGGTCATCGACGGGAACCTCGCTGAGCACGGAGACCGCGGGGCGGTACCAGAACGCCTGGCCCACTCCTTCGTGGCGGACCGAGCCCTTCTGGAGGTGGACGACGTAGCCGGTGGGGCTGCCCAGGAAGTGGCTGATCCAGGGGTAGTTCTTGATGCTGGCCATGGGATTCTCCTCAACGGTTCTTGTCGTCACTCTGACGATAATCAAACGATAGGCGCCGCGGGAACTTATTGTCAATCTGACGATAATTTCCTAGGATGGGGACATGCCCGAATCTCGCCCGAAGCACGCGCGCTTCCCGGTGACGGTCGACGTCGTCGCCCTCACCGTGGCCGACGACACCCTGAACGTCCTGCTCATCACCCGGCTCATTGACCCGTTCCGCGGAACACTCGCCCTCCCGGGCGGTTTTGTGCTAGCTGGCGAGGACCTGCCGTCTGCTGCGGCCCGCGAGCTTGCTGAAGAGACCGGCGTCGAGCACGTCCCCGGGTACCTGGAGCAGCTGGGGAGCTATGGCCCGAAGGGGCGCGATCCCCGCGGTGATGTGCTCACCGTGGCTCACTTGCTGCTCGCGCCCAACTTCCCGGTGCTGTCCGCCGGGAGCGACGCCGAACACGCCGGCTGGTATCCGGTCAGCCAGGTCCTGAGAGGCGAAATGCAGCTCGCCTTCGACCATGAGCGGATCCTTGCCGATGCCCTGGAGCGGGCGAAATCAAAGCTCGAATACTCGCCGTTGGCGGCGGCCTTTTGCAGTGAGGAATTTACCGTGGCACAGCTCCGTGCTGTTTATGAGGCCGTCTGGGATACCCGCCTCGACCCCAGGAACTTCCACCGGAAGGCTACGGGAACATCTGGTTTTCTGGAGAGCACCGGACGGATGACTGCGGGCGACGCCGGCCGCCCCGCGGCTCTCTTCAGGCTCGCCGAAACGGCCCGCCCCACAGCAGGCCAGCCCACGCATGCCGTGCTGAATCCGCCGCTCATGCGCCCGCGTGACTGACGCCCCCTACTGGCGGGGGAGCGTGGGATCCCGCCGTGGCCTGGGCTTCACCAGCCGGCCGACGGCACCAACCGCGGCGTTCCGGATTCCTGAGCCGGTATCCATCATGGCGAATTGACCTGTCAGGCGCGAGGCCAGCACTAGCCGCTGAGTCCGCGCCCGGCGCTCCTTGTCGAACACCGCGAGACCCGTCTCGACAGAGGAAGCCTGCGCCACGGACCGCCCCAGCGAGGCACCATCAAGGATGGCTTCGCAGGCCCCGCGTCCAAGGAAGGGCGCCATTGCGTGGGCGGCGTCGCCCACCAGCGCTGTCTTTCCGGTGACGTACCGCGGCAACTTCCGCGTCTCGAAGAGTCCGTGATGCAGGACTGCCTTCTCTTCGATCCTGCCGATCAGCTCCCGCACGCCGCGGTGCCAGGGGCCGAAATGGTCCACTATGTGCGGCAGGTGTGGTCCGTCAAATGTCTGATCGGCGCGGATGCATGCATACCAGTTCGTCGCATCAGGACCCGCCGGTGTGATGCCAAACAGTGCGCCGGGAGCCCAGGTCTCGCCGAATTCGGCCACGGCGCCTTTGACGGTTCCCCGCCATGCGACGGCTCCAAGGGAACGGGCGGGGAACCGGTCATCGAACATCCGCTGCCGGGTGCGGCTGAACGTGCCATCCGCACCTACCACCAGCTCCGCATCGTCCAGCTGTTCGGCCTCGATGACCTGCGTGTTGAAGCTGACGTCGATGTCCCGGGCAAGCGCAGCGAGCAGCGCGGGCCGGGAGACCAGGTTCAGGTCGGCGCCCCCGGGGGCTGTCAGCAACGTCCGCCCCGCCGGCGTCCACAGTCGGGTTCCTGCGTCGGCAGCAATGTGCGCCCAACCGTCAGTGCGGCGCGAGGCGTCAACACCAATATCGTCGAGGGCCTTCATGGCGGCCGGCCACATGCCCAGCATGGTGCCCGACGTCGGCAGGGCCGCAGCCTGCTCCAAAACTGTCACTGCCCAGCCGTGACGCTTCAGGGCCCGTGCCGTGCTCAGGCCGCCGATTCCCGCGCCGATGATGACCGCTGAATGTCCCACGCCTCAAGGCTACAGACTGCACCCAGCCGGTTCTTCCTCGCGTGCGGGGGGGTGGGTAGGCTAGGCGACCGTTTGGCACTGTGCCTCGAGAACCGCAGTGGGCGTCATTATCGGCCATGAACGGTGCAGCTACGATGTTGCGCTCGCAGCGGAACCGTGGTGCAGTTCCGCTGCCGTCGCGTCAATATCCGTACCCGGGCCATCCCACCCGGGTCGCGCCATGTGCGCTAGAATTATGTACATGACAACACTCCCGGTGGCAGAAGCACGATCAAATTTCTCGCGCCTTGTGGAGCGGGCGTCCACGACGCACGAGCGGTTCGAGATTACCCGGAATGGACTGCGGGCGGCTGTGCTCCTGGGTGCCGATGACTACGATGCAATGTTGGAGACTGTGGCCATTCTCTCGGACGCCAGGCTTGTCAAAGAGATCGGCCAAGGTCTCCATGATCTCGAACGTGGTGACACCTTCAACGCCGAGCAGGTAAAGGCTGACATGCGGCCTGCAACCGGAACGGAATGAGCGCCGGTTATGACGTCCGGTTCTCGAAATCTGCACGGCGCGCACTGACGCATGGCCTGCCGGAAAAAGTGGCGGCGGCAGCGTTCGAGTTCATAACGGGTGCGCTCCGCGAGAACCCTCGCCGGCTAGGGAAGCAGCTGCAGGAGCCCCTGTATCCCCTCTACTCAGCCAGACGCGGCGAATACAGGGTCATCTACCGGATCATTGACGACGTCCTTCTGATCGAGGTGATATCAATTGCTCACCGTCGTGACGCCTACAGATGAGAAGCGCCCTGGCGTGGAATGACAAAACCGATATTCAACTATCAGGTACTCTTTGTCCATGTCATCAGAGACGCTGGCCAGCCACATCACCGCGCCCATCGAAACCTTCGCCGTGGATCCGGCCCGCGTGCGGATCCTTGTCGCCCATGCCCGGCATACCGCGGACGCCCAACTTGAACTGATTCACACGCCGCTCACCGGCGGCCCGCTCGCTTCCCTGCCGCTGTCTACTGAGGCTGACGTCGCGGAGGCCTACGCCCGGGCGGGGCAAGCCCAGGTCGAATGGGCCCGAACGTCGTTCAAGGATCGCCAGGGGATCATGGAGCGCTTCCATGACATCGTCCTTGACCACCAGGCCGAGATCCTCGACTTCATCCAGCTCGAGTCGGGCAAGTCCCGGGGCCACGCCTTCGAAGAGGTTGCCGACGTTGCCGACACGGCACGCCATTACGGCCGCGCCGCCTCCGGCTACCTCAAGACCCGCCGCCGTTCCGGTGCCTACCCGGTGTTGTCCCAGGCGCGCGAGCTGCGCCATCCCAAGGGTGTGGTGGGCATCGTCTCGCCGTGGAACTACCCCTTCAGCCTCGCCGTCACCGACGCGATCGCCGCACTCGTGGCGGGCAACGCCGTCGTCCTGCGGCCAGACCGTCAGGCGAGTTTGTCGGCCCTCCTCGGCGTCGAGATGCTGCGTGATGCCGGGCTTCCTGAGGGCGTCCTCGAGGTGGTCCTTGGCGACCGCCGCATCGGCCAGGCCGTCCTGGACCGGGCCGACTACGCCGGCTTCACCGGCTCGACGCCAGTGGGCCGCAAGGTGGCCGAATCCCTTGCCGGCCGGCTCGTTGGCTACTCCCTCGAGCTCGGCGGGAAAAACGGTGTGTACATCGCCGACGACGCCGACCTCGACAAGGCCGTGACCGGAACCATCCGCACCTGCTTCGCATCGGCGGGACAGCTGTGCATGTCGGCAGAGCGGGTCATCGTGCACGAGAAGGTGGCGGACGCCTTCACCGCAAAGCTCATCGCCGCGGTGGAGGCCATGAAGGTCGGCACAGCGCTCGACTACGGCAATGACATGGGCTCGCTCGCTTCGGCTTCCCAGCTTGAGACAGTCTCGGCCCACGTTGAGGATGCGAGGAAGCACGGCGCCACAGTCCTCACCGGCGGCAGGCACCGCCCGGACCTCGGCCCATATGTGTACGAGCCCACCCTGCTGACCGGTGTTACCGAGTCGATGCTGTGCCGGAACGAGGAGACGTTCGGTCCCGTTGTGGCGATCTACCGCGTGGCGGACGATGCCGAGGCCATCCAGCTCATCAACGACACCGAGTTCGGCCTGCACGGCAACGTGTTCACGGGCAGTGTCCGCCACGGCCGGGAGCTTGCGGCCAGGATCCGAACGGGCACCGTGAGTATCAATGACTCCTACACCGTCGCCTGGGGCAGCACCGGCTCGCCCATGGGCGGCATGAAAGCCTCCGGGGTGGGCCGCCGCCACGGCTCCGAGGGCATCCTGCGCTTCACCGAGAGCCAGACTGTGACGGCCCAGCACCTGCTGCCGTTCGGGCCCGCGTTCGGAATGTCCGACGGCGACCACTCCAGAATGCTGACTTTTCTCCTGCGCGCGCTCAAGGCAGCGGGAAAGAAGTGACCGCCCAGGACAGCGGCCCGGCCGTTGACCACGATGTCGTTGTCATCGGCTCCGGTTTCGGCGGCTCGGTCGCAGCGCTGCGCCTCGCCGAGAAGGGCTACGACGTGCACGTGCTTGAGGCCGGCCGCAGGTTCGAGGACGGAGACTTCGCCAAGACATCGTGGAACCTCCGCAAGTACCTCTGGGCCCCGAAATTTGGCTGCTTCGGCGTCCAGCGCGTCCACAAGCTCCCGGACGCACTGATCCTGGCGGGCGCCGGCGTCGGCGGTGGCTCCCTCAACTATGCGAACACGCTCTACATCCCTCCGGCGCCGTTCTTCCAGGACAAGCAGTGGGGCCACATCACGGACTGGCAGGACGAGCTTGCGCCGCATTACCGGATGGCCCAGTCGATGTTGGGGGTGGTGACCAACCCGTGCGAGGGCCCGGTGGAGCAGCTGATGCGCGCTGCCGCGGACGAGCTCGGCGTTGGGCACACGTTCAAGAAGGCGCCCACCGGCGTGTTTTTCGGCATGCCGGGTGTCCGGGTCCCGGACCCATACTTCGGCGGCGCCGGCCCCGAACGCACCGGCTGCACGGAGTGCGGCAACTGCATGGTGGGCTGCCGCGTGGGCGCAAAGAACACCCTGACGAAGAACTACCTGGGCCTGGCCGAAAAGATCGGCGTGCGCGTGACGCCGCTGCGCACCGTCGCCGCCGTACGCCCGCTCACCGACGCCGAAGCGCCGGCATACGAGATCGTCACCGAGCGCACGGGGGCCTGGACCAGGCGGGGCAAGGACCGGCAGGTTCTCACCGCCAGGCACGTGGTTTTTGCGGCCGGTACCTGGGGGACGCAGTCGCTTCTTCACGAGATGCGCGACGGCGGGCAACTGCCCGGGCTCTCGGACAGCCTGGGGGTTCTCACCCGGACCAACTCCGAGGCGCTTCTGGGCGCCATGACGTCGCATCGCCCACCCAAAGGCATGGACCTCACCAAGGGTGTCGCCATCACCGCCTCGTTCCACCCGGACGAAGACACCCATATCGAAAACGTCCGCTACGGCAAGGGCTCCAATGCGATGGGGGCCCTCTCGACGCTGGCGGTGCCGGGTGATGGGCGGATGCCACGGTGGGTGCGGTTCATCGGCGTCGCGCTCAAGAACCCGCTGGCGATCCCAAGCATCGAGCCGACCCCCTGGAAGTTTAGCGAGCGCACCATCATCGGCCTCGTTATGCAGACCCGGGACAACTCGCTTACCGTCTCGGGCAAACGGCGGCTCTTCGGCGGCCGCCAGCTGACCTCCCGACAGGGGCACGGCGAGCCCAACCCGACCTACATCGAGCCGGGCCACCGGGCGATGGGCGTCATCGCACGGCTCCTGCAGGAGCGTGGCGGGCGCAGGACCTACGCCGGAGCGACGTTGGGGGAGATCTTCGACGTGCCGCTCACCGCCCACTTCCTCGGCGGCGCCTGCATCAGCGACAGCCCGGACAGCGGTGTCATCGACCCC
Organism: Pseudarthrobacter cellobiosi; assembly: GCF_023913815.1. NCBI lineage: Bacteria > Bacillati > Actinomycetota > Actinomycetes > Micrococcales > Micrococcaceae > Pseudarthrobacter > Pseudarthrobacter cellobiosi. Next base: position 8,930 of record NZ_JAMXBK010000013.1, read on the forward strand.
TACCACCGGGTCTGGGGCTACCCTGGCATGCACATCGTCGACGGTGCAGCGATCTCGGCCAACCTCGGCGTTAATCCGTCGCTGTCGATCACGGCCCAGGCGGAACGCGCGTTCTCGCTCTGGCCCAACAAGGGAGAGGCGGACCCTCGCCCGGCGCCGGGCGAGGCCTATGTGCGCCTGGATCCAGTGGCGCCGCTGCGCCCGGCCGTAACGACCTTCACGCACCAGAGTGCGCGGGTCTGACGACCGTATTCCGTCTGACCGTCCGAAGGCGCCCTGCTAATTTCAGAGTGGGGCGCTTCCGCGCAGGCAGCGGTCCTCTGGGTCAATGGCGCCCATGATGCGTTTGCCGATGCTCCCCAGCTGGCGCGACTGTGCCTTCGTGAGGGGATCGAACACAAGCGCTCGGACTGCCTCCACGTGCCCCGGGGCGGTTTGGGTGATTTTCGTCCAGCCCTCGTCGGTGAGCGTGGCCAGCGTGATGCGTCCGTCGGAAGGATCCGTAGAGCGTTGCACCCAGCCCCGCTTTTCAAGCCGGCTCACCACCTGGGACAGCCGGGGGAGTCCGGACTCGGTAAAGCCCGCCAAATCACTCATCCGGCGTGTGCGGGCCGGAGCTTCAGACAGGCCGGCCAGGACCATGTACTCGAAGTGGCTCATCCCAGCGTCGTGCTGCAGTTGGGCGTCCAGGGCGGCGGGAAGCTTCATAATCACAGCGACCAGCGTCAGCCAGACGTCGCGTTCCTCGCCGTTCAGCCATCGCGGTTCCTCGGCACGTTCCATAGGGTGAGTCTACGCGCTTTACTTCATGAATGAAGTTTTATGTCGCTCAAATCACTTGCATCGTGAAGTAATGATCGGTACCATTTACTTCAACATTCAAGTACTGCCAGACTTCCTGAGGAGCCCAGATGACCGTCATGTCCGAGACCGTCGCGCGGCCATTCGAACAACCGGCCACCGTGCGCAGCCAGGTCACCGTCCCACTTCGCTTCCCTGACGGCTTCGCGGCCACAGCCGAGATCATGACCTTCCATGGACTGGCCGACGGTAAGGAGCACCTGTTGCTCGCCCTCGGCGAATGGGAGCAGACGCTCCTGGACCAGGGCCCGGAAGGTACAGCGCCGTTGGTCCGGCTGCACAGTGAATGCCTCACGGGCGACGTGTTCGGCAGCGAGCGCTGCGACTGCGGACCCCAGCTGCGCGAGGCAGTCGAGGAGATTGCCGCCGTCGGGGGCTTCCTGCTGTACCTGCGGCAGGAGGGGCGCGGCATCGGCCTGTACTCCAAGCTCGACGCGTACGCCCTGCAGGACAACGGACTCGACACCTACGAAGCCAACGTGGCCCTGGGCCGCGGCGAGGACGAGCGGGACTACAGCGCCGCAGCCCAGATGCTCGGCGCGCTTGGCGCGGGCCGGATCCGCCTCCTCACCAACAACCCGGACAAAGTAGGGCAGCTGACGGACCTCGGCGTTGACGTCTCGGAGCAGGTCCCCACCGGAGTGCACCTCTCGGCGGCCAATCACCGCTACCTGGCCGCGAAACGCAGCCATACAGCGCACACCATCGAGCTTCCGGCCGAGATCCTGCCGGCGGATTTCCTTCCGGCCGTGATCATTCCTTCCCATGACGAGCTGCTGTCCCGGGTGGATGCCCTCGTTCCCCGGCTGCGGGACCGCGCCGCGGAGACCGAGGAGATCCGCCGCATCCCGGAAGCCACCATGGCTGAACTGAAGGCAGCAGGGGTGTTCCAGATGCTTGCACCGAAGGCCGTGGGCGGCTTCGGCATGGGGCTGGAAACCTACGTGGAGGTGGTTCGCCGCCTTGCCCAGGGATGTGTCTCCACGGCCTGGAGCGTGGGGCACTTGGTGGAACACGTGTGGATGCTGGCCCGCTGGCCGCAGGAAGCCCAGGATGAAGTCTTCGCCAACGGGCCGGCCCCCTTGGCTGCCGCCACCGGTGCCCCTCCCGGTAAAGCAGAGAAGGTTCCCGGCGGTTACACCGTCTCGGGCCGATGGAGCTTCGCCTCCGGCATCATGCACTCCGAGTGGGCGCTCCTGGCCGTGCAGCACGGCGAGGTCCGCCTGCAGTGCCTGGTACCGGTGTCCGATCTTGACCTCCTGGACGTCTGGCACACGGCCGGCCTGCGGGGGACCGGGAGCAACGATCTCCGCGCGGAGAACCTCTTTGTCCCGGCGCACCGTGCCCTGGAATGGAATCTCCTGGCCGTCGCTGACAATCCCGGCAGTCGCATCCACCCGGATCCGAGCATCCACACCCCCATGGCCACGTTCCTGAACATGGTTGCCCCGGCCGCCGCTTTGGGGGCTGCTGAGCACGCCATCGAGGTGTTCCAAGACTTGATGATGGTGCGTAAGGTCAAGCAGACAACGCAGGCGCGGCAGGCGGATTCGCCGCTCGCGCAGGCCCGGTTCTCGCAGGCCTACGGGCAGGTGGCCACCGCGCGGCTGCACTGGCAGGAAGCTGTCCGGGTGGTGGCCGCCTCCTTCGATCGCCGGCCTGCGGCTTTCACCGATGAGGAGCGGGCGCGGTACCGGCTTTCGCTGGGTCTCAGCGGCGCGGCGTCGGCCGAGGCTGTCCGCCTCATCCTGACGGGATCCGGCGGGAGTGTGCACCGGCTGACGCACCCGCTCCAGCGGATCCAGCGCGATGTCAATGTACTGCTCAACCACGCCTCGCTGACCATGGATCCCATTCTGGAACAGGCAGGCCGCGGACTTCTCGACCTCGGGTTGTCCATCCCGGCCGAGCAGTTCTGACCGGGCGCATGGGACCCCTTGCAGGTCTGCCCGCTTCGGAGAAGGATATGAGCCTCACTCGAGGAGGCCAGCCATGGTCCAGCTTGGAAAGTTTGAGCGGTACCTGATCGAGGAATTCTTCGACGACTACCGCGCCGGCGCAATGACCCACCGCACCTTTACCCGCAGGGTCGCATTCATCACTGGAAGCATGGCGGCGGCATCGGGCGCGATGCTGCTCGTTGGATGCACACCCGAGGAAGTCCCACGCAGCACCGACCCCATGCCCACACCCACCCCGTCATCGACGGCGGGCACCGGCACCGCTTCTGCCGGTGCTGTTCCGGGGGCCAAAAGTCCGCTCTCGGTCCCGGAGGGCGCCGGGGGGCTTACGACGGCGACCGTCCGGTTCGCTGCCGACGGAACCGATATCAGCGGTTACCTCGCCCGGCCCGACTCCGGGGCAGCCGGCCCGGCGGTGCTGGTCTGCCACGAGAACCGCGGGCTGACCCCTCACATCCAGGATGTTGCCCGGCGCTTTGCCAAGGCCGGGTATGCGGCGTTGGCCCTTGACCTGCTGAGTAGGGAGGGAGGCACCGCCAGCCTTGACTCGGACGCCGTGTCGGGTGCACTGACCAGCGCCGGGGCCCCACGCCATGTTGCAGACTTCGCCGCCGCCTTCGACTACCTTCAGGGCCAGGACTTCGTGGACTCCGGACGCATCGCGATGAATGGGTACTGTTTCGGCGGCGGCATTACCTGGCAGGCGGCAACTGAGCTGGCCGGGCTCAAGGCCACCGCCGCGTTCTATGGGCCGGCGCCGGACCTGAACAAGGTGCCGGCCATCAAGGCGGCGGCGTTCGGCGTGTATGCAGAACGTGACCAGCGGATCACCGGTGCCATGCCGGCCCTCCGGGATGCCCTGGACGCCACCACCGTGACGCATCAGCTCACCGTTTACCCCGGCGTGGACCATGCCTTCCACAACGACACCGGCGAGCGCTACAACGAAACCCAGGCCGCGGCTGCCTGGAACGACACCCTCGCCTGGTTCGGACAGCACGTCTGAGGGGTGACGCCAGTACGTCGGATCTGAGTAGCGCTATCTGACGTTTTGAGCCTCCAGAACGACAGATAGCGCTACTCAGTTGGGAGGGCGGGGCACTCACCCGCGGCCGCGGGTAGTCTTGAAGGATGAGCACCGCAATCCCACTAACGCTCACCTTCGGCGGGCGTTTCGCCCGCGAACTCGAGGAGTTGGCGGTTCCCTGGCAGGCAGAGGAAGCGCCAGACCCGCAGCTGCTGGTCCTGAACGAGCCGTTGGCCAGCGAACTGGGCCTGGACCCGTCCTCGCTGCGGACGCCCGACGGGACGCGGTTGCTGATCGGCAACCAGATTCCTGAAGGTGCCACACCGGTGGCCCAGGCCTATGCGGGCCACCAGTTCGGCGGTTACTCACCCCTGCTCGGCGACGGTCGGGCCCTCCTGCTGGGTGAGGTCACGGACATCCACGGGCAGCTTCGGGACATCCACCTCAAGGGCTCCGGCCGGACACCGTTCGCCCGCGCGGGTGACGGGCTCGCCGTCGTCGGTCCCATGCTGCGCGAGTACGTCGTCAGCGAAGCCATGCATGCCATGGGCATCCCCACCACGAGGTCCCTCGCCGTGGTGGCCACGGGCCGGCCCGTCCGCCGCGAAACCATGCTGCCCGGAGCCGTGCTCACCCGGGTGGCCAGCAGCCATCTGCGCGTCGGCAGCTTCCAGTTCGCCCGTGTCAACGGCGAGACGGACCTTCTGCGCCGTCTGGCCGATCATGCCATCAGCCGCCATTACCCGGACGTGGCGCTCGCCGAAAAACCCTATCTCGCGTTCTTCGATGCGGTCATAGCCGCCCAGGCGTCCCTGGTGGTGCAATGGATGCTGGCGGGCTTCGTCCATGGCGTGATGAACACCGACAACATGACCATCTCCGGCGAGACCATCGACTATGGTCCGTGTGCGTTTATGGACGCCTTCAACCCCGGTTCGGTCTACAGCTCCATCGACGCTGACGGACGCTACGCCTACGCCAACCAGCCGGTCATTGCCGAATGGAACCTCACCCGGCTCGCCGAAGCACTCCTGCCCCTGCTCCATGAAGACCAAGACCAGGCCATTGCGCTCGCCGTTGAATCCCTCGGCGCCTTCCGCACGCTGTACAGCGCTGCTTGGTCAGCCGGCATGAAGTCCAAGCTTGGGCTGCGCGCGGACACGCACGACGACGTCGCGTCGCCGATCGTGGACGGCGTGCTGGGCCTGCTTCAGGAAGGCCAAGTGGACTACACGTCCTTCTTCCGGAGCCTCGGCTCGGCAGCCCGCGGCACGCCGGAGACTGCGCGGGCCAAGTTCGCGGACCCGGCAGCCTTCGACGCCTGGGCGGCACAGTGGCTGGCACTGGCGCCGGACGCGGACCTGATGGAGCGGGTCAACCCCGTCTACATCCCCAGGAACCACCTGGTTGAAGAGGCCCTTGACGCTGCTAGCGCAGGCGACCTGGACCCCTTCAACCGCCTGATGGACGTCCTGGCCGATCCGTACACGCAGCGCCCCGGGCTGGAACGCTACGCCGGCCCCGCCCCTGAAGACTTCGGGAGCTACCGGACCTTCTGCGGGACCTGAGCGAACACCAGGGATGGACGACGGCGGCGCGCGGCTGGGTGCCGCCCGCCGCCGTCGAGCATGGTCGGATCACGCTACGCGGACGAAGGACACTCCGGAGAGCCAGCTGATGGAGTGCACTTCGGTTTTGTAGCCGTCCACCCCGCCACTGACTACCTGGCCGTTGCCGGCGTAGACGCCCACATGGCCGGCCGTGATGACCAGATCCCCTGGTGCCGGTGTGCCCACCACTGAGCCGTACTGGTAGAACTGGCCGGGAGCCAGATCACCAACGCTCTTACCCACCGAGCGCAGCGCCTTCTCCACCATGGCGGTGCAGTCCTGCTGGACGCCAAGCTGGGAGTTGGCGGAAGCCAGGATGGCCGCGCCGAGCGAGCTGGCCGGAGCCTGGGCCGCCGGTGCGGACGTTGAGGCCAGCTGGATACCGGTGTTGGTGGGGGAGGCCGGGGCCGCCGCGACCTTCGCCGCGGGAGCCGGTGCGGTGTAGCCGGCACCGGGGATCCGGATCTGGTCGCCGGGGTAGATGACGCTGGTCAGTGAGAGTCCATTGGCGGCAAGGACGTCGTTGAGCGGGACGCCGTTGGTGGCGGAAATCTGGCCCAGCGTGTCGCCTGAAACGACCGTGTGGACGTTGGCCACGGCCGGTGCCGGAGCAGCAGCGGCCTGAACAGTGGCGGCCGGGGCCGCCACCGCTGCACTTGTTTGGGCCTGGGCGTTGGCAGTACCGGCATCACCAGGGCCGTGGACGCCGGCCTGCGCCGGGGCGCCGATGCTGAACAGCAGGCCTGATGCAGCAACAGCCACCAGCGCCGGCCGACCAAACGTCAGTGCGTGCGCTTTGGCCGTGGACGACAGGCCGACAGGGACGGTAGAGCGGGCAGGAACCACACGATGGCGTGCGGAAGCGGAATTCTTGGACACGGTTGATCGCCTCTCCCATGCCTGCGGGGTGAGCTGTCGGGTTCGGGTCGGAGTTACCCGGCCGGTGGCGCCGCCGCACGGGACGGGAGCGATACCGACTTAACCCCAAGGCTTCGAAAAGCCGTGGAAACGTGGTTCCCCCGTCCCTGCCAGCTGGAAAGCGACTGGATCCCGGTCAGCGGCAGGGCTCGGCATACTGGCGGGAATGGTCCGGCTTGAGCCGGGCTACCGCTTGACCATAACTTCTGCTCGGCAGCAATGTCACATTCCGGTAACGGAATGTAGGCGTGGAATCCACCCGCATTTCAGTGCGGTTTCCCGGCTCTCCGGTAACGATGTTGCAGGTCAACCCCCGTAATCCGTATATGCCCGGTAAGCTCACCAACTATGTCCCGGATTGTTCAAAAAATGCGGCTGCCCGCCCTCGCCGGCATGCTGGCGGTCGCCCTGGTGGGGTCGGTAGCGCAGCTTCCCTCACATGCCGCCGACGACGCGCCGCCCGGCGGCTATCCCTCGTGGCAGGACGTGCAGAACGCCAAGCAAAGCGAGGCCGGCAAAGCGGCAGAGGTCACCAGGATCAATGGGCTGCTGGGCGGGCTCCAGACCGAAGCGGAGGCGCTGGGCGATGCGGCCGTGACGTCCGCCGCGGAGTATGCCCTTGCCGAAGCGGCGCTTCAGGCCGCCACTTCCACTGTGGATGCACTGACCGCCCAGACCGCACGCGCCGCGGCCGAACTGGGACAGTACAAGAAGGAAATCGGGTCTCTTGCGGCGCAGTCGTATAAGACCGGTGGCACAAACATGGGTTTCTTCGTTGCCCTCGACGCCGTGCAGAACAACAGCATCCAAGGCCTGAATATCGTCCAGATCGTCAGCGATAAGACTGCCGCCCTGGTGAACAAATCCGCAGCCGCCGAACGCATTTCCCGCGCCCTGGCCGATCAGGAGCAGGCAGCCAGGGCCGAGCGCGAGCGCCTGTCCGGCGAAGCCAGAACCAAGCTCGATGCCGCCCAATCCGCCCAGCAGGCCATGTCCCGGCAGATCGCGGAGCAGCAGGAGCACGGCCAGGAACTGACCGCGCAGTTGGCCTCCCTCAAGGGCACCACCGCTGCCGTGGAGGGTGAGTTCCGGCAGGGCCAGGTGGCGTTGGCTGCGTACGAAACGGCGCAGGCCGCCAAGCGGGCGGCGGCGCAGGAACAGGCACGCCAACAGGCGGAGGCGGCAGCCAAGGCAGCTGCCCTGGCCGCTGCGCAGAAACCGGCTCCGGCCCCGCCTGCCGTACCGGGAGTACCCGCCCCCGCTCCTGTCCCGAGCCCGACGCCGGCCCCGCCGCCCGTCGTCGTCGTGCCTTCCGTGCCGGGCGGCGCTGTCAACGACCCCGCCGGCGCCAAGAGCTACGCGGCCGGGCAGCTGGCGGCCTACGGCTGGGGCCAGGACCAGTTTCCGTGCCTGGCGTCGCTGTGGACCAAGGAGTCCAACTGGCTGACCACCGCGACCAACCCCTATTCGGGCGCATACGGGATCGCCCAGTCGCTGCCGGCCAGCAAGTATGCCAGCGCGGGCAGCGACTGGCTCACGAGCTACCGGACCCAGGTCAATTGGGGACTGTCGTATATAGCGGACCGCTACGGGTCACCGTGCGGCGCGTGGAACCATTCAGTGGCCAACAACTGGTACTGACCTGCCGGGGGGACGGCAGCCGGGTCACGTTCCTGGGGCTTTGGCGAATTCCGCGGCGCTGAGGAATTCAATGCCGACGAAGGCTTCTTCACCGTCCACCCAGGCGTCATGCCCCGGTGGAATGGTGTAGGAATCTCCGGCACTGATGTTGATCCGGTTGCCATCGGTGGTCTCGACATTGAGGGCTCCGGAAACGCAGAATCCCACATGGTTGTTCTGGCAGGACTCGGTCTGGACCACCGGCTTGATGCAGTCCGACCAGCGCCAGCCGGGATTGAACGTGAACCGGCCAACGGTGTAGTCACCCAGGTTGACGACGTCCACTTCCGTCTTCTCCGGCCGGCGCTTCTCATCCGGTGTGTTGTGGGACTTGACTGCCAACTCGGTGACGATGTTTGTAGGCATGGCACGCAGACTTTCTCTGTGGAGTTTGTGTCCATCAGCTGTCTGTCCCTTGCTGCCAGACGGCATCTGAGGCGCTTACGATTGCCAGCATCCTCCGACTGGCCGCGCTTGTCGAGACCCCCAAAACCACTAGGCTTTTCCCATGCCAGATTTTGAACGGTTCCGGGTCCTGCTGGAGGAAGAGCGCGCCCGGAAACTCGCGCTTCTTCCCGCCCTCCGCGCGGACATCTCTTCGGCCAATGCTGCGCGCCAGGATTCCAACGTGGATGACGAGCACGACCCCGAGGGATCCACCATTGCATTCGAGCTGTCGCAGGCATCGGCGCTCCTGCAGCAGAGCAGTTCGGGCCTCGAACAGGTGGACGCGGCCCTGGCGCGGATTGCGGCGGGCACTTACGGTACGTGCGACGTGTGCGGGGATCCCATCGCGGAGGGACGCCTCGAAGCACGCCCGTCAACGCCGTTCTGCATACTTCACGCCGCTGCCGGCCGGCTGGGACGGTAACTGCGCCGTGAACGAACGTGTGCAGGAGGCTGCCGGCTTCATCGACGCCACCCTGCAGAATGAGGGCGCCTGGTACCGGGCGGAAGACGTGGAGTCCCGGGTGGGCGGGGTACTTGGGTCCTACGGATCGTCGGTGGGAGCCGTACGCGGCACCGTCCGCGACGCTGGCACGAAGTTCAAGGACCTTGGCCACGATGAGGTGACCGCTTTGGCATCACTCCTCTGGGGCCGGCCCGGTCCCGGCAGGCGGCCGGTCTATGAGAGGCGGCTCGCCGCCGTTGTGTTGCTGCAGTCCCGGGTGGCCCTCCTCCGTCACTCTGACCTGACCCGGCTGGAGGGCTTCATCAGAACCGCGCAGACCGGAGAGCTGGTGGACCCCCTGATTGCCGACGTTGTGTTTCCGCTGCTTCAGGGGTTGGGTGGCAGCGACCGCCAGCGGGCCGACGTCGTCATCACGCGCTGGCACCAGGACCCCGACGACGCACTCCGCCGCGCTGCCCGTCTCATCGCGTCCCAGGGAACTGACCTGCCGTCCATTTCCGGGAGCCGCGACCGGTCACGTGGCTGACCCCTGTTCCCTGGTCCCCGTCAGTCGTACTCTGGGCCTTGGAGGTGATTGCCATGGAGGCAGCGCAGGGTGACAGGATCATCGTCCGGGGGAGGACCGTCGGGTCCTCAGACCGGCACGGGGTAATCGTTGAAGTCCGCGGTCAGGAAGGTCATCCGCCCTACCTGGTCCGCTTCGACGACGGACACGAAACCGTTATGTACCCCGGCGGTGATTTCGCCGTCGAACGCGGTCACGGGGCCCAAACAGGCTGACGCGCGGCCGACGCCTGAGCGTCAGGGCCGCCGGGCACCTGTCAGACTGGAGGAATGGATCACTCCTTGGCTGCCACGTCCCCTGATGCGAATCTCATGTTTCCGCCGCTCCGGACCGGTCCGCGGGATCCCGGTGACGCGTGGGTTGAGGGCGACCACGGCAAGTTCTGGGGCAGATTCGGTGCCGCCGGCGTCCTGGCCTATGACCCCGGCAAGGGCGTTCTCCTGCAGCACCGCGCGTTGTGGAGCCACAACGGGGGAACGTGGGGACTCCCCGGCGGAGCATTGCACCAGGGCGAGGACGCTGTCACCGGCGCACTCCGCGAGGCGCACGAGGAAGCCGCAGTGCCGGCCGCGGATGTCAGCGTCCTCTTCACGTCCGTACTGGACGTTGGCTACTGGTCCTACACCACCGTTGTTGTGCTGGTGACCGCGCCGTTTGACCCCGTGATCAGCGATCCGGAAAGTCTCGAACTCCAGTGGGTCCCGCTGGCTGAGGTGGACCTGAAGGAGCTCCATCCAGGCTTCGCGAAATCCTGGCCGGACCTGTTGCCGCGCATGCTGGAGCTTGCCGCGGTGGCCGGTCAGTAGAGCACCGGTTAGAGTTAATGATCATTCACCCAGAATCGTCGGAAGGGCCAACGTTGACCAAGGATCTGCCAGACCTGGCCGAAGGCTTTTTCTACTACCAGGCGCTGGGTGAGGGGCGATTCTGCTCCACCATCCACGCACAGGGGGCCTGGAACGAGCACGAACAGCATATGGCGCCGGCCTCTGGCCTGATGGCGGACAGCCTGGAGCGCCACGAGCCCCGCGCCGACATGCGGATGGCCCGGCTGAGCTACGAGATACTGGGCCTGATCCCTGGTGGCGGGTTCCACATCGAAACCGCCACCCTCCGTCCGGGCCGGACCATCGAGCTCCTGCAGGCAGAACTGGTTGAGAACGGCCGCGTGGCCATCCGCGCCACCGCGTGGCGGATGATCACCAGCGACACGGCCGCGGTTGCCGCGGTCGAGGACACCGCCATCCCGGCACCGGATGAATGCAAACCGCTCGACGGCCCTGCCATCTGGCCAGGCGGCTACATCCGGTCCCTGGAGATGCGCGTGGCCGAGGGCCACCGGCCCGGCGCGGGCATCGTCTGGCTCCGCACCCAGCACCCCCTGACGGATAAAGCCGACAGCGGCGACCTGGCCCGCCTGATGGGCCTCGTTGACACGGCCAACGGAATCGCGGCCAGGGTCCCGCCGGGCAAAGACAGCTATGCCTTCCCCAACCTGGACCTGCAGATCCACATGTACCGCAGGCCCGAGGGCGAATGGCTGGGCCTGGACAATGCCGTCTCCTTCGGAACTGACGGGATTGGGCTCACGTCCACTGTCCTGCACGATCTCCAGGGCCCGTTCGGCCGCGCTGAACAGATCCTGACGCTGCGCCGGAGTTAACCTCACAACAGGGACCCTCGGGGCGCCCGCATAGCCGGATGCTATTCCGGCTGCGGGGCCACCTCCACTGGGAGCCCGGCGGCAGCCCACTCCGGGTAGCCGCCTTCCAGGCGTGTGGCCGGGATCCCTTCCAGGCGGAGCATTTGTACGGCTTCGTTTGCGAACACGCAGTAAGGGCCCCGGCAATAGGCAACAACCTGGCGGTCATCGGGGAGATTTCTCAGTCTCGCCGCCAACTCCTTGAGCGGAACGGACACAGCTCCTGCGATATGCCCGGACTGGAACTCCGGTTCAGGCCGCACATCGAGGACAACGACGTCGCCGGCGGACATCCGCTCGCGGAGTTCAGCCTGCGTCAGGGTGTCCAGGGCGGAGCGGTCGCCAAGACAGGCCGTGGCGAGTTTATCGAGTTCCGCCACATGCTCCGCAGCCACGTGGCGGATGGCTGCCCAAAGTTCGGCTACTGATGATCCGCTAAGCCGGTAGTAGATCCGGGTTCCCTGGCGCCGGCTGCGCACCAGTCCTGACCGCTGTAGGTGCTGGAGGTGCTGTGAGGTGTTGGCTACACTCTGCCCGATCTCTTGAGCGAGTTCGTCCACCGGACGTTCGCCCTGGGCAAGGACGTCCACCAGCTCGGCGCGCCGGCCGCTGCCAAGCACCTTGGCCACCGATGAAAACGCGTCAAAGAGTGCGTCCTTGGCTTTCCTGCTGCTCACCGGAGCCTCCGCTCATCGAACCTATTCAAGTAAGTACTTGACAATCTATCCCGTCCAGGTGTGCAATTCAAATATTCAAGTGATTGCTTGATTATACCTGAGGGGACCCGCTCCGGATCCGCGCAAAAATCGGAAAGAGGCGAATGGGGATGGGCGATGTAGCCACCATCCGAAATGGAATTGACGTAGACCAGCTGGTGGGGACGATAGGGGCGATTCAATCGGATCCCGCTCTGGCGAGTTTCACCTTTAAGGCAACCACAACATGGCTTGATGGGACGCACAACACCGGCAACATTCTCGGGTTTACGCATGCAGGCGAGCCCGACACCGGCCGGACCGGCAGCTTCGTCCTCGAGGGCGATGAGCCGCCCGTGTTGCTCGGCAACAATGCCGGGCCCAACGCCGTCGAGCTCCTGCTGCAGGCGCTGGGCTTCTGCTACTCCGTGGGCTACGCGGCAAACGCGGCTGCCCAGGGCATTGAAATCCGCTCGCTGGAGTTCCAGGTGGAGGGCGACCTGGACGCCCGTCCTTTCCTGGGCCTGGACGGTCCGCGGCCGGGATTCACCGCGTTACGCGCAACGGCCCGGGTCTCCAGCCCGAATGCGACACTGGAGCAGCTGCAGGCGCTGTGCCGTTACGTTCAGGACACTTCGCCTGTCCGCGACTGCCTGACCAATCCGGTCCCCGTGCACACCACGCTCGAAATCGCCTGACGGAGGGCCGGGCCATGGATGCGGGAACGGTTGAAGTAGACCGCCGCGAACTCGAGGAAAAGGTCAAGCAGGTCTACCGCGCGGTGGCCCTGAACCCCACCGGCAGCTACCACTTCAAAATGGGACGCGGGCTTGCCGAGCAGCTGGGCTACCCGCCCCAGCTCCTGGACACCATTCCTGCTGGCGCCCTCGAATCGTTTGCCGGCGTTGGATACTTCTTCGACCTGGCGGATCTTATTCCCGGTGAGAAGGTCCTTGACCTCGGTTCCGGTTCCGGGACCGACGTCTTTTACGCCGCCGCCATGGTTGGCACCACGGGGCGCGTCGTTGGCCTTGATATGACTGAAGAGCAGCTGGACAAGGCTGAACGCCTGCGGAACCCCGGCGGCTATCCGCATGTCACCTTTACCAAGGGCCACATCGAAGGCCTTCCGTTTGCGGACGGCAGTTTTGACTGCGTCATCTCCAATGGCGTCATAAACCTGTCCCCGGACAAGCCGTCGGTATTTCGGGAAGCGGCCCGTGTGCTGCGGCCTGGGGGGCGTCTTGCAATTGCCGACATTGTCACCGCCGTACCGCTCACCGCGAAAATTGTCTGCAACACCGACCTCTGGGCCGCCTGCATTGGAGGTGCTGCCCAAACGGACAGCTACCAGGAGACGATCGCTGGCGCCGGCTTCACCATCGAGAGCAGCAGGGCAAACAGCTACGAATTTGTCTCCGACAGGGCACAGGCAGCGACGGCCAAATATGGGGTTTCCAGCCATTCATTCCTGGCGAGAAAGGGTGAATCGGACCCAGTGCCCGGATGACCCCATGATGTTTGGGTGCCTTTCGCGGCCCTGCGTCGCCGCGGAGGCATCGCGCCTGATGCCTTCGCCCGGTTGTCATTTTCCTCTAAGTCGTCTGCACAACGGCAGCTGTGTTTTCGGGGTTGTGCAGGCGAGTGTGAACACTGGTTTTTCCCTACTTCTCTGCACAAGAAGGAGGTAGCGGGGTGGACGCCGAATCGGTGCGCATCGCTGAGTCGGGCACGTTGACGATGCCGGACTGGCGCAACGCACACCCCCGCGATCCGGGGATCCTCGAGGCCCAGCGCCGTGAACGCGCCAGCGTCCGCAGCGAAAAGGGCCATCGTTGGGGGCGCCACCACTCCGCGAGGGCGGCATGACCAACACCCCGAACGTTTCAGGTCACCGCACTAGGGCGTGTCTCCCAATAGGGCGCTCCAGATGACGACGGTGTGCAGGACCGCGGCTGAGCGGTAGGTGAGGGCGAGTTTGTCATAGCGGGTGGCCAGGGACCTCCATTGCTTGAGGGTGTTGAAGCTGCGCTCGACGACGTTGCGGCGCTTGTACGCTTCCTTGTCGTAGGTGACGGGCCGTCCGCCGGCGGAACCCTTGCGTTTGCGGTTGGCCTTCTGGTCCTCCTTTTCCGGGATGACGCATTGGATGCCGCGGTCGCGCAGGTACTTGCGGATCGCCTTGGAGGACTAGGCCTTGTCGGCCATGGCCCGTTCCGGGCGGGTGCGGGCCCGGCCGGGCCCGTCCCTGTCGACCTTCAGGGCGTCCATAAGGTTCTCGAACATGAGCGAGTCCCCGCCCTGCCCGGGCCCCAGAAGCAGGACGAGGGGGCGCATGTTCCCATCCACCAGGGCATGGATTTTCGCGGGTCAGCCCGCCGCGGGTCAGCCCGCCGCGGGAGCGGCCGATCGCATGGTCCTCAGGCTCGTCGAGCAGATTCTTGTAATTCGACCGGTCCCCCTGTGTGGCGGGGCAGGTTGGTGCCGTGCTGGTGGGCACGGTTCACCGTGGAATCCGCCGACACCTCCCAATTGATCAGCCCGGCCGAATCGGCACGGGTCAACAACGCCGCCAGCACCTTGTCCCAGATGCCGTTGGCGGCGTTGCGTCGGTGGTGCTTCCACACGGTCTTCCACGACCCAAAATGTGCCGGCAGGTCACGCCACGGGATTCCGGCCCGGTACCGGCAGATGATTCCCTCGGTCATCGACCGATGGTCCTTGAACGGGCGGCCAGGCTTCCCTGAAGAGTCAGGCATCAACGGGGCAATGTGCTCCCCCTGGGCATCGGACAACAAGGCATAACGGGAACTCACGCATCAATCCTGCCAAAACGGCATGACTGTGACAGCTTTAGGAATACCGGGCCCTCATTGAAGGATTTGATGAGGTTGTGGCCAGCTACACGGCGGAGGCACTGCCCATTGAGGAACTCCCCTCCGGCCCGCCCTCTGCCGGCTTCAGCGCTGTTCAGCCTCCGAAGTGCCACGCATCGAGCACAACACGGCCACGCGGCGATTCCAGCGTCGCGGTGAGCGGTGCGTTCTGCACAGCGTCGATCGGGCTCGTGTGAACGGCCGAAAGCTTCAGCACGTCGACCGCCTGGGTCGGAACGCCGCGCAGCACCAGGCCCTGCAGCGCCACATCAGTGAGGTGCATGTGGGCACACGGATGTTGCCCCTCCCATTCGATCAAGCTGGGCAGCGCGCCTGCGCATTCAGCGCGGCCGTCGTCGCGGACTGTGATTCGCCACTTCAACAGTCCGTGAGGCGTGTCGCGCTGCGCTGCCAGCAACTCGCCAGGGTTGAGGGCGAAGTTGGCAAGGTCCCGGCGCAGCATCTCGATCTTGCGCGTGCGCGCCACAGCGTGCACCAGCCGAGGGGATTCGCGGACAGCCTCGCGCACCCCGGGGTGGTCCAAGCCGAACCAGCGCGGCCTCCCCGGCGCCGGCGCGTCGGGATCGATCGCGATGACCTCGAGGTAGCAGTCGGGGAAGCTCTCGCTGCTGATGGCAATCACTCGGTTGTGAGTACCCATCAACGGGTGCTTGCCACCACCGGAGGGCTGGACGCCGAACGTTGCCGCGCACCAGGCCGCGCCCTGTTCCAGCGAATCGGCGGCGATGACCAGGTGATCGATAACGGCGTTCACAACTCAACCGTACCGCTCGGGGCGTTCGACAGATCGGCCCGGTGTCCCTGCCGGCGACTCGCCAACAGGGCCCGGTACTCCTAAAGCTGTCCCCAAGGGACAAGTAACTGGTGAGTAACTAGCTCTGATTGGTCTGGAGGGAGCATTTGGTTGTCTGGCAACCCAACCATTGGGAGACACGCCCTAGCCGCGGGCGAAGCCGGCGTGAACGTCACGGACAGTGACGGATCCGGCGCCGAGGAGCTGTGCCTTCGCTCGAAGTTGCGCCACCAGGTCCTCGGTTGGGCGGCCGAATATTTCGATTGTTCTTAGCTTGATGAGTGGTGCAACTGGCGGGAACTTGGGGCCCGCCACCTTCATATGGAGCTCCAACGAGGCCGCGTCAGGATGAAAATGGAGGACGCTCATGATGGATCCGTCCTCTGAGAAACAGACGCAGTAGGAGATGATCTGCGGCTCATTTTGCTCAACGAACGCGACGATTTCTGCCATGGCTGCCTTGAGCTCCTCAAGTTTTCCGGCACGGACCTCGGAGGTATCAAGGTAAGCGATGGGATCACCCATGTCATCTCTCCTGTTGAAGGCCCCGGCTGAACGTCTGGACCTGACCCACTACACACAATTGTCCTCTCGATCCTCGACGGAAGCACGGCGGTTTTATGGCCGCCAGAATCACGGCCAGCACATTACTCAGATCATCACCCGAGGAATCATGTCAAGATGCCCGCCTGGGTTGTTTCGAGGAATCATTTAGTTTTGCCCGGATGGTTGGCTGCCTGTCAGGGGCTCGCTTTGCGGTGCTCAGGGTCAGGAGCTCCGCGGAGAGGGCCTGGATTTGTCGTTGGATGGCGGCCGGGTTCAGGGGCTTGTTTTCGCGTTTCAGGCGGGCCTTCGTATCCATGCTGACGGTGCCGGAGTCGGCCAGGATGCGCTGGAACGGGGTAGCGGGTGAGTCGTAGGTCTTGCTGGTCTTCGCGCCGCTCCGGACTTTCGTGAGGAGTTTTTGCTGTGGCCCGAAATGGTTGGTCAGGAGCCGCTGGAGCGCCCAGATCCGGTTGAGCAGTTCCAGCTCACCAGCCGTGTCGTAGCGGTGGTAGCCGACGGTCTGGCGGACGATGTGCCAGTTCTTCTGTTCGACGTGGGCACCGTCGTTCTTGTTCCCGGACCGGGAGCGGGTGAAGGTGAGATTTTCCTGTTCGCACCAGCGGAACAGCTCCCAGTTGATGAACTCCGAGCCGTTGTCCGAGTCGAGGCCCAGGACGGGAAACGGAAACGCGGCGGTAGCGTCTTTGATGGCAGCGAAAACCCATTTCTGCGCCTTGTTGATCACCGAGCGGGTTTCCGTCCAGCCGGTCGCGATGTCAGTGATATCAAGGGTGAAGCAGAACTCGCACTGGCTGTTGCCGCCCTCGTGGCCGACCAGATCGATCTCGACGAACCCGGGCACCGCATCGTCCCACTCGGCCCAGGTCCGGATCGGAATCGAGTCCTTCAGCAGTGTTCCGGGCTTGGTATGGGACCGGCCGCGGGGCTCAAGTTTCGCCTGGTCTGCCTTGAGCCGGCGGTCGATGGTGGCCGGGGCGATCCTCAGCAGTTGCGCGGCGGTCTCGGTATCAATGCGGAGCTCCTTGAACCGCCGCAGGCGCGGCACCAGGTCCGGGAGCGCAGCCGCCAGGAGCCGCCCGCACAGGGTCCCCTGGACCGCCCAGCAGAACCGCAGCGCCTCGATCACCGGCTCCCCGTAGAGCGGCGCCCGGGCAGCCCGGGGCCGGACGGGCTTGAGCACCAGCGCGTGCCGGAGCGACTTGCGGGTGTGGTCCCGGTGCCATCCGGTCGTTGCACACAGCTCATCCAGAATCTGCTTCTTCACCGCCCGGCCCGCCCGGGCATACCGCGTGGCGATGACCTTCGTGACAGCCCTGCGTTCACTCATCGAAAGCTCCATGGCTCACAATGCCGAAGCGGCGGACACCGCCCCGACGGACACGCCGCTGCGCGGGCATTCTCAAATGATTCTTCGATTGCAGCTACGCGGGCATCTTTGATGAGTCAACGCGGGGTCTCGACGCTGACCGTTGGGCGCCGCACTATGAATTGGACGCGGCAGAGCGGGGTCCAAACTTGGGGGAATTGCGTGGCGACGCTCGCTGGAACTTGTGACGTAGACGAAGGCCCGGTCCAAGAGGAATGAAGTGTGTACCGGATCTGTTGTGATCTGTCGGGGGATTTTATCCGGCAGGGGCGGCTGGTTTGATGTTGATGTTGTGGCGGAAGACGTTCTCGGGGTCGCATTCGGTTTTGATCCGGGCCAGGCGGGCGAGTTTGTCGGCTCCGTAGCTGGCGCGGAGACTGGTGGCGTCGTAGTCGTTCGTGACGTTGAGGTAGCCGCCGGCGCCTTGTGCGGCCGGTTGCAGTGCGTCCCAGAACGCCCGGGCCCAGGCATGGTCGGCGGTGAGTGACTGCTTATCGGGTGCGGCGGCGAGGATGAAGACCGAGTATCGGGGTGTGCGTTCTCCGCCGAAGGCGGTGTCATGTTCTCCGGTTTCCGTGTATGCCTCATCGAGCAGGTAGATCAGGATCTTGGTCAGCGGAGAGGTTCTGCGTGCCGCGTGGTCGGTGATGATCTGGATGGCGTTGTCGGTGAGCTCGGTCAGGTAGGTGGTCTTTTCGTAGTGGAACCGGCCCCATGCAGTGGACTCGTCGAGCAGTTGCTGGAGCTTGACGTAGGGCATCGGGCCGATCGTCTCGAACAGCGGCGGGATGGCGCCGCGGATCCGTTCGACCACAGCGGCATGTTGACTGGTCGGCCCGAAACCGGTCAGGAGCAGCGCGTACCCGGGCCGGAACCTGTACTGCTCGGGCACGAAGGGGGCTGGTGGCGCGTTGAGCTCGCCGAGCACGACGTTCAGGTCCCGGGGAAGGATGGAGACGAGATCCCTGGCCAAGCGAAGCACCTCCGGACCCTGCTCAGAAGGCCAGAAAAAGAGCCCGAAGTCCACGGTCGGGCCGGCTTCGTGGAGTTTGAACTCGAATTCGGTGACGACCCCGAAATTCCCTCCTCCGCCGCGGAGCGCCCAGAAAAGGTCGGGGTGCTCGTTCGCTGAGGCCTGCACGATGCGCCCGTCGGCGAGCACCACTTCGGCCGAGACCAGACTGTCGATTGTCAGTCCTGCGCGCCGGGTCAGCCATCCCATGCCCCCGCCGAGGGTGAGACCCCCCACTCCCGTATGCGAGACCAGTCCAACGGGTACGGCAAGGCCGTGTTCCTGGCAGGCTGCATCGAGGTCGGAGTGCAACGCACCGCCGCCGACACGAACGCGCCGGGCGGCCGGGTCCACGCGCACGCCGCGCATCGGGCTGAGATCGATGACCATCCCGCCGTCCACGCTCGAAGCACCGGAAACACTATGGGCGCCGCCGCGGACTGCGATTTCCAGACCCTCAGCCCTGGCCCACCCCAAAGCTGTGACAACCTCGCCTGGGGTGGAACATCGGACGATCACGGCCGGTCTTCGATCGATGTCGGCGTTCCACACCTTGCGTGCCTCGTCAAAAAGAGGATCATCGGGCCTGATGACCGCACCCGCCGACGGGGGTTGAAGATGGTCCGAGCCGGTGCTTGCTACGTCTGTCATGACTAACCTGGCTTCCGCTATCGCGGCAAGGGAATCGTGACGCGCGACCCCTGTTAATGCACAGAACTATAGTCAGGCCTGTGCAATTGTCAACGGGCCGCGTTGACTCATAGAAAACCTCCGCGTAGCGGCGTGGCTCAACCTGGTGGCAGCGGATGCATGTCATGCCCGTTTTCATGGAGCTCACGATGGTCCAGCGGCAGGCTGTGACAAAGAAGAAAGCCCTCGCTTACAAGAGCGCGGATCGTGCAGGGAAGACCCGGATCCTGACCGAGCTGGTCGAGCTGACCGGTTGGCACCGCGACTACGCCCGGGCGGCCCTGCGTCAGGCCCTTGTCCTGAAAGTCGTCAGGCCTCGGCCGGGCAGGACGCCGGTCTACGGCCCTGACCTGCTGCCACCGTTGATCACGTGCTGGGCGGTGCTGCGCGCCCCTGCCGGCAGGATCCTTGCCCCGATGCTGCCGGTCCTGGTGCCGCTGCTGCGCCGGGACAAGGAACTTCAGATCACCGATGCGCAGGCTGCTCTGCTGGTGCGCATGAGCGCGGCGACCATCGACCGTAAACTCGCCGGCGAACGGGGGAAACTGTTCCCGCGCGGCCGGTCCCACACCAAGCCCGGCACGCTCTTGAGATCCCAGATCCCGGTCCGGACCTGGGCCGAGTGGGACGACGCCGTCCCGGGGTTCGTGGAGATCGATCTGGTCGGCCACGAGGGCGGCAACAGCTTCGGGGAATTCTGCTTCACCCTGACAGTTACGGACATTTCCACCGGATGGACGGTGAACCGGTCCGTGCGGAAGAAAACCAGCGGGCGACCCGCCACGGGACCATGCGTAAACGCCCGATCATCCGGATGAACGCCGCATTCAAACAGCTCAAGCCCGCCGCACTCTCACGCCAGATCCTGGCGCTGACCGGTCAGCTGGAAACACTCTCCCGGGCAAAACAACCCGCCGCCGTCAAGCCCGTCAACAGGGCCTGGAACAACTGAAAACCCGGAGGTTTTTCAATGAGGCAACGAAGCCCTCAGGCGGAGGTTTTCAGATGAGGCAACGAATCACCCTTCCCGGAGGTATTGCAATGAGGCAACAGGCGGGCGGACGGCACGCGGCAGGCGACCACGCCCGCCGAGATAAGACCGACAAATGGTGAGGTGGTCATCACCCACGACAGCTTCAGCGTCGGCATCCGTAACGTCAATCAGCTGGCCGTAGACTCTGCGAGCCGAGTCCGCAAGGAGGCCCTAATCCTCGGCCCCCTCGTGCCAAATAACGTCGCGAAAATCCTGCCAATAAGCCCTGAGGGTCACACCTGTGACTGTTAGTTCAGAATGGCGGTGTTCTCACAGTTCGAAATGGCGGTTCAGCTGATCCCGATAAATAGGGCTGGTCGTGACGTTTCACTCCAGCAACCCATCTTGGGAACAGGTTTAGTACGGGGACGACGGTGAATTGCAAACTCCCCCCGCGTAGCCATTCATCTTGGGCGATCGGTTTGGTTGTATCTCTGCTTCTGAAGGTACGCCTGATGGACTTCCTGACCCGGCTGTTTCGGTGCAGGCTACTTTGGGATCTCAGTCAGCCTCGGAGCTATCTCAGTTACGCTGTGTGGGAGAGCCGGGAGGCCGATCGACCAGTTCAAAAGCACGGGCGGATTTCTCGGCCATGATCGCGCGGATGAAAGAACATCTGGATGACATGCAGATCTGCACACTGGAAGTGGTTCTGGGGCAAGAACTGACAGACATGGGGCTAGATTCCTAACGACTGCGGCCAGGTGTGGCCCGCTCCTGGCTCGAGCTCCGGTGTCTGCGGGCTGATCCGAACAACGGTCAGTGCTGGCTTGTTGATTTGACGGAATGCGGCTGACGGCGCCACTCTAACCACGCTCAGTCACTGTTGATTTATGGAAGACGCTCGTGCGTCATTGCCCGTGCATCCGGACGGTGCCGCGAGGAGATGAACACAGCAATTGGGTCTCATCCGGCGTGACCTTGTGCTTATGCGCCGTCGGGTCCTTACTGGTGGGAGGAAGCTACCATCCGGTAGAGCTTGTCGCGCGGCAGCATGTGTTCCGGCCACACAGGTCCCCTCCATATGTTGCAGAATGAACCGGCAAGCGGGTTCCAGCCAGGGATTATTGGAGGAAATCGATGTTCGCTAGAGTCAGCACCTATAAAACCGGCCCGGAGACCACCGCAGACGCACCCACGGAAGACATCGTCAAGAGGGTGCTTGAAATCCCCGGATGCCGGGGGATCTATTACTTGAACGGGAAGGAAACTGACAAGGCCCTCTCCATTACGCTGTGGGATACCGAGGAAGCTCTGGCTGCGAGCCGAGAGGCGGCAAACAAAATCCGGACAGAGACCAGCGAAGCGCAAAAAACGCAGATCCTTGAAGTGGAGGAATTCGAAGTCACTACCAGCAGTCTCAAGGACTGAGCCTCCGCCGATCGCCGGACCCTTCCGTCAGCTGCGGGGTGGCAGGGCCGGGTGTTTGCCAGAGAGGTCCGGGTCGGCCGGGACTTCCGCCACGTTCACCGCCCGGGATGCAACCGCATTCGCGCTGTACCGGCTTCGCGCGCACCTCGCCTTTATGACTCTGCGGGAGCGGTGTTGCCTCTTTCGGCCAGGTTCCCGATGTTCAGACGGCTCGGCCCCGTGAAAAAGGCCGCGCGTGATGTTGCCAACTTGTCTGTTAACCCACACGATTGGGTGTATGAGTAGCGATCCGGAGGCGGTGGCGCAGCGGTGGATTGCATCCCTGTCGGCGCGTGACCTGGAAGCGGCCGTGGATTGCTTTGACGCGGCGTATGTCGACGAAGCGCCGGCACGCCGCGGGGAATCCGTGCAGGGGCAGGACTCCGTCCGTCGAAATTTCAGCATGCTTCTTAGCGACCTGCCTGATCTCACTGCCAACATATCCCGGACTGTGGCGGACGGCGATGATGTTTGGATGGAGTGGAGCATGCGTGGAACACGCCGGGACGGCACGCTCCTGGAGTTCGTGGGGGTCAACATCTTTCAGGTCAAAGACGGCAGATTCCGCTCGGGACGGATCTATACGGAAATTGTGCGCGACGCCGGTGGGATTGATGCGCAGATCAACCGTATGACCAAGGGGAATAGCTAAGACCCCGATCGCGCTCCGGACCTGACCTACTCGAGGTCCTTTCCATGGCAGCTGGGGCGGCCGGCAGCATTCGCGGAGATCCTCCAACGGGTTTTGTCCACAACGGTCACGCTACCGAAGGCGAAGCCGCCGCCTCAACGTCCCCTGGGCCATGCTCCGCGACGGCACCCTTACACTCCCTTAACGGCGCCGGCACCACGCCTGGCTGCCTGACAAGCCGACTCCGAGCTTGAAATCGGTCTGACCCGACCCAAACTCTTCATAGCTTAGTCCGCCAGGCATAGGGCGCGGCGGACAGATGCATAGCTTAAGGGCGGCGTCAGCAGGTTCGCCAGTTGCCAGATCCTTGGACTTGTCTGTACGGGTTTTCGTTTCCGGGTCCGCCTCGAGCATTGCGTAAACAGGAGCTCCTGCAGCCTTAAATGCAGCAATATCATCCTCAGTGGCCTTAATCAAAATGAACCAATTTGGAGCGGCTTACCCTTACCGCGATTGGAAGTTCGCGTGAAATGGAAGGGCGTTGACGCGCAACTCTCTCTCTCTCTCTCTCTCTCTCTNCGTCATGAGCGAGAGACTGCGTGGGCGAATTCCTTGAGCCCGACAACCTCACCGATTGTGGGCAGAATCTGTGTGAGCGCGAAGGCATGCATCTCGTCGGTGATGCTCTCGCAGCAGTCCCCCAGCACCACGACGCGGTAGCCCCGGTCCGAGGCGTCTCGGGCCGTCCCCTCGGCGGCGAAATTCGTGATGATGCCGGCGATCACAACTGTCGAGACGTCGTGTAGCCGCAGCAACCGGTCGAGGTCCGTCCCGGCGAACCCGCTCACCGCGCGCTTGCGGACGATCAGTTCGCTGGAGGCGGGCATAAGCGGCTGGAAGAACTCGATCCCCCAACTGCCCTCGGTTGATCGCCCGGCCGCCTTAGCGTCCGCTTGCCAGGGCGCGTGTGGGTTGATGTCGGGGTGGCCTTCACGCCAAGCGTTCTGGACGTGAACGACGCGGACCCCCGCTTTCCGCGCGGCTGCAAGAGCCTCGGCCGTGCGCCTCAACGCGGGCGCGACACGCTCGACCAAACCGGGATCGACCGACGCCCAGTACCCGTCGGGGTGGACGTTGTAGTTCTGATAGTCCAGGAGGACGAGCGCGGTCCGACCAAGATCGAACTCAAGGGTTCCGTCGGGCGGCTGGGTCACATCCCAATATTGCCCGACGCTCACTGCTCGCGCCAGCCCCCGCGATGACTCATCAAAGCTGCCCGCGTAGCTGCATACGAAGAATCATTTGGTAATGCCCGCGTAGCAGTGCGTCTGTGGGGCCGCTGGTTGCCGTCCTGGCACGCTGAGCCATGGAGCTTTCAACGAGTGAACGTAGGGCTGTCACGAAGACCATCGCCACTCGGGATGCCCGTTCGGATCGGGCTGCTAAGAGAATCATTTTGGACGAGGTGTGTGCCGTGACAGCCATGACCGGATGGCACCGCGATTCACGCCAGAAAGGCG
The DNA here is from genome assembly GCF_023913815.1 of Pseudarthrobacter cellobiosi. Lineage (NCBI taxonomy): Bacteria > Bacillati > Actinomycetota > Actinomycetes > Micrococcales > Micrococcaceae > Pseudarthrobacter > Pseudarthrobacter cellobiosi. The sequence goes on from NZ_JAMXBK010000013.1 coordinate 32,781, forward strand.
CTGCGCCTCGCCCTGGCCCTGCGGGTGGTCAAGCCGCGGAGCGCCGGGCAAATGACAACACCGGTCGTGGATTGGCCCGCTACTCGACTTCCGTCTCCCTTTTGTAGCCGTGCACCGCATTTTTCAGCGTGGGGAAAAAATGGTCAGCAGTGAACCGTGCGCTCGCCCCGAACCGGATCAGGCGGTCCTTGACCGGTCCCTTCATTTCAGCGAACACCAAGCTGATGCCGTCCTGCGCCAGTTCATCGTCGAGCTGGACAAGTTCGTCCAGCGCTGTCGTGTCCAGTCCGGTGATCGGCTCGGCCGCCACAATGACCCACTTCACCGGCCAGGGTGCAGCGTCCACCAGGCTGTGGATGTGATCGGCGAAAACTTCTCCGTTGGCGAAAAACAGCGGTGCATCGAAGCGGGCAATCACCAGGCCCTCCACCCGGCGGCCTTCGGGATGCCGGTCCAGGTCGTGGAAGCCCGGAACGTCCGCCAGGCTCGCCAGCTCGGTGCGGTACGGATCCCAGGCGCGCTGGACAAAGGCCAGGAGGGACAGTCCGATCGCAACAGCAATGCCCTGCAGGACCCCTACAAAGGCGACGCCGAGGAACGTGACCACCAGGAGGAGGGCCTCCATTCGGCTCATCCTGACCAGGCGCACCAGCGTCCTCACATCAACCAGCGAAGACGCCGCCACGATCACCACGGCGGCGAGCGTGGCGGTGGGAAGGAAGGCCGTCACCCCCGGTGCAAAGACCATAAAAAGGACCACGAGCAGGGCTGCCACCACACCGCTGAGCTGTGTCTTCGCCCCGGCGTCGAGCACAATCGGGGTGCGGGAGGAACTTCCGGACACCGGAAAGCCGCCCAGGACCCCGGTTGCCAGGTTGGCGATGCCCAATGCCCCCATTTCCTCATTGCCGTTGACCCTCACTCTGCGGCGCGCCGCGAGGCTCTTGGACAAGGTGGAGGTATCCGCGAAAGCGATCAGCGCGATGCCTGCGGCGGGGCCCACGAGCGCCAGGACGTCGTCCACGCCAATGCGGCCCAGCGCCGGGGCCGGGAGGCCCTGCGGCAGGGCGCCGACCATGGGCAGCTGTCCGGTCAGGCCCATTAAGGCCACCGCGGCGACGGAACCGGCCACAGCGAACAGGACGCCGGGCACCTTCCAAGGAAGAAAGCGGCCGGCAACAATGACGGCAAGGCTGCCTGCGCCCACAGCCAGGGCGGCGGGATTGATGGCGCCGCTTACGACAGCGCCGGCCAGGGATAAGAGGCGTTCGAAGACGCCATCGGCGGGGACATCGATCCCCAGCAGCCGCGGGAGTTGGCTGACCGTGATTGCCAGTGCGATGCCGTTCAGGTATCCAACGCGAATGGGCCGGGACAGCAATCCCGTCACAAAGCCCAGCTTGAAGAGCCGGCCCGTGATCAGGAAGAGGCCAATCAGGATGGCCAGCACTCCGGCCATGGCCACCGCCTGCTCCGGATCCCGCCCGGCTAGCGGAAGAATGGCGGCCGCGATCATGGGTGCCAGCGCTGAATCAGGCCCCACAATGACAACCCGGGATGGCCCGAACAGGGCGTAGAAGATCATCGGCACCACGGAGGCATACAGCCCGTTCACTGCAGGCAGCCCGCTGGCCTCGGCGTACGCCATCCCTGCCGGCACCAGGGCTGCGCTCAAGGCCGCCCCGGCCACCAGGTCCGCCTTCAGCCAGGACCGTTTGTAGCCACGCGCAACACCAACGCCCGGTAGCGCCTTGTTGATCCAGTCGTGCCGCACTCGGGCCTCCAAATTGGTGAAATCAGGACGCGGGGGGCTCCTGGAACGGCGTCGAGTCCTGGCCGTATTCGGCGGTCACCAGGATGGGGAGGTGGTCGGAGGCGCCGCGGGGCAAGGTTTCCACGTTCTCGATGTTCAGGCCCAGGGACGTGGCAAAGTCGAAGTGTCCCTTGAATACTTTGTAGCGTGTGTAGGTCCTGCGGTCACTGAGCGAGAGTTCGTAGCCGGTGTTCTTCATGTGTTCGTTGAGGTTCTTCGTGAAGAAGGGGTAGTTGAAGTCACCCACCATCAGGGTCATAAGGCCGGTGCCCATACCCAGGAGTTCCGCGTGGGCCGCGTGGATCTGGTTGCGCCGCAGCGAGTTGGTGGCGGTTAGCGGAGCGGCGTGGAACGAGGCGATAACCAGTTCGTGATCGGTCTCGTTGTCCCGCACGCGCGTGCCGATGAGGCGCTCATGGGCGGGCGCCAGGACCATGTCGTGCAGGGACTTCTTCAGCGCGAAAGTCTTGGTGCCGTGGGCCGTGAAGCGGTCAGGCCGGTAGTAGATGGCCAGCCCCAGGCGGTTGCCCTTGGTGGAGTCGGCGAGCTGCAGCGGACCCAGCGTGTCCGGTAGGTCCGAGGTGTCACACTCCTGGAGGCACAGGGCATCGACGCCGAAATTCTGGGCAAGATCAACCAGTTCCCCACTGGCCTGGTGCTTGCGGAGGTTGTAGCTAATGACGCGTATCAGTGGATTACCTCTTCTGAGGAGTAGCGGGTGGACCCAGTTCCTGAGTTTAGCCACCCAATGGGGGACGGTGCAGTAATACTCCGTTGGATGTCAGGTGGAGCGGAACACCAGCCAGCCGGCGAGGGTGGACAGTCCCGTCAGGGCGGCACCCCACAGGATGTCCACAACAATGAGCTGCAGCGGCCACGTCTTGAGCGTGGCGGCATTCGTCAGGTCATACGTCGCGTAGGCAAAGGCGCCCAGGGCGGCCCCATAGCCGACGGCGGTCAGCCAGCTGCCGCCGTCGAGCGCCGGCCGCAGCGCAAAGTAGACAATCCCCGCTATGTACATGACATAGAAAGCCACGGCGTAACCTAAGTGTGGCTTGTCTGCGAGCAGGTCACCAATGTGGCTGCGGTAGAACGGGTTCATGAGCTTGAGCCAGACGGCGTCGATGACCGCGAACGCAGCCGCGACGACAAGGAATTGCAATATGACCATAAGGGAGCTTAGCAACATGCAGGACGCCGAAGCCGGACTCCGGACGCTCACCGTGGTGAGGCAGGATCATACCCTCGGCGCCGCACGCGACCTGGAATTCGGCCTCGAACTGCTGACCCAGGCGAAGACCGGCAGGATCGGCCCCACGCTCCGGCTGTACCGGCCCGCGCCCACTGTTGCCTTCGGTCAGCGGGATACCCGCCTGCCCGGCTTCGACGCGGCCGCCCAGGCGTGCCGGGAGCACGGATTTGAACCCTTGGTGCGGAAGGCCGGCGGCCGGGCCGCCGCTTACCACGAGGGCACGCTGGTGGTGGACCATGTGATGCCCCACGCCGATGCCATTGCCGGCTCCAAGGCCCGCTTCGGTTTCTTTGGTGAGCTGCTGGCGCAGTCCCTTCGGGACATCGGTGTCCAGGCAGCAGTTGGCGAAATTCCGGGGGAGTACTGCCCCGGGGAGTACAGCGTTCACGGTACCCACCCGGCAGACCCGGCGCGCCGGATCAAACTCGTCGGCACAGCGCAGCGCGTGGTGAGCGGCGGGTGGCTGTTCAGTTCCGTGATCGTGGTGGAAAATTCCGCCCCCATCCGCAGCGTCCTGACGGACAGCTATGCGGCCCTGGGCCTGGACTGGGACCCGGCCACCGCCGGTGCGGCCAACGATCTGGTGCCCGGTCTGACGGTCCAGGATGTCGAGGACGCCGTTGTTGCCGCATACGCGGGCCACGCCTCCCTCCGGCATGCCGACTTTGGCAGCTATGCCGGTTTGGATACTCGGGAGGCGTAGCCCGCGCTTGCCGGGCCGGGGTCCTTAGTGGCCCCGGGCGATCCACTCGTCCAGGTGCGGGGCTTCGTCTCCGATGGTGGTGCTGTCGCCGTGGCCGGTCCGGACCACCGTTTCCGCCGGGAGCGGCAGCAGCCACGTCCGGATCGACTCGATGATGGTGGGGAAGTCGCTGTAGGACCTGCCCGTGGCGCCGGGGCCGCCCTTGAACAGGGTGTCGCCGCTGAAGAGCGAGCCCTCGCCGTCGGGCCCGTCAGCGAGACGGAAGGACACCGAGCCCGGCGAGTGCCCGGGGGTGTGCAGGGCCGTCAGGCTGGCCCCCGCCACCTCAATGACGGCGCCGTGCTTGATGGCGACATCGGGTTCCACATCCGGGTAGACGCTGCGCCACAGCATCCAGTCGTCCTGGTGGAGGTGGATCGGGGCCTGGACGAGGTCCCAGAAGTCACCTACTGAACGGATGTGGTCGTCGTGGCCGTGGGTCAGCAGGATCGCCTTGAGCTTCCGGCCACCCACGGCGGCGGCAACGGCCTTGGCGTCGTGCGCGGGGTCGATCACCACGCATTCCGCATCGTTGCCCACGATCCAGACGTTGTTGTCCACATCCCAGGTGCCGCCGTCGAGCGAGAATGTTCCGGAGGTGACGAGTCGCTCGATCCGGACGCTCACAGTTCCACCACCGAACGCAGCACCGAACCGGAGTGCATCTTCTCGAACGCTTCCTCCACCTGGTCGATGGTGATCCGCTCGGTCACGAAGGCATCCAGATCCAGCTTGCCCTGCTTGTAGAGGCTGATCAGCATGGGGAAGTCCCGGGACGGCAGGCAGTCACCGTACCAGGAGGACTTCAGCGATCCGCCGCGGCCGAAAACGTCCAGGAGCGGCAGTTCAAGGGTCATCTCCGGCGTCGGGACGCCCACCAGCACCACGGTGCCGGCGAGGTCGCGCGCGTAGAACGCCTGCTTGTACGTTTCGGGACGGCCGACGGCGTCAATCACCACGTCAGCGCCGAAGCCGCCGGTGAGTTCCCGGATTTTCTCCACGGGGTCGGTTGCGGAGGAGTCCACGGTGTGCGTGGCGCCGAGGCCCTTGGCACGGTCCAGCTTTTTCGCGTCGATGTCGACGGCGATGATGGTGGTTGCGCCGGCGAGCGCGGCGCCGGCGATGGCGGCCACGCCCACACCGCCGCAGCCGATGACGGCGACGGTGTCACCGCGTTTGACGCCGCCGGTGTTGATGGCGGCGCCCAGGCCGGCCATAACGCCGCAGCCGAGCAGGCCGATAGCGGCAGCGTCGGCGTCGGGATCCACCTTGGTGCACTGGCCGGCAGCCACGAGGGTCTTTTCGATGAATGCGCCGATGCCCAGGGCGGCGGACAGTTCGGTGCCGTCCTCGAGCGTCATTTTCTGGGTGGCGTTGTGGGTGTTGAAGCAGTACTGCGCCTGGCCGCGGTTGCACGCGCGGCAGTTGCCGCAGACGGCCCGCCAGTTGAGCACCACGCGGTCGCCCGGGGTTATGTCCGTGACGTCGGGGCCCACGGCGCTGACCACTCCGGTGGCCTCGTGGCCCAGGAGGAACGGGAAGTCATCGCTGATGCCGCCCAGTTTGTAGTGCAGGTCGGTGTGGCAGACGCCGCTGGTGATGATGTCCACCAGGGCCTCGCCCGGGCCCGGTTCCGGGACCAGGATGGTCTCCAGAGTGACGGGGGCCCCTTTGGAGCGGGCTACGACACCTTTGACTTTATGGACCACGAAAGGCTCCCTCAATGCAGATAGACAGAACGGGACCAACACGGATGTTGGTCCCGTTCTGTCTACCACATGAGCTGCCGTGGTCAGGCTGCGAGGCGGCTTTTTACCTCGGCAGCGGAGGGGTTGGTGGCGGCGGTGCCGTCCGGGAAGAGCACGGTGGGGACGGTGCGGTTGCCGCCGTTGAGCTTCTCCACGAGGTCGGCTGTGCCCTCCACTTCTTCGATGTTGATTTCCGTGTAGCCGATGCCCTGGGCGTCCAGCTGCTTCTTCAGCCGGTTGCAGTAGCCGCACCAGGTGGTGGAAAACATGGTGATGGTGCCGTTCTCGGGGGTAAAGTCCACGGAGCTCTCCTGAAATCGTTGAGGGGGTTTCGTTCCCGTCAACGGTAACCCGCGGCGGGCTATTCCCTGAGCCGGGCCGGCGGATGCGGTGCCGGATGACAGTACATAACGCTGATGGCATGCTGGAGCCATGTGTGGACGCTATGTGATGGCACGGGCCGTGGGCGATTTGCTGGCCGACTTTGATGCCCAGCTGGAGGAGGAAGTGCACCTTCCCCCGTCCTGGAACGTGGCGCCGACCGACAATGTGCCGATCGTCCTTGAACGGCTGCTCGACGACGGCCCTGTGCGGCAGCTGCATGTGGCCCGCTGGGGCCTGGTGCCGTCCTGGGCGAAGGATCCGGGTATCGGCCCCAAGATGATCAACGCGCGGAGCGAGACTGTGCTGGAGAAGCCGGCTTTCCGCAAAGCCGTGAAGTCGCGGCGTTGCGCCGTCCCGGCGGACGGGTACTACGAATGGAAGCAGGGCACCGGCAAAGCCAAGCAGCCCTACTACGTCCATCCAGGCAAAGGCAGCGGGCTGGTGTTCGCGGGCCTGTATGAGTGGTGGAAGGATCCGTCCAAGGCCGAGGGCGATCCCGGACGGTGGATGCTCTCCACGTCCATCCTGACGGCAGACACCCCGCCGCCCGGTGCTGAGTCCACAATTTTCGGCAAGCTCACCGCCCTGCACGACCGCGTGCCGCTGCCCATGGACCGGGCAACAACTGCGTCGTGGCTTGATCCGCAGATTGATGACGCCGCCTTCCTCGTGGACCTGGTCCGGGCCCACGTGAAGGAAGTCGCGGCCGACTGGCACGTGGATTCGGTCGGCACCGAGGTGGGCAACGTACGCAACAACTCCCCGGAACTCATCCGGCCGGTGGAAGCCTTGTTCTAAATTGGCACTCGGGGCGACATGCCCCTAAACGGTGACCTTGCCGGCGTCGTCCACTGTCCAGGTGGGGTTATAGGCAATCTCCCAGCGGAAGCCGTCCGGATCGGCGAAATAGCCGCTGTACCCGCCCCAGGGCTGGGTGACGGGCGCGGCGACGATAGTGGCCCCGGCCGATGCCGCCTCCGCCATGACCCGGTCCACCGCCTCAGTGCTGGGCAGGTTGTGGCTGAGCGTGATGCAGGGGACCGGGCCGGGGGCACCTACCCCCGCCTCGGCGTGCATCTGCGCGGCGTCCCACAGGGAAAGGATGAGGCCGTGGTTGACCTGGATGAACACCACATCGCCGGGAAACTCGCGGTGGACAGGCCAGCCGAGACCTTCCGCGTAGAACCGGCGGGAGGCGTCAACACTGCGAACGCCTAGTGAGATGAAGTCGACTCTGGGCTGCATGCTTCGATACTGTCAGAAGATGGCAACAATTCAAGGAAACGATAGGGACGCTTTGGCCGACAAAGAACAGCTCGCTGCCGTTCGGATTGCGGTCGACGAAGTTGACGAGCAGATTGTCACGCTCATTGCGCGGCGCGAACGCCTGATCCGGATCGCCGGAACCCTGAAGGGGGACGACGCTGAAGTCCGCGCCCCCGGCCGGGTCGAACGGGTGATCGAGCATGTCCGGGCCGCCGCGGAAAAGAAGGACATTGATCCGGACATTGTGGAATCAACCTACCGGGCCATGATCTCGGGGTTCATTGAACTCGAAATGAAAGTCCACAAAGAAAGCAGCTGATGCCGCCCGGGTGCTGTCCGGACATGGTTCCGGCAGCACCTGCCCCGTGCTTACTAGAGCGCTTCCTCGACGGCGACGCCCGACTGGAACTCCCGGCCGTCAGCCTCGCTGAAAGCCGACATGATGTGGCCCTTGCCCAGGCCGTGGACGGCCGCGATGGGGAAATTCCCCGTGATGGTGTTGCCGGAATGCGTCACGCCGGCAAGATCATAGTTTTCCTCGGCACTCTGGTCGTGGCTGAACGAGTAGAAGGCGATGGCCTCCCCGTTCATGAACTCAATCCCCAGCCGTCTTTGTGATGAGTAGTCAGGGCTGGCCGCCACAAGTCCCACCACGTACGCACCTGCCCCCGGGATGTTGCCGTCGATATCAAAGGTTGCCACGAGTGTTGCGTCCTGGGCCTTGATGCTTACGTTCTTGAGGAGTGCGCTTTGGGAGCTCATGGCACCATCCTGCCCCCCTGCTGCCCGTCCGTCCACCCCTGTCTAGGTTTTGTCGGAGCGTCGTCGTAGACTGGATTTATTCGAACATGTATTCGAATACCTTGCTTTTGCATCAGCATTTTGCATCAGCTCCGTTCAGTTCCGGGAGGCGCCCATGGGTATGTTCAGCGAGTCCGTGGACGTCGTCTGCACCCCCGCTGGCCAGCCGCTGAAACTCCAGTGGGCCGGGCGCCACTACACGGTGTGCGCCGAGCCTGTCCGGTGGTATGAACGCCGGCAGTGGTGGGCCGAGGTACGCCGTGCGCCCCTGGGCAGCGGGCCGGGACTGGTGGACCACGAAATCTGGCGCGTCCAAGTGCGGGCGGACCCGCGGAGTGCCGCCCCCCGGGATACGGGGGAGCCGCTCACCCTGGACCTGAGCAGGCATGTCGGCAGCGGCCGCTGGAGGCTCCTGCGGATCCACGACGCACTCCGGCCCCAAACAGCATGAGCTTCTCCCACCTTCACGTTTCCACGGCCTTCAGCGCACACTATGGCGTGGCCTGGCCCGACGAACTGGCCCAGGTTGCCGCCGCGGACGGCGCAACCGCGCTCGCCTGCACGGACCGGGACGGCCTCTACGGCACCATCAAACACCTCAAAGCCTGCATGGAAGCCGGCATCGACCCCATCGTGGGAGTGGACCTTGCGGTTTTCGACGACGACGGCGACCACCGCACCCAGCTCGCTGGCAGGGTGGTGGTGCTCGCCCGCGGCCACAACAACGGGGCGGGCTACCGCGCCCTGTGCCGGCTGGTGTCCGATGCCCATGCCCGCACCTCCGGCAAAGCCGGGGGAGCGGTGCCGGTGGCGGTCACCCGCGCCGAACTCGCCTCCCGCACGCTCGACCCCAAAACCCTGAAACCGGTCCTGACAGTCCTGATCGGCCCGGATTCCGACGTCGGACGGGCCATGAGCGGCCGGCGCTACCTCCGTCCGCGCACCCTTTTCAAACGCTGGCTGGACGCCATGCCCCCCAGAACCCTGGTGGCGGAAGTCGTCTCCCAGCTCACTGCCCCCGGAGCGCCCCTGAGCACCGCCCACGCAGTCCGAATGCTTAAACTCGCGGAAGAACACCACGTGCCGGCCGTGCTCACCAATGCGGTCCGCTACTGCGCAGAGGACGGGGCCGCCACAGCTGACGTACTCGACTCCGCCCGGACGCTGAAGTCCCTCCCCGAACTCGCGGCCGAACCGCTGCTCCAGCCCAACGGGCAGGCCTGGCTCAAATCATCGACGCAGATGCTCCAGCTCGGCAAGGAAATCATCCGCGCCGCAGGGTATGGCGCAGCAGACCTCAAACAGCTGATGGCACAGACCGAGGCGCTCGCCGACTTCTGCCGGATTGACCCGGTGACTGACATGGGATGGAAGCAGCCGGTGGTCCCCGAGGCCTCGGTCATTGGCATCAGCCAGGACCCGCACGTTGAACTGGCACAGCGCTGCGAGGCCGGGATCAGCAGGCGGTTCCCCGGAATATCAGGCTCAGCCCACAAGGACATGCGCTCGCGGCTGGAGCACGAGTTGGGGATCATCAGGAACCTCGGGTTTTCCTCCTATTTCCTCACGGTCGCGGAGGTCTCCCGGATGATCATGGACATGGGGGTCAGGGCAGCCGCCCGCGGTTCCGGTGCTTCCAGCCTGGTCAACTACCTGATTGATGTCAGCCAGGTGGACCCCCTGCAACATGACCTGATCTTCGAACGCTTCCTGTCCCGGGACCGGGCCACCTTGCCGGACATCGACATCGACGTCGAAAGCGCCGAACGGCACAACGTGTATCGGCGGATCTTTGACCGCTTTGGTTCCGAGCGCGTCACGCTGATGAGCATGCAGAACGGGTACCGCGCCCGCGGTGCCGTCCGCGACGCCGGGATGGCCCTGGGGATGGACGATGACGACGTCGGTGAGATCGCCAAGCAGCTGTGGCGTTTTTCGGCCCGGAAATTCCGTGAGGCACTGGTTGAGAAACCTGAGCTGCGGGAGTTCGCCGGCCGGGTGGAACAACGGGACTTCGCCGAAAACCAGCAGCTTGACCTGCTGGTGGACCTCACGGAACGGCTGGACCGGCTGCCCCGCCATATCTCCATGCATCCCTGCGGGGTGATCCTGGGCGATTCCACGCTGCTTGACCGAACCCCTGTGCAGCCCAGCGGACTGGGGCTGCCCATGAGCCAGTTCGATAAACACGACATGGATCCCATGGGCATGCTCAAGCTTGATGTCCTGGGGGTCAGGATGCAGAGCGCCATGGCGTTTGCCGTCCGGGAAGTCATCCGGATCCATCCTTCCAAAGCGGAAGTGGTGGCGGCAGGGGCCCACCCTGCAGGTCCTGACGGGACCGGGCCGGACTACATCGCCGAGAACGGCCACATCGACCTCAACGCCGTGCCGCTGGATGATGAATCAACCTACGAACTGATCCGCAGCACCCACACCCTGGGCTGCTTCCAGATCGAGTCGCCCGGCCAGCGTGAACTGATCGGCAAGCTGGCGCCGCGTGAGTTCAATGACCTCATCATCGACATTTCGCTGTTCCGGCCGGGCCCCATGAAATCGGACATGGTGCGGCCTTTCCTGGAGCACAGGCACGGCTTCGCACCGGAGGTCTACCCGCACCCTGACCTGAAACCCGTGCTGCAGGAAACGCATGGGGTCACTGTTTTCCATGAACAGATCCTGAAAACCTTCCACGTGATGACCGGCTGCGGCCTGGCGCGCGCAGATGAGTTCCGCCGGGCGCTCGGCAACGAGGTCCACGAGCTGAAAGTGGAAGAGTTCTTCCGCAAGGAGGCCCGGATCAAGGGGTACACCCCGGAAGTGGTGGACAAGGTCTGGGGGACCCTGAAAGCCTTTGGCAGCTTCGGCTTCTGCAAGGCGCACGGCGCGGCATTTGCCGTTCCCACCTACCAGTCCGCCTGGCTCAAGACGCACCACCCCGAAGCTTTCCTGGCCGGGCTGTGGGAACACGATCCCGGCATGTACCCCAAACGGCTGCTGGTGGCAGAAGCCCGCAGGCTGGGCATCCCCATCCTGCCGCTGGACATCAACCGCAGCCAGGCCGAGTACCGGGTGGAACGGGTGGCGGACGGGCCGGACGCCGGCAAGCTGGCGATCAGGCTGAGCCTTAACGGCATCTATGGCCTGTCCGGGACCGAGCTCAAGCGGATTGTCGCCGGCCAGCCCTACGACTCCCTGGCTGACCTCCGTGCCCGGTCCAGGCTGAGCAAGCCAAGCATCAAAAGGCTCGCCCAGCTGGGTGCCTTTGACTCCCTGCACCGTGAATCGGGAGGCGCCGCCAACCGCGCAGACCTCGTCCAGCACCTGCAACAGCTCCAGGCCGCGGGCGGTACCCGGAAGGGCATCGACATCATGGACGGGCAGCTGTCCCTGCCGCTGGGGGATGTGGAGCTGCGGAACGTCAAGCCCGGGCTTCCCGCGCCCACCCTGGTGGAAAACGTCCGGGCAGAACTGGACCTGATGGCCATAGATGTCAGCGGGCACCTGATGGACAGCCACCGGCCCATGCTGGACCGGCTGGGGGTCACCACTGCAGACAAACTGTTGAGCCTGCGCAACAACACCGAGGTGCTGGTGGCCGGGGTGCGCATCGCCACCCAGACACCGCCCATGCGCGGCGGCCGGCGGGTGGTTTTCATCAGCATCGACGACGGCACCGGCTGCGTCGATTCCGTGTTCTTCCATGAAGCCCAGGAACAGGCGGGGCTGCTGCTGTTCGGAACCAGGCTGCTGCTGATCCGGGGCACCACCCGTCGGACAGGTCCCCGCGGAATCAGCCTGAGCGCCAGCATGGCCTGGGACCTGAGCCGGGTGGAATCCCTGCCGTTCGCGGCGGATCGGATGGAGAGCACCGATGTGCCGCATCCTTTGGACGGGATCAGCCGAAGCCTGGCGATTACCGGAATGGGCGGCTGAGCGGCCGCGGGTCCCGTTGGTCGGCCTCCCGGGAAACCGATAGCATTGACGATGGCTGGCTGTGGTCCCCGTACGCCGCAAGCTATGAAGCCTAAAACTTTGAATAGGAGACACCCGTGTCAGATGCCCAGCAGATCACCCTCATCGTCGATGGCGAAGAGACCAAGGTGACTACCGGGACAACCGGTGCGGAACTCTTCTTTGAGCGCCGCGATGTTGTTGTTGCCCGCGTCAACGGCGAGCTGAAGGACCTGGACCAGGAGCTGCCCGAGGGCGCCGAGATCGAGGGCGTCACCATCGATTCCCCGGATGGCCTGGACGTCCTCCGCCACTCCACCGCCCACGTCATGGCCCAGGCCGTGCAGCAGCTGCGCCCGGACGCCAAGCTGGGCATCGGCCCGTACATCACCGACGGCTTCTACTTCGACTTCGACGTCGCAGAACCGTTCACCCCCGAGGACCTCAAGACCCTCGAGAAGATGATGCTCAAGATCGTCAACCAGAACCAGAAGTTCGTCCGCCGCGTGGTCAGCGAGGACGAGGCCCGCGAGGCCATGAAGAACGAGCCCTACAAGCTCGAGCTCCTGGGCAAGAAGAACAACGCCGCCGAAGCCGGCGAGGGCGTCAACGTCGAGGTCGGCGCCGGCGACATCACCATCTACGACAACGTCGAGCGCAAAGAGGGCACCACGGTCTGGTGCGACCTCTGCCGCGGCCCGCACCTGCCCAACACCAAGCTGATCTCCAACGCCTTCGCCCTGACCCGGTCCTCCTCCGCGTACTGGCTGGGCAACCAGAAGAACCAGCAGCTGCAGCGTATCTACGGCACCGCCTGGCCAACCAAAGACGCGCTGAAGGCCTACCAGGAGCGCATCGCCGAGGCTGAGCGGCGCGACCACCGCAAGCTCGGCGTCGAGCTTGACCTGTTCTCCTTCCCCGACGAGCTGGGCTCCGGCCTGCCGGTGTTCCACCCCAAGGGCGGCATCATCCGCAAGGAGATGGAGGACTACTCCCGCCAGCGCCACGTCGATGCCGGCTACGAGTTCGTCTACACGCCCCACATCACCAAGGGCCACCTCTACGAAGTCTCCGGCCACCTGGACTGGTACAAGGAGGGCATGTTCCCGGCCATGCACGTGGATGCCGAACTCAACGAGGACGGCACCGTGCGCAAGCCCGGCCAGGACTACTACCTGAAGCCGATGAACTGCCCCATGCACAACCTGATCTTCCGCTCGCGTGGACGGTCCTACCGGGAACTTCCCCTGCGTCTCTTCGAATTCGGTTCGGTGTACCGGTACGAAAAGTCCGGCGTGGTACACGGCCTGACCCGGGTCCGTGGCATGACACAGGACGACGCCCACATCTACTGCACCCGCGAGCAGATGAAGGACGAACTCACCAAGACCCTGAAGTTCGTGCTCGACCTGCTGAAGGACTACGGCCTGAACGACTTCTACCTGGAGCTGTCCACCAAGGACCCGGAGAAGTACGTCGGCGAAGACGCAGCCTGGGAAGAAGCCACCCGGACACTCGCCGAAGTGGCTGAGGAATCCGGCCTGGAACTCGTCGCGGATCCGGGCGGCGCGGCCTTCTACGGCCCGAAGATCTCCGTCCAGACCAAGGATGCACTCGGGCGAACCTGGCAGATGTCCACCATCCAGTTGGACTTCAACCTCCCGGAACGCTTCGAGCTGGAATTCCAGGCAGCCGACGGCACGCGCCAGCGTCCTGTGATGATCCACCGTGCGCTCTTCGGTTCCATCGAGCGGTTCATGGGTGTCCTCACCGAGCACTACGCCGGCGCGTTCCCCGCGTGGCTTTCCCCCGTGCAGGTGGTGGGCATCCCGGTAGCCGAAACGTTCAACGAATACATGTTCGACGTCGTTGACCAGCTCAAGGCGGCGGGCATCCGCGCAGAGGTGGACACGTCCTCAGACAGGTTCCCCAAGAAGATCCGCACCGCCAGCAAGGACAAGATCCCGTTTGTCCTGATCGCCGGCGGCGACGACGCCGAGGCGGGCGCGGTGTCCTTCCGTTTCCGTGACGGGAGCCAGGACAACGGCGTGCCGGTGGCCGAGGCCGTCAAGCGAATCACGGAAGCCGTCCGTAACCGGACCAGCTAGCGGAAACGGATAAGAACACGGTGCAGGAGAACACAGGCGCAGGCTATCCAGGGGATGCCGGCGTGACAGATGACTTTGAGCTCGCGGGCGTGCCGGATGCTTTCCAGCGCCTGTGGACTCCGCACCGGATGGCCTACATCAAGGGCGGCCAGCACCAGTTCAAGAACGAGAACGACTGTCCCTTCTGCGTGGGTCCGGGCCGGACTGACGAGGAAGCCCTGATCGTCTACCGGGGCAAGACCTGTTACGTGGTCCTCAACCTGTTTCCCTACAATCCGGGGCACCTCCTGGTCTGCCCGTACCGGCATGTCCCGGACTACACGGACCTCACGGTGGAAGAGACCGCGGAATTTGCGGAGATCACCCAGACGGCCATGCGGGTCCTGCGCAAGGTGGCGAACCCGGGCGGGTTCAACCTCGGCATGAACCAGGGCGTAGTGGGCGGGGCAGGAATCGCCGCGCACCTGCACCAGCACATCGTGCCGCGCTGGGGCGGGGACGGCAACTTCTTCCCCATCATTGCCCAGACCAAGGCCATCACGCAGACCCTGGATGAAGTCCGCCAACAGGTTGCAGAGGCCTGGCCCGGGGAGACGGATGCTGAATAGGCATGCGCGCGGGTTTTTCACCGCGCTTTTCACTCCGCTTGCGCGCTGGCTCCTGAAAATCGGTGTTTCCCCTGATGCTGTGACGGTCATCGGAACCGCCGGGGTGGTGGTGGGTGCGTTGGTCTTCTACCCCCTCGGCCAGCTCTGGTGGGGGACCCTGTTCATTACCGCGTTCATTTTCTCGGACGTGCTTGACGGCATTATGGCCCGGCTGCGGGACACCGGCGGCCGGTGGGGAAACTTCCTGGACTCCACCTTGGACAGGATCGCCGACGGCGCGCTGTTCGCGGGTGTGGCCATCTGGTTCTTCACCGGGGGCGCGGATTACGCCATCGCCGTCGCCGCCATGCTGTGCCTCGTTTTGGGCATGGTGGTCTCGTATGCGCGGTCCAAGGCCGAATCCCTTGGCTTCACGGCGAATGTGGGCATCGCCGAGCGCGCCGAGAGACTGGTTTCGGTGCTCGTGGTCACCGGATTTACCGGCCTGGGATTGCCCCCGGTGGTTCTTCTGGTGACGCTTGGACTCCTGGCCCTGGCCAGCCTCATCACGATCATCCAGCGCGTAGCCACCGTCCACCGCCAGGCCTTTGCGGAGTCCGCAGCTTCGGATTAAGCCTGATTAAGCCCGCCGCCTGCCGTGGGACTAGTATTGTGACTGCCCGGTCAATGGATCCGGCAACCCGGTGCGTGTACCTTCGGTTTCTTGCCGCCCTCACGCCCGGCGAAGATCATCTATCTACCCATAGGGGTTTTTGTGTCTACACCTGATGTAAGCAGCGAAGCCGGTTCGTCCGCGAACAGCGTCACGGGCAGCAACCGCGTCAAGCGCGGCATGGCTGAGATGCTCAAGGGCGGCGTCATCATGGACGTCGTCAACGTTGAACAGGCCCGCATCGCCGAAGACGCCGGTGCCGTTGCAGTGATGGCGCTGGAACGCGTACCGGCTGATATCCGTGCCCAGGGCGGCGTGTCCCGGATGTCGGACCCGGACATGATCGACAAGATCATCGCAGCCGTGTCCGTCCCGGTCATGGCCAAGGCCCGGATCGGCCACTTCGTAGAGGCCCAGGTCCTGCAGTCGTTAGGCGTGGACTACATTGACGAGTCCGAGGTCCTGACCCCGGCCGACTACGTCCACCACATCGACAAGTGGAACTTCAAGGTTCCCTTCGTCTGTGGCGCCACGAACCTTGGTGAGGCGCTGCGCCGCATCAACGAAGGCGCGGCCATGATCCGTTCCAAGGGTGAGGCCGGCACCGGCGACGTCTCCAACGCCACCGGCCACATGCGCCAGATCCGCGCCGAGATCGCCAAGCTTTCCGCCTTGGCCGAGGACGAGCTTTACGTCGCGGCCAAGGAGCTGCAGGCCCCGTACGAACTGGTCAAGGAAGTTGCCGCCGCCGGCAAGCTCCCCGTGGTGCTGTTCACCGCGGGCGGCATCGCCACCCCGGCCGACGCTGCGATGATGATGCAGCTCGGCGCCGACGGCGTGTTCGTCGGTTCGGGCATCTTCAAGTCCGGCAACCCGGCCCAGCGTGCCGCTGCCGTGGTCAAGGCCACCACGTTCTTCGATGACCCCGACGTTATCGCCAAGGCCTCCCGCGGCCTCGGCGAGGCCATGGTGGGCATCAACGTCGACGAGATCCCGCAGCCGCACCGCCTCTCCGAGCGCGGCTGGTAACAGCTCCAAAGCAGTACGACGGCGGCGGGTCACTTTTCGAAGGTGGCCCGCCGCCGTCGTCCGCTAAACCCATCTGACTCGCAGTTAACGTCGCGAAATTCGCTTTTCACGACGTTAAGTGCCAGTCAGTTGGGGGAGTGGTGCGTTAGTCGAGGCCGCGGCGTTTCAACAGGGGCTCCAGCCGGGCGTCGCGGCCGCGGAGCGCGCGGAAGGATTCCAGCGGGTCCCGGCTGTTGCCGCGGGAGAGCAGCTCCTGGCGGAAGCGTTCGCCGTTGGCGCGCGTTAGACCGCCGTTCTCGGTGAACCAGTCCACGGTTTCGGCATCCAGCACCTCACTCCAGATGTACGAGTAATAACCGGCCGCATAGCCGGCTCCCGCGAAGATGTGCTGGAAATAGCCGGTGCGGTATCGCGGCGGGATCAGGGCATGAGCCACGCCCGCGGCTGCTAGGGACTTCGCCTCGAACGCCAGGACGTCGTCGGGGATTCCGGTTTCGTCCAGCACATGCCAGGCCAGATCCAGCAGCGCAGCGCCGAGGTATTCCGTGGTCCCGAAGCCTTCGCCCCAGAGCCGTGAGTCGTTCAGCTTGTCCACAACCTGCTGCGGAAGCGGTTCGCCGGTGGCGTGGTGCCGGGCATAATTTGCCAGCACCTCCGGCCACAGGATCCACATCTCGTTGACCTGCGACGGGTATTCCACAAAGTCGCGGGGGACGGCAGTCCCGGCGAACCGCGGATACGTCACGTTCGACAACAAGCCGTGGAGTGCGTGTCCGAACTCGTGGAACGTGGTGCGCAGCTCGTCCAGCGTCAGGAGCGTGGGTTCGCCTGCCGGCGGCTTGGAAATATTGAGGTTGTTGATCACCACCGGCCGGGTGCCGAGCAGGTCCGACTGGTCCACCAGCGAGTTCATCCAGGCCCCGCCCCGCTTGGATTCGCGGGTGTAGTAGTCTCCCAGGAACAACCCCAGCCCGCTGCCGTCCTGGTCCCGGACCTCCCAGACGCGGACGTCCGGGTGGTACCCTGCGAGGTCCTTCCGTTCGTGGAAGGTGATGCCGTAGAGGGATGTGGCGGCGAAGAAGACGCCGTCCCGGAGAACGCGGTCCAGCTCGAAATAGGGGCGGAGTGCCTGCTCGTCCACGGCATACTTTTCCCGCCGCACCTTGGCTGAGTAAAACGCCCAGTCCCAGGCCTCCAGCGGATGCCCTGCCGCCTCGGTCAGGGCCGCAGCCTCGGCGTCGGCATTACGGACCGCGGCGGGGGCCAGCCTTTTCAACATGGACTGGACCGCCTCAAAGTCGCGGGCCGTTTGGCGGTCCGCCACGAGTTCGGCATAGTTGGCGAAACCCAAAAGGGCTGCCTTTTCAGCGCGCAGGCGGGCCGTCGACCTGACCAGTTCCAGGACGTCGAGGCCACCGCCGTCACTGCCCCGGCCGATCGAGGCCTCAAACAGCCGACGGCGGACGTCCCGATTTTCCAGGGCAGCCAGGGCGGGCTGGTCGCTGGGCTGGATGAGCGTCAATAGGAATTTTCCGTGGTGGCCAACGGCGCGGGCCGCCTCAGCGGCGCTGGCGACATCGTCTGCCGGCAAGCCGGCCAGCTCGTCTGCTGTGTCCAGCAGCAATGCGGCCGATTTCATGGCCTCCTTCACGCGCTGGCCAAACTCCGTGCCCAGTTTGGACAGCTCCGCGTTGATTTCCTTCAGCCGTTCCTGGCCCGGCTTCTCGAGCTGGATCCCGGACTGGCGGAACTCCTTCACGTACTCCTCCACGATCCGGACGGACTCAGGGTCAAGCCCGGAGGTGTCAATCGCCGCGAACCTGTCGAACAGTGCGCGATTGAGGTAGATCTCGTCCTGATGGGCCGAAATGCGGGGTGAGAGTTCAGTTTCCAGGTCACGGATTTCGTCAGTTGCGTCGGCGGAGGCAACGGTGAGGAAGGAGTCCGCCGCCCGGTGGAGCAGTTGGCCGGACTTCTCCACGGCCAGGGCCGTATTCTCGAAGTCCGCCGGCACCGGGTTGTCCACGATCGCCTGGATTTCCACCAGATGTTCCGCCAGGCCAGCGTCGATGGCATCGGCGTAATCGGATGGTTTCATCCGGGCAAAAGGCGGCAGCCCATAGGGCAGGGCGCTGGCGCTGAGGAGGGGATTCGTCATCACGCTAACCTTTCATAGTGCCGCTTGCTTCTCAACGCGCGGCTTTGCGGAATTTGCGCGCCGGCCAGATCTACAATGACGCCTATGGGGAAAAGGTTGGGCGCTGCTTCGGTGCGCGCTGTTGCTGTTCCTTCCGCTGCTGCGGTGTCCGCCGGCATCCTGGCCGCGGCGCTGCTGGCAGGATGCGGCCTGGTCGCCGAACAGGCCGTTCCTTCCTCCGGTGCAGCTGCGAGTACCGGCGCCGGGACAAGGCAGCCAAGCCCGACGGCGACCCCCACCCCGACGCCCACTCCCACGCCCGGCGCCGGGCCGGCGTGTCCCACGCTGCGGTGCACGTCCGTCCTCGTGACCGGCGACATGCTGGTCCACACCCAGCTCTGGCAACAGGCCCGCGACGATGCCGCCGCAGCAGGCAAACCAGGGCTGGACTTCACCCCGCTCCTCGAAGGCCAACGCAAGTACATCCAGGCCAGCGACCTGGCCATCTGCCATCAGGAAACGCCCGTGGCCGGGCCCGATGGCCCGTTCTCCGCGTACCCGTCGTTCAACGTCCCGCCGCAGATCATCACGGCCGCTAAGGCGGTGGGGTACCAGGCCTGTACCACCGCGAGCAACCACACGATCGACCGGAGCACGGACGGCGTACTGCGTACCCTGGACGCCCTGGATGCGGCGGGGCTGAAGCACACCGGTTCCTACCGCACCGAGACCGAGTCGCAGGGAATCCTGATCCTGCAGACCAACGCCGCCAAGATTGCCATCATCCAGGGAACCTACGGGCTCAACGGCCAATACCCTGAATACGACTGGCAGGTGGACATGCTGGATGCGCCCACCATGATCGCCAAAGCCGTGAAGGCACGGGCCCTGGGTGCAGACATCGTGCTTGGTGCTATGCATGCCGGCGACGAGTACGCGAGCCAGGCGAACGCCCAGCAGCAGGACGTGGCGCATGCCTTGGTGGACAGCGGCCAGTTCACCATGATTTACGGCCACCACACGCACTCGGTGCTGCCCATCGAAAACTACAAGGGAACCTGGATCGTCTACGGTCTGGGCAACGGGGTCACGGAACTATCGCCTTGGTATGTAGTGAACAATGAGGGCCTGCTGGTGCGGGCTCAGTTCAGCCAGGACGCTGCCGGCAAGTGGATGGCGTCGGACCTGGCCTGGGCCCCCTCGGTGATTGTCCGCGATCCGTACCGCTGGTGCTCGGTGGCAACCGATGCGCCGCAGGGCGTCTGTTCAACTCCCGAGGCCGACGCCGCTACCAGGGTGAGGACCGCCACGGTGGTGGACTCGATGGGCGCGGCTGCTGCGGGCGCGCACGAACTGCTGATCTCCAAGGATCCCTGAGACAGTTCGACGGGGAAATCGTCAGCGCAGCGCTACTCAGCGCGGCCGGCGCGCAGCGTGCTCCCGGGCCAGCACTGCGTAGCTGTCGTCCGGTGCGCCGGCTGTGAAGGTGCCGTATTTACGCTCGGCGGCGGTCGTGATGAGGAAGTCTGCGATGGCGGGGTTCTTGGGTAGGAGCGAACCGTGCAGGTAGCTGGCCACCACATTCTTGTAGCGTGCGCCCTCGTGACCGTCGCTGCTGTTGTTGCCGGTACCTTTCGCGGTGGTCCCCAACGGCCGGACGCCCGTACCCAGCGTGGTCTGCCCGCTGTGGTTCTCGTATCCCAGCACCTCGCCGAACTCTTCGGTGGCCACCCTGACGTTGCCGATCAGGCGCTCGTCCGTGCCGTGTGTCTCCACGTCCAGGACGCCGATGCCCGGTATGACCGAGCCTAAACGGGTCTTGAAGAAGCGCCCGAACAGCTGGTACAGCCCGCAGATCACCAGCATCGGTACGCCGTCCTCGGCCAGCTTCGTGAGGACGCCGGCCTGCGACTGCAGGTCGTCTTTGATGACCAGCTGTCCGCTGTCCTGGCCGCCGCCGCCGACAATCAGGTCCACATCGGCGGGAAATTCGTCGCCGACGTTGTACTCGAGCAGCTCCGGGGTGTAGCCGTGCCAGCTGATCCGCTGCTTGAGCACCAGGGCGTTGCCCCAGTCGCCGTAGATGTTCATGTCCCGCGGGTAGAGCTGCAGGACCCGGATGGTCCCCTTGGAATTCTGTTCGACGCCGTCCGGCCCGATGCCGGTTGATTCAGCGGTCATGAGACCACCTCCACTGTGGTGATTTTGGACAGCTCGCGGCGGATGGCCAGCATGGCTGTGTAGGTGCAGAAGATCCGCTTCGGTTTGCCGCTTGCGTCCCGAATGAACGCGGCGAGGGCGGGCGCGATCTCCGGCTGGACGCCGCCGATCCGGACGTCGTCATACTGCAGCCGCAGCGCCATGTCGTAGGCCCGGGACCCGGTCAGCTGGTCCACGCCGCCGCTGCGGAGCGAATCGAATTCCACGTCCCAGAGCCAGGACATGTCCCGGCCGTCGGCATAGTTGTCGTTGATGGCGATCATGGTGGCGTAACCGCCCGCCGGGAAGGACTTCAGTCCCAGCCGGAAACCGCTGGGGTTCTTCACCAGGACCAGGTCCAGCGGCTGGCCGCCCACCGTGAGGCTCTCGCCGCGGCCGAACGCCGGCTCCACCTGGGACAGCGCGGTGAGCAGGGTGGCGTGGTCTGCGGTGGCCGCACCGCCGCCGCATATGCTGCGGGCCAAGGTCAGCGCCGCAGCCGCGTTAAAGATGTTGTAGACGCCGCGGAGCTTCATCCCGGTGGTGACCGTGGCGCCGTCGTACTCAAAATCGGCGGTGTCCGGCCCCACTTTGCGGAGTACGACGTCGGCCGCTGGCTTGTGGGGGAGCGCTGCGGGGGCGGGGCTGCCGGGCGCTGCCCGCATGTCGTCGTCGTTGGGGAAGGTGCTAAGGAGGGAATCGTCCAGGCCGAAGTACTCGACGTCCTTGCCGGTGAGGGTTTCTGCGATCCGGGAGACCCGGGGATCTTCCCTGTTGAGGACTACTGTTCCGGTGGTTTTGTCGGCGATATGCTGCAGCAGTTGGGCCGTTTTGTCGATCTCGCCGAACCGGTCCAATTGGTCGCGCAGGACGTTGAGCAGGAGGCTGTACCGGGGCGGAACACGGTTCACAAAATGCGTAGCGTGGGCTTCGTCGAGCTCCAGGACGGCGACGTCGGCGGCGAGCCTGCCGCGCCAGTCCACCTCGCCCAGCAGGGCGGCCGCCACGCCGCGGGTGAAGTTGCTTCCCGTGCGATTGGTGAAGACCTTCAGGCCCTGGCTTTCCAGGAGTTCCACCACCATCTTTGTGGTGGTGGTTTTGCCGTTGGTTCCGCTCACCACGGCAACGCCGTGGGGGAGCGTGGCGAGCGTCCGCTGCATAAAGCCGGGATCGATTTTCTCGACCACGAGCCCGGGCAGCGCGGACCCTCCACCCCTGAGCCGGGAAACCCGGCGGACCAGCTTGCCGAGCGGAACACTGATGTAAAGCATGCTCTGTAATATATCCCAGCAAGGGCATAGAACCCTTCCCGGGAAGCGCTTCCGGCGCCGCCCCGGGACCCGCGCACATTATGCTGATTGGATGACAAACCCCCTTTCGGCTGCTTCTGCACGCGTGGGCTCGGGCCTGCGGATCGGCGTCCTGGCACTTCAGGGCGACTTCCGCGAACACCTCCGGGCCGTGGAAGCCGCCGGTGCCGCCGGCGTCGGAATCCGCCGGCCCTCCGAACTGGACGGCCTGGACGGCCTCATCATTCCCGGCGGCGAATCCACGGCCATCGACAAACTGGCCCGCGCCTTTGAGCTGGCCGTTCCGTTGAGGGACCGGATCCGCGACGGACTGCCGGTCTACGGTTCCTGCGCCGGGATGATCCTCCTCGCCGACGAGATCGCCGACCCGGCCACAGACCTGGCCGGCAACCCGCAGCAGACCTTCGGCGGCCTGGACATCACAGTGCGGCGCAACGCCTTCGGCCGCCAGCGCGAGTCATTCGAAACGGACCTGGATTTCAAGGGTCTTGGCTTCAGCGCCACGGAATCCGGCGTTGCCCCAGTCCACGCAGTGTTCATCCGAGGCCCTTGGGTGGAACGCGTCGGCGCCGGCGTGGAGATCCTGGCCCAGGTGGAGCCCGCAGACCCTGAGCACGCGTCCCACGCGGCGAGTCTGCCGGGGACAGCTAGAATTGTTGCAGTGCGTTCCGGCCACCTGCTGGCCACCTCCTTCCACCCGGAAGTGACTGGGGAGAAACGCGTACATGAACTTTTTATCCGCATGATCAGAGGAGACGCGTAAAGCATGTCAGGACACTCCAAATGGGCAACGACCAAGCACAAGAAGGCCATCCTCGATAGCCGCCGCGCAAAATCGTTCGCCAAGCTGATCAAGAACATCGAAGTCGCTGCGCGTATGGGCGGACCGGACCTCGCCGGCAACCCCGGCCTGGAACTCGCCGTCACCAAGGCCAAGAAGACCTCCGTTCCGGCCGACAACATCGACCGCGCCATCAAGCGTGGTGCCGGCCTCACCGGCGAAGTGGTTGACTACACCGAGATCATGTACGAATGCCGCGGCCCGCAGGGTTCGGCGCTGCTGATCGAGTGCCTCACGGACAACAAGAACCGCGCCGCCTCCGAGGTCCGCCTGGCCATCTCCCGCAACGGCGGCACCATCGCCGATCCCGGTTCGGTCAGCTACCTGTTCAGCCGTAAGGGCGTCGTCTCGCTGCCGAAGAACGGCCTGAGCGAGGACGACGTACTGATGGCCGTCCTCGACGCCGGAGCCGAGGAAGTCAAGGACAACGGCGACAGCTTTGAGATCCACTCCGAGCCGACCGACCTCCAGGCCATCCGCGATGCCCTCAAGGAAGCCGGAATCGAGTACGAGACCGACGAGGCCGAGTTTGTGCCGTCCATGCAGGTTCCGCTGGACCTCGACGCCGCGAAGAAGTTCATGAAGCTCGTGGACGCCCTGGAAGAGCTCGACGACGTCCAGAACGTCTACAGCAACGCCGACCTCAGCGACGAAGTCCAGGCCGCCCTGGAAGCTGAGTGACCTTCCGCTTTGTGGCCTAGGGCGGATGTCCCAGGGTGACCTTGCGCGTATTGGGCGTTGACCCGGGCCTCACCCGGTGCGGCATCGGCGTGGTCGACGTCGAACGGAACCGGCGGGCCACGATGGTGGCCGTCGGGGTGGTGGGCACCTCTCCCGAGGAGACCCTGGACCAACGCCTGCTGGTGATTGCCTTGGCCATCGACGAGTGGCTGGACCGCTACGAGCCGCACGTGCTCGCCGTCGAACGCGTTTTTTCCCAGCTCAACGTCAGCACGGTGATGGGGGTGGCGCAGGCCTCCGGTGTGGTGATTGCCGCGGCGGCCCGGCGCGGGATCCCGGTGGCACTGCACACGCCGTCGGAGGTGAAAGCAGCCGTGACCGGCAGCGGCACCTCCAACAAGGAAGCCGTGACCAAACTCGTCACAAAAATCCTCCGGCTGGACGCGCCGCCGCGGCCGGCGGACGCTGCAGATGCCCTTGCCCTGGCCATCACCCACGCCTGGCGGGCGGGCAGCGGCGCCGCCGTGGCCACCACCGGCCCCGGCAGCCTCTCGCTGACTCCGGCCCAGCGCGCCTGGGCCGACGCCGAGGCGAAAGCGCGCCGCGGGCGCTGAATGTCCGGGGCGCTTGCTAGGGTATTCGTAGATATGTTCGGATAGCCGGTCCTGTTCCCAGGAGCCCGGCAGTACACCAGGAGCCCGGCTTTGATCAGTTTCCTTCGCGGAACCGTTGCGCACGTTGGCCTTTCCACTGCCGTAATCGACCTCAACGGGGCGGGCATGAGCGTCAACGCCACGCCGCAGACCCTCAGCCGCCTCCGCACCGGCGAGGAAGGTAAGCTCTTCACCTCGCTGATCGTGCGCGAGGATT
This sequence comes from Pseudarthrobacter cellobiosi, assembly GCF_023913815.1. Taxonomy (NCBI): domain Bacteria; kingdom Bacillati; phylum Actinomycetota; class Actinomycetes; order Micrococcales; family Micrococcaceae; genus Pseudarthrobacter; species Pseudarthrobacter cellobiosi. Next base: position 57,176 of record NZ_JAMXBK010000013.1, read on the forward strand.
CACTCACCCTGTACGGCTTTGCCTCCGACGACGAACGCGAAGTTTTTGACGTCCTGCTAAGTGTCAGCGGCGTGGGCCCGCGGCTCGCACTGGCGGTGCTCGCCGTGCACGAGCCTGAAGCGATCCGGGTTGCTGCCCACACAGGTGACAGCAAAACGTTTACGACGGTGCCAGGCATCGGCCCCAAGGTGGCCGGACGGATCGTGCTGGAACTGGCTGGCAAGCTGGTGCCGCGCGGCACGGCAGGTGCCGCCGGTGCGTCCACGCCGGCCGAAGCAGCCTGGAAGCCCCAAGTGGTGGCGGCCATGACCAGCCTCGGCTGGTCGGAAAAGGACGCGGCTGCCAGCATTGAGAAGGCCCTTGCGGACGATCCCGAGGTTGAATTCCGTGGCAATGTGGCCGAAATCCTGCGGACCACGCTGCGCTGGCTGGGCCAGGACGGCGCGCGGGCCGGCAACCGCGTAGGCAGCCGTGGCTGAGCCTTCGGTGGTGGCGGCTGGGGAGGAACCAGAGGAACGGGTGATCGAAGCCGCCCTCCGGCCGAAGAACCTGGATGACTTCGTGGGCCAGCACCGGGTCCGCCGGCAACTCTCGCTGGTCCTGCAGGCCTCCCGGATGCGGGGACGCAGCGCGGACCACGTGCTGTTCTCCGGCCCTCCAGGCCTGGGCAAAACCACCCTTGCCATGATCGTGGCTGCTGAAATGAACGCGCCACTGCGGATCAGCAGCGGTCCGGCCATCCAGCACGCCGGGGACCTCGCCGCCATCCTCTCCTCGCTTTCCGAAGGGGAGGTCCTGTTCCTGGACGAGATCCACCGGATGTCACGGCCGGCAGAGGAAATGCTTTACATGGCCATGGAAGATTTCCGTGTGGACATTGTGGTGGGCAAGGGCGCCGGGGCCACCGCCATTCCGTTGGAACTCCCGCCCTTCACCCTGGTGGGTGCCACCACGCGCGCCGGTCTGCTGCCCGGACCGCTCCGGGACAGGTTCGGGTTCACCGGGCATTTGGAGTTCTACAGCGTGGCCGAGCTCGAACTGGTGCTCAGGCGCTCCGCCGGCCTGCTGGACCTCAAGGTCAACTCTGCGGGCTTCAGCGAAATTGCCGGCCGGTCCCGCGGTACGCCGCGTATTGCCAACCGCCTGCTCCGCCGGGTCCGGGACTGGGCACTCGTGCATGGGATTGAGCAGATTGATGCCCGCGCCGCTTCCGCTGCCCTGGACATGTATGAAGTGGACAAGCGAGGCCTGGACCGGCTGGACCGGGCAGTCCTGGAGGCACTCATTACGAAGTTCGGCGGGGGACCCGTGGGACTTTCTACCCTGGCCATTGCGGTGGGGGAGGAGACCGAGACCGTGGAAACGGTGGCGGAACCGTTCCTGGTGCGCGAAGGCCTGCTGGGCAGGACGCCCAGGGGACGCATCGCCATGGCTCCGGCCTGGACCCACTTGGGCTTCGCCGTACCGGCCGGAGTTTTCGGGCAGGAGCCGCTTGATCTGTTCGAACCGGACCCGGAAAGCGCCGCGTCCACGCCCGAATGGGCACCGAACGGTCAATAGCACTGTCGTCCCAGCTTTTCCCTTTAGACTGGTATGACACCCGGCACGTTCGGGTCTGTGTTCCCGCGGCGGCTCCGAGGAGCCGTTGCCCGCCCGGCACAATTTTTCTGCAACGGGGAACGACGCGGACGCTGCCAAACACCCGATACGCCAGTACAGAACGGAATCTTCCCTGTGGATCCAATGAACATCGTCTTGTTCGCAATGCTCGGAATCTTTATCTTCATGATGTTCCGCCGCAACAAGAAGACCAAGGAGCAGCAGGCAACGCTGCAGTCCCAGTTCGAGCCTGGTGTCGAGGTCATGACGAGCTTCGGACTCTTTGGCCGGATTGTCTCCATGGACGACGCCGAGAACAAGGTTGTCCTGGAACTCTCGCCCGGGAACCTGGCCACCGTCCACCGCCAGGCAGTGACCAAGATCGTGGAGCCTGTCGAAGCCGAGACTCCGGCCGTTCCGGATGACGCCTCCTCCCTGACCACTGAAGAAGCGGGCACCCCGACGGCATCCGCCGAAACCCCGGACGAGACCCTGAAGCGCCTCAACGACGAGGGCAAGAAGGACAACTAGTCCTCGCCGCACGGCAGCCCGCGTTACAACACCTCTACGGCTGGGGACAACCGCCGGTGGGACTGATAGCTCCCGCCGGTGGTTCCTCCGTAAATAAGAGAAAGATCGACAATGGCACGAACTGGCCCTAACAACTCAGGTCTGAGGGTACTGGTGTGGCTCGGCGTAGTCCTAGCCGTGCTGACCGCCGTCCTGGCCGGCGGCACCCTTGCCGGACAGGCAAGCTGGGCACCCAAGCTGGCACTGGACCTCGAGGGTGGCACCCAGATGATCCTGGCGCCTAAGGTTGAGGGCGGTTCGGACATCAATGAAGAGCAGCTCAACCAGGCCGTAGCCATCATCCGCCAGCGTGTGGATGGTTCAGGTGTTGCCGAAGCGGAAATCAGCACGCAGTCCGGCCGCAACGTAGTGGTCAGCCTGCCGGGTACACCCACGAAGGAAACCCGGGACCTGATCCAGGCCTCCGCGGACATGAACTTCCGTCCGGTATTGCTGAACGGAGACGGCGCGCCCGTCCCCACGGAATCCCTCACCCCCGAAGACCAGCTTCCGAAGCCCACGGCAGAACCCGCCAACGGCAGCGATATCAACTGGATCACCGCGGACATCTACCGGCAGTTCGAAACCATGGACTGCAACAATCCTGCGCCGGAGAGCCCGGAAGCCTCGGATCCCGCCAAACCCCTTGTTACCTGCGAACCGGCAACTGAGACCACGCCGGCCATCAAGTACATCCTGGGTCCGGTGGAGGTCAAGGGCGGCAACATTGTCACGTCCTCCTTCCAGCTCCAGCAGGGTGCGCAGGGCGCTGTGACCAACGACTGGGCCGTTAACATCCAGTTCGACGACGAAGGCACCGCCAAGTTCAAGACAGTCACCGAACGCCTGAACCAGTTCTACGTGGCAGCCGGCGGCGAGACCGGCAACGACCCGAAGGCGCAGTTCGCCATCGTTCTGGACGACCAGGTCATTTCCGCGCCGCGCTCCTTGGCAGTCATCACCGACGGACGTCCCCAGATCACCGGCGGCTTCACCGAACAGACCGCCAAGGTCCTTTCCGACCAGCTCCGCTTCGGCGCGCTCCCCATCAGCTTCGAGATCCAGAGCGACCAGCAGATCTCTGCCACCTTGGGTGGCGAACAGCTGCGCATGGGCCTCCTTGCAGGCATCATCGGCTTGCTCCTAGTGGTGGTCTACTCACTCTTCCAGTACCGAGCCTTGGGCCTGGTAACCATTGCATCGCTGGTGGTGGCCGGCGCCCTCACCTATCTGGCCATTGCCCTCCTGGGCTGGACTGAAAACTACCGGCTTTCCCTGGCCGGCGTGGCTGGCATCATCGTTGCCATTGGCCAGACCGCTGACTCGTTCATCGTCTACTTTGAACGCATCCGAGATGAACTCCGTGAAGGCCGTGGATTGGTCTCCGCCGTGGAGAACGGCTGGAAGCGGGCCAAGCGCACGGTCCTTGCCTCCAAGGCCGTGAACCTGCTGGCCGCCCTGGTGCTGTACTTTGTGGCTGTCGGCAACGTCCGCGGGTTCGCTTTCACGCTGGGTCTGACGGCCATTGCCGACCTCATCGTGGTCTTTATGTTCACGCACCCGACGCTGCAGCTCCTGGCGCGCACCAAGTTCTTCGGGGAGGGCCACCCGTTCTCCGGCCTGGACCCCAAACGTCTGGGTGTTGTGCCCCTGTACCGCGGCGCCGGGCGCCTGCGGACGCCGGAGGCCAAGCCTTCCGTGGTCCGCGCCAAGAACACCGGCGCGGTCGCCGAGGCTGAACGACGCATGACCATCGCAGAACGCCGCCTCGCGGAAAAGCAGGAGCAGCTCAGCGGCTCCTCCAAGAGCGCAGCCAAGGAGAACAAGTAATGTCCAGTAGCTTCGCCAATTTCGGCAACGAGCTCTACACCGGGAAGCGCTCCTACAACTTCGTCGGGGCCAAGAAACTGTGGTTCCTCATCGCGGCGGTGGCGGTGGCGCTGTCCATCCTCCTTCCGGTTGCCAAGGGCGGCTTCAACCTTGGCATCGAATTCCGCGGCGGTTCAGAGTTCACCGTCTCCAACGTGCAAAGCACCGACTCGGCCCTGGGTGAAAAGGTTGTCGAAGACGTTGTGGCCGGCAGCGTTCCCCGTGTGGCCAATGTCGCCGGTACCACCATGCGGATCCAGACGGACAAGCTCACGGACGACGAGACCCTCAGGATCAAGGAAGGCCTCACCTCGGCCTACGGCGTCACCGACAACGAGGTGACATCAACCTTTATCGGACCCACCTGGGGCGCGGATGTCACCAAGCAGGCCCTGATCGGCCTCCTCGTCTTTGTGGCCCTGGCCGCTGTGCTAATGGCGCTGTACTTCCGGACCTGGAAGATGTCGCTGTCCGCGATGGCTGGAATGCTGGTGACGATGTTCATCACCGCCGGCGTGTATGCGCTCAGCGACTTCGAGGTAACGCCCTCAGCCATCATCGGGTTCCTGACGGTGCTCAGCTACTCCTTGTATGACACGGTGGTGGTCTTCGACAAGATCCGTGAGAACACCGCTGACCTCGATGCGTCCACGCGCCGCACTTTCGGTGAGGAAGTCAACCTCGCCGTCAACCAGACCCTGGTGCGTTCCATCAACACCATGATGGTGGCCATACTCCCGGTCGGTGCCATCCTATTCATCGGGGCCGGCCTGCTGGGGGCCGGCACGCTGCGCGACCTGTCGCTGGCACTGTTCGTCGGAATTCTGATCGGTACGGCGGCCACCATATTCATCGCTGCGCCGATGTATGCCTGGCTGCGCCAGAACGAACCTGACCTGCTGAAGCAGGCGAAACGTGTTGAACACCGCAGGTCCGCGAACAACTCCCGGACCGAAGAATCGGCTGAGCCCGCAGGGGCCTGACCTTTCGCACCAAAGCGGGCCGGGCGCCGTCGGAATACCGACGTCGCCCGGCCCGTTTCGCATTTAGGCGCCGGTTACATAAGTGAACTGGCGGGGGAATAGACTGGGGTAATTAACCAGTCGTGAGGGGTGCTTCATTGGAAGAACGTTCGGCGTCGGTGCCAACGGCAGGCGGGGATAACAGTCCGGGACACGGAGTTCAGACCGGACTGACCGCTTCCGCGCGCCCGGCGCCGGTTGTTCCCGTGGACAATTCGGGCGCCCGCCCAACATTTCCCGGCCGCCGCGAGCGTACCCGCTCCCGCCTGGCCCGGCTGACCGGCCGCGGCACGGCAACCTATTCGCCCATTCTTGAGCCGCTGCTGCGTACTGTCCGTGCGAACAACCCCAAAGAAGATTTTGATCTCATCCAGCGCGCCTTCGAGGTGGCTGAGCAGAGCCACCGCGGGCAGAAGCGGAAGAGCGGTGATCCCTACATCACCCACCCCGTGGCCGTAGCCACCATCCTCGCTGAGCTGGGCCTCAGCGGAGCCACCCTCGCCGCGGCGCTGCTGCACGACACGGTCGAGGACACCCCTTACACGCTGGCGGACCTCAAAAGGGACTTCGGTCCAGAGGTTGCCATGCTGGTGGACGGCGTCACCAAGCTGGACAAAGTCAGCTTCGGTGAAGCCGCGCAGTCAGAGACCGTCCGCAAGATGGTTGTAGCCATGGCCAAGGACATCCGGGTCCTTATGATCAAGCTCGCGGACAGGCTCCACAACGCCCGTACCTGGCGGTTTGTCTCCGCGGAGTCGTCGGCCCGAAAAGCCCGCGAAACCCTGGAAATATTCGCGCCCCTGGCCCACCGCCTGGGCATGAACACCATCAAATGGGAGTTGGAGGACCTGTCCTTCGCGGCCCTCTATCCAAAGGTCTATGAGGAAATCGTCCGGATGGTGGGCGACCGCACCCCGGAACGGGAGAAAAGCCTCGGCGTCATCCGGGACCAGATCACCGACGACCTACGTACCGCCCGGATCAAGGCCACCATTACCGGCAGGCCGAAGCACTATTACTCGATCTATCAGAAGATGATCGTCCGGGACAAGGATTTCGACGACATCAACGACCTCATGGGCGTCCGTGTACTCGTCGATTCGGTCCGGGACTGTTACGCCGCCCTGGGCACCATGCATTCGCGCTGGAACCCGCTGCCGGGGCGTTTCAAAGACTACATCGCCATGCCCAAGTTCAATATGTACCAGTCACTGCACACCACAGTGATCGGACCCGGCGGCAAGCCCGTGGAGATCCAGATCAGGACCCACGAAATGCACCGCCGTGCTGAGTACGGCGTGGCCGCACACTGGAAGTACAAGGATCAGCCCAACCGAACGGCTGTGGGGCCGGGCAGCCCCCGCGACGGCGACATGGGCTGGCTGAGGTCCCTGGTTGACTGGCAGCAGGAAACGTCCGATCCCGGAGAGTTCCTGGACTCGCTGCGGTTTGAGATCAACGCCCGCGAAGTCTTTGTCTTTACCCCCAAGGGTGAAGTCATGGCACTGCCCGCCGGATCGACTCCGGTGGATTTTGCCTACTCCGTCCACACCGAAGTGGGACATCGCACCATCGGCGCACGGGTCAACGGCAAGCTCGTGCCCTTGAACAGCGAGCTGAACCACGGTGACTGGGTTGAGATCTTTACCTCCAAGGCCGAAGGTGCCGGGCCCAGCCAGGACTGGCAGCATTTCGTCAAGAGTGCCCGAGCCCGGAATAAAATCCGTCAGTGGTTCAGCAAGGAACGGCGCGAAGAAGCAATTGACCGCGGCAAGGAACTGCTGACACGGGCGATGCGCAAACAGAACCTGCCCCTGCAGCGCTTGATGACGCACGAGGCCCTCGCGGCGGTAGCCGCAGAGTTCAAGTACCTTGACATCTCGGGCCTCTACGCCGGCGTAGGGGACGGTCATACGTCAGCGCAGTCGGTCATGGAGAAACTCGTTGAAAGCCTGGGCGGCAACGAGAGCACTGACGACGACATCACTGAAGTCAGCATCCCCACGCAGGTGGCCAAAACCAAGTTCTCCGATTCCGGCGTGGTGGTGCGCGGCGTTGGCGATGTCTGGGTGAAGCTCGCGCGCTGTTGCACGCCCGTTCCGCCGGATCCGATTCTCGGCTTTGTCACCCGCGGCTCCGGTGTTTCGGTGCACCGTACGGACTGCACCAACATTTCGGATCTCCGGGACCAGCCCGACAGGATTGTCGAGGTGGACTGGGCACCCACCCAGTCAAGTGTTTTCCTGGTGGAGATCCAGGTTGAGGCGCTTGACCGGAAGTCCCTGCTCTCGGACGTCACGCGCGTCCTGTCCGAGAACCACGTCAACATTCTGGCGGCCAGCGTGAACACCTCCACCGACAGGGTGGCCATCTCCAGGTTCGCCTTCGAGATGGGCGACCCCAAGTACCTCAGCCACGTCCTCAGTGCCGTGCGGCGCATCGACGGCGTGTTCGATGTCTACCGGACCACCGGCAACAAGCGCCGGAGCTAACAGGGCCAGCTTTTCCAGTGCGGCCCGTTTGTGCGGGAGACGCGGGCTGGCCTCGATGGCCAGGATCAGCAGGCGCAGCCGCACGTCCCGCTCCGGGCGGGCCAGCAACCTCGCCAGCGCTGGCAAGGCCCGGTGGGCGTCGACGTGCAGGGCGATGTCGACGGCAGTGCGCAGGGGACTGGACACCATCAGCCCGCCCATGCTGACAACGTCGAACGGACCAAGCCGGACTTCATGGAGCGTGCAGCCCCGGGTGTTGCGGAGGCTCGAAATCCGCCGCTTCGCATCCACAAGCAACGCCAGCCGGTCCGGTTCAGCCGCACAGCCGTAGATCCACGCCGCCGTCATCCGCCCGGCCACCACTCGCTGCCTGACCGCTGCCGGAACCGCGTTGGCCACCGTCCTGGCCCGCACCTGGGGTGACGCGGGAGCGTCTGGCAGCGTAAACCCGTGCTGGTGGAACTGCGCCAGGACGCCGTCAGCTGCCAACGACTGGAGTTCGGGCCACGCGAAAGGCTTCCCCGGCGAATACAGGTCCGGGTATTGGGGTGGTGAGGAGGTGGCCATCCCTCCATCCTGCCGCGTCTTCCCTTAACGCGCACAGGCCCGGTTCCGGCTATGTGGATAACCGGGACCGGGCCCATGCGTCCTGCGACGGGCGCCTGACGACAAGCGTCCTACAGACTACTGACTAGGAAAGCTCGCTGGCCGAGCGCTGGATCTGGTCCAACCAGGCTTGCCTCGCCTCGAGGGCTTCGCGGGCCCCCTTGATCTTGCGCTGGTCGCCGGCTTTCTCGGCCTTGGCGAGATCGTCCTGCAGACCGGAAATGGCTGCTTCCAGCTGCGACAGGGCGCTGTTGGTGCGGGCCTTCGTCTCGGGGTTGGAGCGCTGCCATTTTTCCTCTTCGGCGTTGCGGACAGCGTCCTCCACCTTGCGGAGTCCCGCTTCGATGCGTCCCATGTCGGCGCGTGGGACCTTGCCGGCCTCTTCCCAGCGGTCGCGGACAGACTGGAGCGCCTTCTTGGCCGCGGCCAGGTCCTTGACCGGCAGGATGGTGTTCGCTTCGACGAGGAGCGCTTCCTTCACCGTGAGGTTGGCGGCGTATTCCTGGTCGATCTCCTCGTTGGCTGCCTGCCGGTGTGTGAAGAACACATCCTGGGCGGCACGGAAACGGGCCCAGAGGGCGTCGTCGTCCTTGCGGCTGGCGCGCGGTGAGGCCTTCCATTCATCCATGAGCCGGCGGTATTCGCCTGCGGCGAAGCCCCAGTCAGTGGATGAGGACAGGGCCTCGGCTTCTGCGATGAGCTTCTCCTTGGCCGATTTTGCGGCCGAGTTGGTGCTGTCCAGCTGGGAGAAGTAGGCGCGGCGGTGACGGTCGAAGACGGTGCGGGCGGCACGGAACCGCTTCCACAAGGCGTCCTCGTTACTGCGCCCAAGCCGGATGCCGCCCTTCTGGGCTGTCTTCCAGCTTTCAAAAAGGTCGTTCATCCGGGCGCTGGAGGTCTTCCATTGGATCTGTGCGGGATCCTGCCCCGAGATCTCTTCGGCTTCGGCCACGATGGCCTCGCGGGCCGCGAGCTCGGCGGAGCGAACGGCGTCGTGTTCCGCCTTCTCTGCCTTTTCGAGTTCGGCGATCTGCACTGAAACAGCGTCCAGCCGTGCTTCGGTGGAACGGAGGTCTCCCACCATGTTCCGCTCTGCGAGCTGCTCGCGCAGGTGTGTGACGGTCTTCTGCATATCGGTGCTGGGCGCCTTGGAGCTGATGCGCTGTTCCAGGAGCAGGACCTGCGCAACAATGTCGTCATGCTTCCGTGCGAAGTAGGCAAGGGCTTCGTCATTGCTGACGCCGGGGTACTGGCCCACCGCGTGCTCATCGCCGTCGATCGTCAGGAATACGTGGCCGTCACCCTCGACACGGCCCCACTTAGCGGCTTCCGCCAGCGAGGTCGCGGAGGCGACGGGTGCCGGTGCTGCCGCAGGTGCGGCCGCTGCCGGTTTGGGCCGGGCGGCGAAGGCTGCCGGTGACGGGGCGGGTCGAGCTGCCGGAGCAGGCACGGGTGCCGGAGCCGGGGCTTCTTCAGCGGGAGCCTGAACAGCCGCGCTCTCATCACCGGCCGCGCTCTCTTCCACCGGGTCCGCTGTGGCCTCGGCAGCTTCGGTCTGGACGGCCACGCCCTCTGGATCCACGCCTTCTGGATCCACGTCCGCTTCAGCCACGGTTTCGTCAACCGTGTCCTGTTCGGCGGTTGCCTGGACAGCGTCTGCCTGGTCAGCCACGGGGGCCGTTACCTCGGTCAGGTCTGCTGCTGTTTCGTCGGATTTCTGACTGTCTGTCACCGCTAAAAGTCTTTCGCTTGGAGGGAAATACTCACGTACTGCACCGCGGCCGTAATGGCCTGGCTTCCTACTTCAGAGAAACCGAGTCTATCGTGACTGGTTGCACAGGTGCGCCGTCTGATGCGCTGGAGCCGGGGGTGATTCCCGCGGCGGCGATGGCGGTCACTGCTTCCATTCCGGAGGTCACCTTGCCCACCACCGTATAGCCCCCGGCGGAGTCGGCGGGAATCACTGTGTCTTTGTAGACCACAAAGAACTGCTTGCCGTTACCGTAGGCGTTGTCGCCGGACCGGGCTATGGCAATCGTGCCCGCAGGGTAGGTGTTGTCTGCCGGGGTGTTTTCGAGGGGTCCCCAAGTGTAGTCGGGGTCGGCGGCAGCGGAGGCGCCGCCGCACTGCAGCAGCCCGAAGGTTTCTCCCGTGGTCAGCCGGTGGCACGCGCTGCCGTTGTAGAAGCCCTCGTCCGTCAGTGCTTTGAAGACCGCGGCAGCCTGGGGTGCCTTGGCACCGTCGATTTCGACGCCGAGCACGTTCCCGTTCAGTGCCAGTTCACCAGTGAACACCTTCCCGGTGGCAGTGTCCGGGGCCGGGATGTTCGCGCCGTTCGTGGCGGGCGCGGAAGGCGTGGGGGAGTCGCTTGGGCTGGTCAGGCCAGCCTCCGCGGCGGCGAATTCCTGTTCAGTGGGATTGCCGGCAAAGACAGTGAACTGAAGCACGACGGCGAGCAGGACGGCGGCGGTTCCGGCGCAGGCAGCGATGAGGTTGTCGCGCTTGCGGCGTTTCTCCTGGTCCCGCCGCAGCTCGCGCTTTGCCTCCATCTGCTGGATGCGCCGTTTGGCTTCGCGGGCGCTGCGTGAACTGGCCGCCAATGGTCCTCCTTGTATCGGGCCGCGTCCGGTAGGAACTGAATCCGGAGGCGGTTGTCTGCCGGCAGCGTTGCGGTGCCGGCCGCCGTATTAGAGATGCCGGCGGATGACGCATAAACTGACTGCCGCACATAGTTTATGCATGAGTTGCCAGACTGCCGCCGTTCCCCGCCCGTTTCGGGCGGAATGCCGGGCAAAGTCCCAGGCACCCTTCATCAAGAGGAGAACATCCACCATGGCACGCACAGCCTCCCTGTCCGGATTCCCCGAGTGGCTTCCCGAGGAGCGGCTGGTGGAGCTGCACGTGCTGGACACCCTGCGCAAGGTTTTTGAGCTGCACGGATTCGCGTCCATCGAAACCCGTGCCGTGGAAACCGTGGGCCAGCTGCTGCGCAAGGGTGAGATTGATAAGGAGGTCTACGGCCTCAGCCGCCTTCAGGACGACGACGCCGACACCTCCGACGCGGGCAAGGCCGGCAAAGCTGACCCCAACGCCCTCGCTCTCCACTTCGACCTCACGGTGCCTTTTGCGCGGTACGTCGTTGAGAACGCCGGGTACCTGGCGTTCCCGTTCCGGCGCTACCAGATCCAGAAAGTCTGGCGCGGGGAGCGCCCGCAGGAAGGCCGGGCCCGCGAATTCACCCAGGCAGACATCGATGTGGTGGGCGACGGCGAGCTGCCGTTCCGCTATGACGTGGAGATTGCCCTGGTCATTGCCGAAGCCTTGAGCGCACTGCCGATTCCGGACTTCCGCCTCCGGATCAACAACCGCAAGCTTGCCGAGGGCTTCTACCGCGGCATCGGCCTGGATGACACCGCCGGCGTGCTCCGCAGCATCGATAAGCTGGAAAAGATCGGCGCAGCCAAGGTCGCAGAGCTGCTCAAGACCGAACTGGGTGCTACTGATGACCAGGCGCAGGCCGCGCTGAAGCTGGCAGGAATCCGTACCGAGGACACCTCGTTTGTGGCCCAGGTCCGAGCGCTCGGCGTGACGAACGACCTCCTTGAGGAGGGCCTGAATGAGCTGGAACAGGTGATCGAAGCGGCCGTGCAGCGCGCGCCGGGCAAGGTTGTTGCCGATCTCAGCATCGCCCGCGGCCTGGATTACTACACCGGCACGGTGGTGGAGACGGTCCTGGTGGGCCACGAACAGCTCGGTTCCATCTGCTCCGGCGGCCGCTACGACGCGTTGGCGAGCAAGGGCAACCGCAAGTTCCCCGGCGTCGGCCTCTCCATCGGTGTGACGCGGCTGGTGTCGCGCATCCTGAGCCAGGACCTGGCCAAGGCCTCCCGTTCGGTGCCCACCGCCGTGCTGGTGGCGCTCACCACTGACGAGAGCTGGGGTGCCGCGCAGGATGTTGCCGCCCAGCTCCGCAGCCGGGGCATCGCCACCGAAGTCGCTGCCAAGGCCGAGAAGTTCGGGAAGCAGATCAAATTCGCGGACCGCCGCGGGATCCCGTTCGTCTGGTTCACCGACGACGACGGCAAGCACCAGGTCAAGGACATCCGGTCCGGCGAGCAGGCCGACGCCGATCCCGCAACCTGGACTCCGCCGTCGGAAGACCTTAACGTCCAGGTCACAACAGTCCAGGTGCCGACGGCAGCCGGCCAGCAGCCCTGACACTGACGGCGATGGAGCCCAGCGGCAGCCTGAACGGGGCACTTCGACACGGACTCACCGCACTCTAGGTCTGGTTCCCTGGGTTGGTGCCCCAAAGTGCCCCACGACGGCGTGGCTTGCGCCTGAATGGCCAGCTAGCGGCGCAGCCGAAGCACCACGAACCGTCCGGCCGCTCCGGCGGCCAGCACAGCGGCCATCCCCGACACCGAGGCGGGCGGCAGTGTGAAGGCCAGCAGCAGGCAACTGGTGAAGCCAGCCACATTGAGCCACCTCGGGCCGTGGGTGGGGTGCTCCTCCAGGGTGTACGCAGCGGCGTTCGTCACCGCGTAGTAGATGAGCACACCGAAGCTGGAGAACCCCACCACCGTCATCACGTCAGTGGCCAGGATCAGGAAAATCACGACGGCGGCCACCGCCAGTTCCGCCACGAACGGCACCGTGTGCTTGCCGCCCACCCGGGCCAGAGGCGCCGGCAGATCGCGTTCCCGCGCCATGGCCAAGGTGGTACGGCCCACTCCGGTGATGAGTGCCAGCAACGCGCCAAGGCACGCTGCTGCCGCGCCGGCCTGGACCACTGGCGCGCCGGCTGCGAGCTGAGAATTAGCCACGGCTTCCAGCAGCGGGGCCGCAGTGGCGGCCAGCCGGCCTTCGGCCAAGTGGTTTTGGAGCAGCAGCGCCAACGCCAGGTAGATGACGAAGGCGCCGGCGAGGGCAGCCAGGATCGCACGCGGAATGGTCTTGGCCGGGTCCTTGACTTCCTCACCGAGGGTGGCGATGCGCGCATAGCCTGCGAAGGCGAAGAACATCAGGCCGGCGGCCGGCAGCACCCCCTCGATTCCCCCCGAACCGCCAGCAAGGGACGAGCCAGCGGACGTCCCGCCGGACGGATGCGGCCCCACGATCGCGGCAACGGCAACAAACACCAGGGTGGCCAGGACAACGACCAGCAAGATCCTGGTCAGGAACGCTGTGCGGGTAATCCCGAACAGGTTCACAGCGGTCAACGCAACCACCGCAGCGATGGCAACCGGCACGGCGTAGCCCGGTGCCACGTAGTGGCCGAACGTCAGCGCCATCGCGGCGCAGGAGGCCGTCTTGCCGCTGACAAATCCCCAGCCAGCCAGGAAACCAGGCCATTCCCCCAACCGCTTCCGGCCGTACACGTACGTTCCACCGCTGGCCGGATACCGTGCAGCCAACTCTGCGGAGGCTGCCGCGTTGCAGTAGGCCACGGCACCCGCGATCAGGACAGACAGGACCAGGAAATTTCCGGCCAGGCCCGCGGCCGGGGCGAAGACCACAAAAACGCCGGCCCCCAGCATGGAGCCAAGGCCGATGGACGTGGCGTCAAACACGCCAAGCCTGCGTTGAAGCTGCTGGTGCTCGGACATGGGGGAGGCGGGCCTTTCCAGCGGGTAAACTCAGACGGGATTGTTCCCGGAACGATCCTATGCAGTTTTATCTTTTGTTTTCCTGCTGTCGTCTTCAGAAAGGCGTGCTGTGCTGCGCACACATGACCTCGGATCCCTTCGCTCCGAGCACATTGGACAAACCGTAACCCTGGCCGGCTGGGTGGGCCGCCGTCGTGACCACGGTGGTGTTGCATTCGTGGATCTGCGCGATGCGTCCGGCGTGGCCCAGGTTGTGGTCCGTGAGGAAGAGGTCTTCCACGGTCTGCGCAACGAGTACGTCCTGCAGATCACCGGCACCGTCTCCAAGCGCCCCCAGGGCAACGAAAACCCCGCCCTGGCCACCGGCGCCATTGAGGTCATGGCGGACAAGGTGGTTATCCTCAACACTTCAGATCCGCTGCCGTTCCAGATCGACGAGCACGTGGAGGTCGGTGAGGAAGCCCGCCTGAAGCACCGCTACCTCGACCTGCGCCGCCCCGGCCCCGCCCGCAACCTCCGGCTGCGCTCAGAAGCCAACCGGATTGCCCGTGAACTGCTCCACCAGGACGGCTTTGTCGAGATTGAGACCCCCACGCTGACGCGTTCGACGCCGGAAGGCGCCCGCGACTTCGTGGTCCCCGCCCGCCTGGCGCCGGGTTCCTGGTATGCGCTGCCGCAGTCCCCGCAGCTTTTCAAGCAGCTCCTGCAGGTGGGCGGTTTCGAGAAGTACTACCAGATCGCGCGCTGCTACCGCGACGAGGACTTCCGCGCCGACCGCCAGCCCGAGTTCACCCAGCTGGACATCGAAGCCAGCTTTGTGGACCAGGACGACATCATTGCCCTGGGCGAAAACATCGTCAAGGCGCTGTGGAAGCTGATCGACGTCGAGATCCCGACGCCCATCCAGCGCATCACCTACGCAGACGCGATGGCGCGCTATGGCTCGGACAAGCCCGATCTCCGTTTCGGCGTGGAGCTGACGGAACTCACCGAATTCTTCAAGGACACCGGCTTCGGCGTCTTCAAGGCCCCGTATGTCGGCGCCGTGGTGATGCCCGGCGGCGCTTCCCAGCCGCGACGCACCCTGGACGGCTGGCAGGAATTCGCCAAGCAGCGCGGCCACAAGGGCCTGGCCTACGTCCTCTTCAAGGAAGACGGCGAACTGGCCGGCCCGGTTGCCAAGAACCTGAACGAAACCGAGCGTGCAGGCCTCGCCGACGCCGTGGGCGCCAAGCCAGGCGACTGCATCTTCTTCGCCGCCGGTGAGAAGTCAGCGGCCCGCGCCCTCCTGGGTGCTGCCCGCGTGGAGATCGGCCACCGCACCGGCCTGATCGATCCCAGCGCCTGGGCCTTCTGCTGGGTGGTTGACGCCCCCATGTTCGAACCGGCCGCCGCAGCGGTGGCGTCCGGCGATGTGGCTGTTGGCGCCGGAAAGTGGACGGCCGTCCACCACGCCTTCACCTCGCCCAAGCCCGAGTTCATGGACACGTTCGACAAGGACCCGGAATCGGCCCTGTCCTACGCTTACGACATTGTCTGCAACGGCAACGAAATCGGCGGCGGCTCCATCCGAATCCACGAGCGTGACGTCCAGGAACGGGTGTTTGAACTGATGGGGCTGGACAAGGCAGACGCCCAGACCAAGTTCGGCTTCCTGCTGGAAGGCTTCAAGTTCGGGGCACCTCCGCACGGCGGCATAGCGTTCGGCTGGGACCGTGTGGTGGCACTGCTGGCGGGCGTTGAGTCCATCCGCGACGTCATTGCCTTCCCGAAGACGGGCAACGGTTACGACCCCCTGACGCAGGCTCCCGCACCGATCACGGCGCAGCAGCGCAAGGAAGCCGGCGTGGACTTCAAGCCCCAAACGAAACCGGAAGAGCCCAAAAAGGCCGAGTAATCCAAGCACCGCAGTCGAGAGGCTCCCCGGGAAACCGGGGGGCCTTTCGCATCGGAAGGGTGGTATGCCATGACAGCTCCAGGACCTGCTCCAGCCCTGCCCGGGCTCGAGTCGCTGATGGACGCTGCCTGGCCGGCCCCGGACCGAGAGGAATCCGACGGCTGGGTGCTTCGCGCGGCCTCCGGCGTGACTCAGCGCGCCAATTCGGTCTGGCCGCGCGAGCCGGAGGGCGACATCCACCGGCAACTCGAGGGTCTGCGTGCGGCGCGGCTCTGGTACCGCGGCCGGCGCCTGCCGCTGATTTTCCAGGTCTTCGATGATCCCCGCTCCACCGGACTGAATCTCGTCCTCGACGGGGAAGGCTTCACCCGGCAGTCCGAAACACTGGTGATGTGCCGGAGCAACGGCGCCGAGGCGGCGGGCCCACCTGCGGCGGCTCTGCTCGGCGTCGAGATCTTCACGGATCCCAGCGATGAGTGGCTGGAGCTGTGGTGGAGTGTGGATGGCCGCGGCGGCCCGGCCGATCGGGATACCGCACGCAGCATCCTGGCAGGCTGCCCGTCGCTCTATGCCCTGGTGAGGTCCGACGACGGCGTTCCCGCCGCCGTCGGCCGGCTCGCTGTCCCTCCCACCGGGGAGGCAGGAGGCAGTTGGGGCGGGCTGTACAGCATGGCCACCCGCCCGGGCGCCCGGCGACGCGGCCATGCCCTGCGGATCATGCAGGCACTCCTGCATGAAGGCCACGCGCGCAACCTGGCCGGCTACTGGCTGCTGGTCACCGCAGCGAACTCCGGAGCCCAGCAGCTCTACGCCAAGGCGGGATTCCAGGAAACCGGCCGCTACCTTTACCGGCAGGAACGGCCGAAGCGGCACCTGACCGGCTGTTGACGCCAGAAACGCGGCCGGCTGCAAGGCGGGCCCGTCCGCGGCAGGGGCTCCGCAAGGGCTCAGGCACATCATGGCTCGGGTACATCGATGCTTATCCCAAAGGGTTCGCGCCCGTCAGCCGGCCCGGTGGCGCCCGCGATCATCAACTTTTCGCGTGCGATCCCGATGGCGTAAATACTGAGATCCTCCTGTTCGAGTTCTGTGTGGTCAACAGGCCGGGCCGAGAATTGCCTGCCGTCGCCGCTGACCATAAGAACGGGAGTGTGATGGCGTGGCCGCCCTTGGGTTGCCAGCAGCACAAACCCTTCGCCGTTGACAGCCAGCCGGGGAAAGGCCACCTCCTGATCGGACGACGGCGCATCCAGGTCAGTTCCGTGCTCCCAGGTCAGTCCGTTGTCGCCGCTGGAGTAGGTCGAATAGCGAACGGGCTTCCCGGCGGAGCTCTGTTGCACCAGGGACACCGTCCGTGATGGCCCCGCAGTGAGTGACACAACACGGGCATCCGCATAGCCGTCGGCACGGGGGAGCAGCACCGGCGTCCAGGTCCGGGCGTCGGGGGATGACCACACCGCTGCGGTACTTAGCCTTGATCCACCGATCCGCCTGGGCGGATGAGCTGAATTCGGTTTCGGCTCGTTGTGCGGGCGAAGGGCGTGCTGGGGTGCCGGGCCTCGCTGCCCCTTGAGTG
>NZ_JAMXBK010000023.1:0-285189 GCF_023913815.1 Pseudarthrobacter cellobiosi
TGGAACACTCAAGGGGCAGCGAGGCCCGGCACCCCAGCACGCCCTTCGCCCGCACAACGAGCCGAAACCGAATTCAGCTCATCCGCCCAGGCGGATCGGTGGATCAAGGTTTAGTGCCGCCCATGAAGGATGTCGGAGCGCCGAGGGATTGGTTGGTCAGATCGACCCATGCTCCTGTGGTGTTAACAATGACGTCGGCGGCGAAAGTGAAGGATTCTCCGGTCAGCTCATCGGTCAGTTCGATGCCGTCCTGGCGGATGCCCGATACGTTGACGTAGTTGCAGGACCGGGCGTTCTCGTTGGTACGCTCGCCGTCTTGAAGGAGGTCAAGCGTCATTCGTTCGGGATTGTGTACGGAAGCATCGAAGTAGGTGGCCGTGTTCTTAATCCCGGAATTGAGCCGAGGCAACTCGCGCAGGGCTTTCTTGCGTCCCTTGAACTCATGTCGGGGAACCGAACCCCCATCCCTGGAAAACGCATCGTAAAGACTTAATCCGACCTTGATGAGGAACGCTCCCCGCTCTTTCGGCCTGCACTGCTGTTTGTGGGT
The DNA here is from genome assembly GCF_023913815.1 of Pseudarthrobacter cellobiosi. Taxonomy (NCBI): domain Bacteria; kingdom Bacillati; phylum Actinomycetota; class Actinomycetes; order Micrococcales; family Micrococcaceae; genus Pseudarthrobacter; species Pseudarthrobacter cellobiosi. The sequence continues at coordinate 551 of NZ_JAMXBK010000023.1, forward strand.
GAGGAAGCGGAGGGGAGCAGCGAGTACTCCGGAGAAAGTACTGAAAATAGGGATCGTGGTCTTCAGCGGCTTGACGTAGTGAGGAGCAAGGTTGAGCAGTGCGTTGCGCTCGGTCACAGATTCTTTCACCAGGCGAAATTCCCCGTTTTCCAGGTAACGGATCCCGCCGTGAATCATGTGCGAGGAGGCGCCGGATGCTCCCTGGCAGAAGTCGCCGCGTTCCACAAGGGCGACGTCGATGCCTTGCAACGCGAGATCGCGTAAGGTACCCACTCCGTTTACACCGCCACCGATAATCAGTACTTGCGCGCGGGGGGCGGTCCTGCAGGTTCGTGACGGACTGCCGGCGCTTCTTGGCATCGGGGAGCTGGGGAAGATGATGGTTGGTCAAAGCATTCCTCTTCTTGATGGGGCATCAGTGAGGCGACTTCGCGCCCGTTTTCGTCGTCATAGCTGTTGGTCGTTCTTGGCTTGCTGCACTGGTGGCCACGAAGCAGGCCCAGATCCGGAGTCGGTGGCAGTAGCGGATGCCCAGCGGTATGGCGTCGACTAGTCCCCCTCGGCCGGCTTGAGAGGAGAGAATGACCGGCTGGAGGGCATTTTGGGCGTGCTGATTCAGGTTCGGGCAGCTTGTGCTGCCCGAACCTTGCCCCTCTTCCGCCGGTTCTTAGCGATTAGCCCGCTACTGCCGCCTTAGCGTTGGCAAGCTCGATCGGACGGCCCTCCGCGATCGAGCGCTCGGCGGCCAAGCCCATGCGCACAGACTGAACACCGTCTGCAATGGTTACTTCCACCGGGCCTTCTCCCAGGATGGCTTTGCGGAAACCTAAGTGCTCGTAATACGTCGAACCATGGTGTGCACCGGCGGCCAGGACAGCCTCATCTACAGGAACTTCGTGGCTTTCGGGTCCCAGCGGTGACCGGGGACTGAATTCGACCACTGCTTCATGCTCATCGCCCTCGATCCAGTGGCTGGCGGCAACCGGGATGAGACATTCAATCTTTGCTTCATCTCCGATGATCGAAATCCGCTCCTGGAACTTGGAGCCCTCAGCGAACATGGAAAGATCCAGCATGGCCCTCTTTCCACTCTGAAAATCGACGATGACGAAGGCGTTGTCGATGATGTCCGGTGTCCGTCCCTGGTATTTCTCGTCCAGGTGATTCACATCGCTTCCGCCACTTGCGTAAATACGCGTGGGTTCGTCCTGCAGGATGAGGCGCATCAGGTCAAAGAAGTGGCAGCACTTCTCGACCAGAGTCCCGCCGGTCCGCTCATTGAAACGGTTCCAGTCTCCAACCTTCTCCAGGAACGGGAACCGGTGTTCGGTGATTGACAGCATCACGGGCCTACCAAGCCGACCGTTGTGCACCGCCTGAATGAGCTCCTGAACAGGAGGCATGTAGCGGTATTCCATTGCGACCCACACAGGGGCCGGGTAGGAGGCTGCAAGGCTTTCCAGTTCAGCGGCATCCTTCTCTGTGGTGCAGACCGGCTTTTCGACCAGCACGGCAAGTTCCCTGCCGCTGCTGAAGATGTCCTTAAGTATCTCCATGTGCGTGTCATTGGGGCTGGCGATGACGAGCGCATCCACGGTTGCGTGCTCCAGCAGCTCTTTGTGGCTGGTGAAGCTCTCCACGCCATATCCGATCTGGTCACGCGTCTTATCCAGGGATGACTGTTCAGGGTCCGAAACGGCCACGATCTGGCTCCCTGGGATGAGTGCCAGGTTCCGGACATGCTCCCTAGCCATGTGTCCAGCTCCAATCAGGCCATATCGGACTGTCCGTACTGATTCTTCGGTGCTCGGTGCTGACATGAGATGCTCCGCTTTCTCTACGTTGAGGGTGGGGTAAGCCTGAGTATTTACCCTAAGAACTATACAGAAAGTGTTGTCTTTCCAACATAGCGTGTGTATATTTCATCAGTATTAGCCGTTATCTACAACGAGGTGGACTGTGTCCGATACGTCATCAAGCGGAACCCTGCTGTTCGTGGGCTGCGCAACTCTCGACTCGATTGCGCTGGTATCGGAATACCCGACCGCTGACAGCCGGACGATCGCAGAGGACTTCGTCACCGCCGGCGGCGGGCCGGCAGCAACTGCGGCAGTGGCGGCAGCCAGGCTAGGAGCCCGGGCTGCCTTTGCCGGAATAGTCGGCGACGACGAAGAAGGGGACCGCGTCATCAGCGGGCTCAATGCAGAGGGCATAGACACAACCGCCGTTGTCCGCGATAAAAGTGTCCGGACTGGGGCGAGTGTCATTGTCGTTAGCCGCGAAAGTCAGAGCCGGGCTATCGTGACCCGGCCCCTTCCCCCTGTACGTTTCCCCGCAACGGGCGCATTCCGCGATGCGGTGGAAGCCGCCGCTTGGGTCCATGTGGACCACCTGGGGTGGGGTGCGGTGTCCGGATTCAAAGGACTCAACATCAGCGTGGACGCCGGTAATCCTATTCCGGGGTTCCATCCGGCCGAAGTGAGTCTCTACGTACCGACTATCGAGCAGCTGTCTTCAAGATACGGGGCTGACCTGGACGAAGTGGTGCTCCTGCAGCGGGCCATCGACGAAGGCGCCTCGTGCGTTGTGGCCACGGCAGGATCCCAGGGTTCGTGGGTACATCGGGGGACCGGAAGCGCGGTCCACGTCCCGCCGACTACAGCAACCATCGTCTCGACTCTAGGAGCCGGGGACGTCTACCACGGCGCCCTACTGGCAGCAGTATCGGCCGGTCTGGACTTGGTCGAAGCCGCAGCGGTAGCAGGCCAGGTGGCCACGACGTCCTGCGAGGGCCTTGATGGCCGGTCGATGATCCCACGGCTGACCCTCACAGCCTCCTCAACTTTTACTCAATCCGTCTAATTGAAAGAAGCAGTCATGTCACGTACCGATCTTTCCGCCCTCCAGCGCCCGTCTGGTGCCTTCGCCATGCTCGCCGTTGACCAACGTGAAGCCATGCGAAATATGTTCGCCGAACACCAGGATGAGCCCGTCACCGATGCCGACCTGACAAACTTTAAGCTGAACGCAGCTCGTATTCTTACGCCCTACGCTTCAGCGATCCTGATCGACAAGCAGTTCGCGCTTGATCAGGCTATTGAGGCTGGCGTCGTGGCCGACCAGTGCGGGCTAATTGCCTCAGCTGACCACTTCGAGACAGCCCACGGTGAACTGGTCGGGGAAGTCAGCATCGACCGCGAGGTTGAGCCCCACAAATACGCCGCACTGGGAGTCAAAGCGCTCAAGCTCCTCGTCCTCTACCGTCCGGACCAGCCTGCTGGGGGTCGAGTCGCGATGGTCAAGGAATTTGTGGAGCAGTGCCGCGCCGCAGGACTGATCAGCATCATCGAACCACTGTCCCGCAAACCGCTCGGTGGCGGCGAATTCGACTGGGACAAGGGAGTCATTGAGGCCGCAAAGGAACTGGGTTCACTCGGCGCCGACTTGTACAAGGCCGAAATTCCGTTCCATGGTCAGGCATCCGAGTCCGAGGTCCGCGCAGCGTGTGCTGAAATTACCCGCGCCGTAGACGGTCCCTGGGTGGTCTTGTCCTCCGGCGTCCCCGAAGACGTCTTCCCGGTTGCGGTGCGCTGGGCCTGCCTTGAAGGTGCCAGCGGCTTCCTTGCCGGCCGCGCCGTGTGGCTGTCATGCATTGGATCCGAGGATGTAATCCAGTCGCTGGAAACGGACGCCGTGCAGCGGCTGACCCGACTCTGCGACGTTGTCGATGAGGTGGTTTCGGCGCAGCGGACCATCGCATGAGCCAGGAAAACGCAAGCCCCGCGTCCTGATGCTCGCCACTGCCGGCCGACCTTCGTTATCGATGGTGACACCGCAGCAAATACGCAATTCCTACACCAGCACAATCAGTACTCAATGAGGAGAATACCGTGAACCAGATTTCCCGCCGACACGCACTCAGCCTGTTCGGGCTTGCCGGTATCGGCGTAGCCGCCGCGGGCTGCGCAGGACCCGGTGGCACTACTGCCCCGACAACAGGAGCGGGCGGCCCCGCTACCGGAGCCGTTACGGGTAAGGTGTCTTTCGCTCACTGGCGTGGCGAGGACAAAGTCGTTTTTGATGAGCTCATTAAGCGCTTCATGGATGCGAACCCGGGGACGACCGTAACGCAGGACATTTCTACCTCGAATGACTACAACGCGCAGGGGTTGCAGAAGGTCCGTGGGGCTGCGATCGGTGACGCGTTCGCCACTTTCCGGGGGTCGCAGTTCAAGAACTTCAACGAGGCCGGCATCTACACCGACTTGACGTCCACCAAGGCGGCCTCTCAGTACACGGACGAGTTGCTGGCTGCCGGAAAGAATGGGGACAAGGTCGTTGGCCTGCCCTATCAGGTAGTCTTCCCCATGCCGCTGGCAAACCTGGACCTGTTCGACAAAGCCGGAGCCAACCTGACCCCTAAGACGTGGGATGAATTCCTCGGCACCTGCGATTCACTCAAATCCTCCGGGGTCATACCGATCTCCTGGCCCGGCGGTGACGTCGGAAACGGCGGGCAGCTCTTCAACTGCATGATCGTCAACAACGCACCCGTAGTCGATGTGGGTACACAGATCGAGCAGGGAAAGCTCAAGCTCACTGACGACTGGTTCATCAGGATGCTCGAGCAGTACCGTGACCTGATCCCGTTTCTGCAGCCGAACGCCACGGGCACAGCGGTTGAGCCCGCACAGAACTTCTTCGCCCAGCAGCAGGCGGCGATGCTTGCCACCGGCTCATACCACATCGCAGCAGTCCGTAACCTCGGAGCGGCGTTCCCCATGGACCTCATCTTTCCCCAAACGACGACGTCCGGGACGCCCAAATTTGAAGGGGTCTACAACGCGACATTCATCCTTGGCGTCAACTCCGCCAGCGACGTCCAACCGGCCGCGATGGCCTGGGTCGACTTCCTGTCCACCCCGGAGAATGCCTCCTACTACGCCAACGGAACGGCGCAGCACGTCGCAGTGTCCGGCGTGGACTACACCAACCCCGATCTGCAGCGCATGAGCCCCTGGCTGAAGAAAAAGACGGCTTTGGCGCCAAGGTTCCAGTTCCAGAACCTCGATGTCCGGAATGCTGTAGAAGCCACGGCGACCTCCGTCATATCTGGCACTTCCCCCCAGCAGGCGGCGGAAGCAGCACAAAAGATCGTAGACGAACGGCTATGAGCGTCAACATTGGAGGGAAATCCTCGATAGCCAAGGGGAAAAAGTCTCCTCCCACACCGCCAGCCAGGAACGGCCGGCGCCGGTCGCCGACCCGTGTTAATCCGGCTCTCTATCTGTTTCCGTTGCCGGCTGTCGTCATTATCATGTTCTTCCTGGTCTTGCCGACTCTTCAGGCTTTCCAGTACGCACTGACCGACTGGAACGGGTTCTCCGCAGCCTTCAACTACGTGGGCCTGGATAACTTCGTTCGTGCCTTTACCAACGATTCACTGTTCGCCAACGCCATGGCGAACAACCTGAAGTTTATGCTGGTTGTGGTGATTGCACAGACCGCATTCTCGCTGATGCTCGGGCTGCTCCTGACAAAGAACTCCCGTAGCAGTGTCGCCTTGAGAGCAATCTTCTTCTTTCCGACGATCCTTTCTTCAGTCTCCGTGGCGTTCATCTGGAAGTTCATCTACGACCCGAACTTCGGGCTCGCGAACTCCGTTTTGGGAGCCATCGGACTTCAAGGGCTGCAGGGGTCATACCTGGGCGACAACGCGCAAGCCCTCTACTGGGTGGCCGTCACTCAGGTCTGGTTCCATGCCGGGCAGATGATGGTGGTCTATGTCGCCGGCCTTCAGGCCATCCCCAAGGAACTATACGAGGCCGCGGAGATGGATGGCGCCGGTAAGTGGGAGCGGTTCAAAACGATTACCTGGCCCTTCGTGGCCCCGGCCACTGCCATTGTTGTCGCCTACACAACGATTCAATCTTTTAAGGCCTTTGATTTGATCCTCGGCATCGCAGGAAACCCTCCAAAACAGTCTCTGGACATCCTTTCAACCCGGATCTACAGCACCTTCGCCAATTCCGACTTCGGCTACGCCGCTGCCCAGTCAATCATCTTTATGGCCATGATCGCATTCGTCACTTGGCTCCAGCGTCGACTACTACGCCTTACCCAGAAGGAGGCATAGCGTCATGTTCGCCTCAATATCCCGCCGCGGTATCCTCGCCATCTATACCGTCATCATTCTCGTCCCATTGACTGTGGTGATCTTTGGCAGCTTCAAGTCCACGCAGGAGCTCTTCGAAGGACCTTTCAATCTCCCTCAATCTCTGGCGCCCACCAACTTCGCTGAGGTTATGACTGGCCAGGATATGGGCCAGTCGTTCATGAACAGCACCATAGTCACCCTGGTGTCCGTGCCTCTGACGTTGTTTCTGGCCAGTCTCGCCGGATACGGCGTGGCAAGGATCAGAGGATTCTGGTCAGCCGCGATATTCGGATTCCTCGTCTTGGGTATGGCCATCCCCGCACAGGCAAACATGGTGCCTCTCTATGTACTCTTTGGACGCCTCGGGCTGTTGGATAACCTCACCGGCCTCATTCTGGCAAATGTCGTTTCCACCTTGCCGATCGCGGTGTTCATTCTCGGAGGATTCATGCGCACCCTTCCCCAAGAGCTCTATGAAGCCTCCTCGATTGACGGTACCGGCCCGTGGAAGACTTACTCTTCGATCGTGATGCCACTGTCCACGCCGTCCCTGGCGGCGGCGGGGATCTTCCTATTCGTCATTCACTGGAACGAACTGCTGTACCCGCTCCTGTTTATCCAGTCGCCCGCAAACAGGACACTCCCGTTGGCGCTGCTTAGCTTCCAGGGGGAGTTCCAGACCAATTATCCGCTGCTCTTCTCTGGGGTCATCCTGGCATCCCTGCCCGTTGTTCTGGCCTACATATTCCTTCAGCGCTACTTCGTCGCCGGAATCACATCGGGCGCGACCAAGGGATGAAATTGGAGGAATATCCTGCCCTGACACGGGCAAGGTGGGATGACCAACTGGTTTCACTGTCTCATCTTGCGGAAAAGCTTGGCGTGGACACCATAGTCCTCAGGGATCCACCGAACCTGTCGTGGTTCACGGGCGCGAGATGGCACGTTCCGCTCACGCTGAACACCGCCTGTTTTGACGTTGTTCTCACTGGCTTGGGACCCGGCACTATCCCTGAGGTTCGTGTCGTCACCAACGCCATCGAAGCTCCACGGCTGCGTGATATTGAGTTCGCGGGCCAAGACGTCGAGTTTAACGTCGTGCCCTGGACGGAGAACCGAGCGTCACGGCTGCCGACGGGACGGTCAGTGGCAGTCGACACCGGTGATGGTGCATCGCTTGACGTCCGGGCGGATTTGGCAGGGCTCCGCAGAATCCTCAACCAAAAACAACGCGCCGATCTCACGGATCTAAGCGCAGACTTGGCGCGGATTACCGGGGACGTTGTCTCGGCCCTACGACCGGGAATCACCGAGCAGAACATCGCCGGGACCCTGATCGCGGCATTGCTGAAGGAGGGAATCGAGTGCGTCGCGATTTTCGTCGGAAGCGATGAAAGGATTGGCGCGCACAGGCACCCCCTGCCGACGAGCAACACGGCGCACGACAGGGTCATGGTCGCATGCTGTGGGCGGCGCCGCGGACTCGTCGGCTCGATCACCCGGATGGCTTCCTTCAGACCACTGCGCAACGAGGCCCGCAAATACGCCGCGCTTCTTGAGGTAGAACGCGCGTTTCTCGATCACAGCAAACCCGGGGCTGTCCTTGGAGAAGTGTTTTCCAGGGGGGCAAACGCCTACGCAGCGAATAGGTTTGATCCGGACGAGTGGCACAGACACCACCAGGGAGGCATCACCGGCTACAGCCCGCGTGAGCTGATCGCCACTCCAGATACGGACCTGGTCCTTCAAGAGGGGATGGTCCTCGGATGGAACCCCTCCGCGGCCGGCTTCAAAGTCGAAGACACGGCACTGGTCACCGCCACCGGCGTGGACATACTCACTGCCGACAGCCGGTGGCCGACATTGAACATCGGGGGTCGGGAACGCCCCGACCTCCTGGAACTTTAGAAAAGAGAGACACGTGAACCTGAAAGAAGCCCAGCACCTGGTAAATGGCACTTGGTACGCAGGTGACGCGAGCAAGGACGTCATTGATCCGGGCAACGGCGCTGTCGTGGGCCAGGTGTCGTGGGGATCTGCAGTGGACGCCACTGCTGCAGCCGACGCTGCAGCAGCTGCCTTCCCCTCATGGTCCCGGACCACGGGACGTATCAGGGCAGACCTTCTCCGCAATGCTGCACACCTTCTGGCTGAGCGCAGAGATGAGCTCGCCCATGTTCTCGCGCTGGAAGCCGGCAAGAGACTGCCCGAAGCCCAGGGCGAGGTTGATTTCTCAGTCGAATACTTCCGTTGGTTCGCTGAGGAATCCCGCCGCTCCACTGGCACCATCCGGCCCCCCGAGATGAACGGCCGCAGGCACATGTCCGTGCGCAAGCCCATCGGCGTCGCATTGAGTCTCACCCCATGGAACTTCCCGGTATCGATCCAGGCACGCAAACTGGCTGCGATGCTCGCTGCTGGTTGCTCCGTGGTGGGTCGAGTATCTGAAAAGGCACCCCTGGCGGCAACCGGCCTGTTCGAAGTTCTGGTCGATGCCGGGTTCCCTGCGGGAGTCGTTAATCTGGTACATGGCCCCTCTCGAGAAACAACGGCCGCCCTGCTCGAGCATCCTGCGGTCAGGGCCGTCAGCTTCACTGGATCAACTGGCGTAGGCGCCCAGATCATGGGACAGGCGTCGGGGCGGATCGTCCGACCCTTGCTCGAGCTGGGCGGAAACGCCCCGTTCATTGTTTTTGACGACGCCGATCTGGACTTGGCGGTGGAAGGCGCCGTTCTGGGGCGTCTACGCAACACCGGCCAATCCTGTGTTGCCGCCAACCGGTTCCTGGTACAAGAGGGCGTTGCTGAAGAGTTCACTGCTCGGCTGGGAGAGCGTTTTGACGCCATGACCATCGGCCACGGGGCGCCCATGGACGGTTCTGCGGTGCCTGACCTGGGACCTGTCATCGACAACGACCGGGTCGCAGCCGTCCAGGCGCTCATTGATGACGCCATTGACCGGGGCGCCCGGCGTGTCACCAAAAGGACCGACGTTCCAGCAGGCGGCTCCTTCCTCGCACCGACGCTGCTGGCAGATGTTCCCGGCGATGCTCGCTTGATTACCGAAGAAGTCTTTGGGCCTGCTGCTGGCGTCGTCACGTTCTCCGATGAGCAAGACGCCGTCGAGAAGGCGAACGCAACCGAGATGGGCCTGGCAGCCTACCTGTGGACTCAATCGCCGAAGCGGAGCTGGGAGCTTCCGGAACGTATAGAAGCAGGAATTGTCGGCGTCAATGACCCCCTGCCCTCCGTTGCTTTTGCGCCGATGGGCGGGGTCAAACAGTCCGGTCTGGGTAGGGAAGGTGCCGAACTGGGAATGGAAGAGTTTGAGGAGGTTCAGTACGTGGCCTGGAAGCCGTAATGACCACAACTGTTCTGGTGCTAGTTTCCGTCTTTGTGGGGGCGGGTATGCAGCGATTTACGGGAATGGGCTTTGCACTGGTTGCCGCACCGTTTCTCGTTCTCCTCCTGGGGCCCGTCGAAGGCGTCATTCTGGTCAACCTCTGTGGCGCGGTCACCGCTGGAGCAATCATCTTCAGGGTCTTCCGCGACGTGAACTGGAGGACATACGGCATCCTGACTGCGGCTGCAGTGGTCGGTATCGTCCCTGCCTCATTCGCTGTCAGAATAATGCCCCCCGCGGTACTCGAAATAGGAATCGGCCTTCTGCTTGCTGCTGGATTGACGGTTTTGCTGGCCATGCGGTCAGCCCACCTGGCTCCACGACGTCGGTTCCTCTGGGCCGCGGGTGCGATGAGCGGATTCATGAACGCCTCCGCCGGCGTCGGGGGGCCGGCCGTCAGTATCTACTCTCTGGCAACCAGATGGCCGCACCGTTCATTCGCAGCAACCATGCAGCCCTACTTCTTCACCATTGGTTCGTTGTCTCTCGTGGCCAAGGCAGCAACCACACCGGCTCAGTTTCCCGATATCCCTTGGCACATGTGGGTCGCGATCTCGGTGGCCTGTCTGGTTGGTCTTGGAGTTGGCGAACTGTTTGCCAAACGGGTTTCCCCTAAGGCTGCCCAGATTGTCCTCATCGTCCTGGCATATCTAGGCGCGGCAGCAACGGTGACGCGGGGAGTCTTCGACACCATTGCCTAGCTGTGCCAAGGGCAACCACAGATGACTACACAACCAAAGCAGCAAAGCACAAGAAGTACCGAACAATAACCAAAAGGAAAACCATGAGTGAATCAACCAGTACAGTCAACACAATCACGGTGGCCGTCGGAGACGCCGAGCCCATCACCCTACGAGTGGGTGGCCCCGAGCTTGCTGTCATTCGCTTGGAAGTAGCCGACAACGCGTGCTGCCATCATCCGCATTCAGCGACGCAACCAGGCTCCTACACCTACACCGAGCAGGCGGCGCGAAAGTCCTAGCCATCTATTCCTTCCCTAGTTACTTCTTTCCCGGCAGCATGCTGATGTTCGTAAACTGACATACAATGTTGAAGAACCGTCAATGACGTTCCTGGGGCATTCCTATACGAACGCTCTTGCCGTTTCGGCTTGCTGCCGTGTAAGGAGTAACTTGAACCTCAAATCCTGCTTTAAGGCGTACGACGTGCGCGGCGTCGTCGGCGAAACCATAACCACGGAAATCGTGGAAGCGGTGGGAGCCGCTTTCGTAGACGTCTTTGGCTTAAGTGGTGAGACCATCCTGGTGGGTGGGGATATGCGGCCTTCGTCTGAAGACTTCATTCAGGCGTTCTCCAACGGCGCTGTCGCCCGCGGAGCTTCCGTTACCGTCCTCGGCCTTATCTCAACAGATGAGCTCTATTACGCCTGCGGAGCCTGGGATAAGGCGGGCGTCATCTTCACGGCCAGCCACAACCCGGCCGGCTACAACGGGATCAAAATGGCCAAGGCCGGTGCTATTCCAGTGTCAGCCGAAAGTGGCCTTGACGATATCCGGATTCGTGCTGAGCACTACCTCCAGGTTGGGATCGGGGCACTTCCTGATTGTGGAGACGTCAGCCACAGCAACGTACTGGGTGAGTACGCCAGGGCTCTGCGCAGTCTCGTGGATCTGAGCGCAATCCGACCGCTGAAAGTGGTTGTTGATGCAGGCAATGGCATGGCCGGACTAACCGCACCGGCGGTTTTGGGCGATGACATCCTCCCCGCCCTCCCGTTGCAGCTCGTCCCGCTCTACTTTGAGCTGGACGGTTCGTTCCCCAACCATCCCGCAAATCCCCTGGAGCCGGAAAACCTTCGCGATCTCCAGCGGGCAGTCATAGAAGAGCAGGCCGACTTGGGTCTTGCCTTTGATGGAGACGCTGACCGCTGCTTCGTTGTGGACGAAAACGGAAATGCGGTTTCGCCATCGGCAATCACAGCGCTCATCGCCACTCGTGAAATAGCACGCGCAACTGCCGCCGGTGAAGCGGAGCCGGTCATCATCCACAACCTCATCACCTCACGGGCAGTTCCGGAAATCGTGTCAGCCGCAGGAGGGCGACCTGTTCGGACACGAGTGGGCCACTCGTTCATTAAGGCTGAAATGGCCGCTAACTCCGCTGTTTTCGGAGGAGAGCATTCAGGTCACTACTATTTCCGTGATTTCTACAACGCAGACACGGGCATGCTCGCAGCCCTGCATGTTCTCGCTGCCCTTGGAAGTCAGGAAGAGCTGTTATCGGAACTGGCTCGGGAGTTTGACCCCTACGCTGCCAGCGGCGAGATCAACTCCGTGGTCCCGGAACCGCTGGAAACAATGAATCGGGTACGGGCAGAGTTCGATGACGTCCGCGTCCTGATCGATGATCTTGACGGAATGAGCTTCACCGCGGCATCGGGGGACTGGTGGTTCAACCTCCGGCCTTCCAATACAGAACCGTATTTGCGGCTGAACGCGGAGGGCATCGACGTCCCGACCATGGAATCAATACGGGACAAGGTTCTTACATTGATCCGGCAGTAGCCAGAACCAGGCCATCGGCCACAGCGGTGTTCCCCCACGCCCGCCAGTCATCACCCCCTCGTCACTTGCCATGGCGCCCGTGCGCAATGGCAGGTGCCTGTACTCAGGAAACCTTCGCGCTCCCGGGCGCCGGCAGAGGCGGCTCGGTTTGCTCCGAGATACGCAGGGCCAGTATGGCTGCGGCCTCTTCCAGCCAATGGCCTGGGCTGCTGATGGCTGCCTCGACGCTTCCGGCCGTCTCCGCGAGAGAGACGGCGGTAGTGAAGTGCTCGGTTCCGGCCCGGATCGATCCGGCAACCAAGGCGGTCCTGATGCCAGCAGCATCGGCAAGGCCTGCCAGTTCGGTCGGAACCTTTCCCGCTGCGGACTGGCCGTCATAGCAGCCTTCGCCGGTGATCAGCAGATCGCTTTCCAGAAGCAGGGACCCTATCTGAAGAGCCTAGGCAACCGCCCTAGCGCCGGGAACCAGCTGCGCGCCCCAGGCGTGAAGGCCAAAGCCGGTCCCCCCGCAGCGCCTGCGCCGGAGATATCAGGCGATGCATGAGTGATCTTCCCAGCAAAGCCGGCGAGTCTGCATTCATAAGCGGACCTGTCTGCTGCCGAAATTCCTTTCTGCGCGCCAAATACAGCTACCGCGCCTTCCTCACCCAGCAGGGGGCTGGTGACGTCTGTGATGACGACCACCCCTCCGGGCGGGAGAGGCCGAACAGCCGAAAATCAGCTACAACGAGAGAATCCAGACCCAGTTGCCAGCAGGGATTTCGCACCCTTCTGAACTAAGAAATCGGGCTCCCAAAGCGGAGAGCGCTCCCGTACCGACGTCAGTGGAACAGCTGCCACCGATTCCAAGAATGAGCCCCTGCACGCCGAAGTCAAGCGCTGCCGCTATAGCCTGTCCAAAGCCGACCGTGTGCGCATCCGGAACCAACTCGCTGAGCAAGGTAATGCCGCTCGTGTTTGCAAGTTCAACAACACCTCGACCGTCGGCCAGCAACAGCCATTCTGCCGAAACGGGATCTCCCGCGGGGCCGGTGACCCTGACGGGCATCCGCCGGGAGTCAGGATACGCTGCCTCGACGGCGTCCAGGGTGCCTTCGCCCCGTCGGCCATAGGAGTCAGCTGCACGGTGTCGCCTGGCCTCATGCGGAGCCAACCGGAAGCGATCGCCGAGGATGCTTCAAAGGAGGTTGCCGAGCCCTTGAACGAATCAGGGGCAACGAGCACCCGCAGGTCCGGGAGGCTCATACGCTCAGGACCACGTTGACGGGTGTCTGGCCTGAAAGCAGCAGGTTAATTTGCCGTTCCAGGAGCCGTGCCATTCTCGGAAGCATTGCGGAACTGGCTCCGCCGACGTGAGGGGTAATGATTACTCCCGGTGTCCGCCAGAGCGGGTGTTCCGAGGGCAACGGTTCCGGATCTGTTACGTCTAGCGCTGCCCGAAGCCTGCCGGTGGACGTGTGCCTTACCAGCGCCTCGGTATCGGCCACCGGTCCTCGGGCGATGTTGACCAGGAGCGAGCCGTCAGCCATGGCCGACAGGAAGTCATCATCGATAAGGTGCCGTGTCCCCGGAGTCAAAGGGACTCCAACTATGACAATGTCCTGCAGGGGCAGCAGCTCCGGCAGTTGCGCCATCCCATGGATGGTGCCGCGCTCATCCGTCCGTTCGTTCCTTGCAACGCGGGTTACATGCGTTTCGAAGGGCAGCAGCCGCTCTTCAATGGCCTTTCCTACGCCGCCGTAGCCGACAATAAGAACCCGCCGGTCTGCGAGGCTGGGGCTGGTTAGTTGCTTCCACTCGCCCCGGTCCTGTTGCCGGACATATTCTGGTAGGCTTCGCTGGCTCGCAAGAAGCAATGCCAACACCAGTTCGGCAGTAGACGTCTCATGGACGCCCGCAGCATTTGCAAAAATGCTTCCCTGGGGAAGGACCTCTGCCACGCCATCAAAACCAATGGATTGGCTCTGAACAAGGCTTGTAGTCACTCCGTCGAGGGCTCTTAGGAGATCTATCCTGCCCATGTAGGGCGGTACGACGATGTCAATCACCGGTCGCGGGGGCGGTTCCGTCATGTCCCAAACTAAGAACTCTGCTTCCGGGCGGCCGGTCAGATAGGGCAAGATTTTTTGATCTGGCAAGCTGACGCTCAGTGTGCGGCTCATGAGGCCACAATCAACTGAACGGATGCAGCTTCCAGGGCTTCTGCAATTTCGAGCGGTGGCGGAGCATCCGTGACAAGGACGTCAACGTCGCTGAATGCCGTCAGTCGGGCCAAAGCAGAACGCTGCATTTTCTGATGAGTCGCTACTACAACGACGCGCTCGGCGGCCGCCATAAGGGCTATTTTCGTCGAGCGCTCAAGGTCGCGTTCGATATAAAAAGCCTCGTCATGAATTCCGCTCACGCCTATGAAAGCGGTTCTAGCACGGAGTCCCTCTGCAGCTGTGGTCGTCATTGGACCTGTAAACGCTTGGCTATCGATTAGCAGCTCACCGCCGAGGCATATAGTTCGAGCTGCAGTGAGCTGCATGCATCGCTGGATTGTGGGTACGGAATGAGTGATTATCGTTCCGGTGAACGAGGAGGATAATTCGTTCGCGATTTGAAAAGTCGTCGTACCCGCGTCGAGAATGATGGCGTCCTGGCTGCCAATCAGGGACAGGCAAGCCACGGCAACCCTGTGCTTGGCGTCCGCGTCTTCCCTTACCCTGGCAGCAAAATCTGCCGTCTGGCCCGGCATCGCTGTTCCGCTGACTCCACCATGGACGACGCGGACAAGCCCGCGTTTGGCCAAGACACGCGTATCGCGTCGTACCGTCATGTCAGAGACTTCAAAACTTTCGGCCAGCTCGGTAGTAGAGATGAAGCCACGTCGCCCCAGTTGATCCAGGATCGCTGTCTGGCGTGGTGTCAGCCGAACAGCACTACTAGGCCCCATGAGACATCATCCTCGAACCCTAATGTGGCAGGGGGTGGTTGACCCTTGCCCGGCGGCTCCGCCGTTTTCCAACGTTGACATTCTTGCTCCCGCTTTTCTCCCTGCCGTGGACGGTGATCCACGGGAATTGTCTCACGCGCCCATGTTATCAAATTAACACAAAGTGTCGGAAAGTCACCATAGCTCCATGCCTGGTTCAGTTCAGGCGCCGGCGCGGACACTGCCAGCGCCTCTGTTCTTGAGGGCCGGGTGTCTTGATGGTGGACGTCTCTACAACTTTCCTATGGGCGCGGTGTATCAGCCCGGTACGGTCGATGGCCGGGCTCGATATGTCCGAATTTCAACATTTCATGGTCGATTTCCTTCATTTGGCGTAGGATCGGAAACAGTCGCTGTTCAGTGGCTGCAATAGAACAGAGAGGAAACAACATGATGTGGCTGAACAGTGCCGCTCACGCGCGATGGCTCGAAGCGGAAACCGATCGGCTTATCAATTTCGCCGCAGGTTCAAAGGTTCCGACGGGATTCGGCTGGCTCGATAACAAAGGCGCGGTATTCACCGACAAGGCGACCCATCTCTGGATTACCGCGCGGATGATCCACAGCTTCGCTGTCGCCGCCCTGATGGGACGCCCGGGTGCAGCGACACTCGTCGACCATGGAATCGCCGCGCTCAACGGAGTTTTCCATGATGATGAGTTCGGCGGTTGGTACGCTGAGGTCGACGAGAACGGGCCGGTGAACGACACCAAGTCCGGCTACCAGCACTCCTTCGTGCTCCTCGCTGCTGCCAGCGCGGTTGCGGCGGGGCGCCCCGGAGCCCGAGAACTGCTCGACGAGGCGCTGCGGATAGCTGACACGAAGTTCTGGGACCACGAAGCCGGCATGTGCCTTGACTCGTGGAACCGCGACTTCACGGAGACTGAGGCATACCGTGGTGGGAACGCGAGCATGCACTCAGTCGAGGCGTACCTTATTGTCGCTGATGTGACTGGGGAGAACCGCTGGCTCGAACGAGCCCTTCATATCGCCGAGGTGCTTATCCACAAATTTGCGCGCAACAATAACTACCGGGTCTTCGAGCACTTCGACCCGGAGTGGAACCCGCTGCCGGAGTACAACGCCGATGACCGGGCCAGCCAATTCCGAGCGTACGGCGGAACCCCCGGCCACTGGACCGAGTGGGCGCGCCTGCTCCTCCACGTCCGCGCCGGGCTTGAAGCTCGTGGGATGGAGGTCCCAGCCTGGCTACTTGAAGACGCGCGAGGCTTGTTCGACGCTGCCATCCGCGACGCGTGGGAGCCGGACGGTCATCCTGGATTCGTATACACGGTCGACTGGGAAGGCAAGCCGGTTGTCACGACCCGCATTCGCTGGGTTCCCGCCGAGGCAATCGGGGGTGCGGCAGCTCTTTACAGCGCCACCGGCGACAAGAAGTATGCGGACTGGTACGAGCGGATTTGGGACCACGTCCGCGACTGGTTCATCGACTACGAGCACGGATCTTGGAAGCAGGAGCTCGACGAGAACGGCAATGTCACCTCGACCGTCTGGTCCGGTAAGGCTGACATTTATCACTTGTGGCACTGCCTGGTGGTCCCGCGTCTTCCGCTGGCGCCCGGGCTTGCTCCGGCAGTCGCGGCAGGCCTGCTGGATGCACGGCTTAGTGCAATCGAGCAAGTCAAGGAACCCGTCGCCCGCTGAGGCCGAAGTCCCGCGGAGGCCTTGGTTCAGACTTCTGCGGGACTTGGCCTGTTGGACGACGAGTGCCTTGTAGCTATGGATCGGGAAGGCCTCTTCTAGCTTCGATCAACGGTGCAGCCGGCGGCGCTTATCCAGGCCGCGGCTCGCTACCCAGCAGACGGCCCATAAGCCGACGCCGAGCCAAAGGGTCTCCGTGACGTTCGGGGCCATGCTGAACGAGGCAAGGATGTGGGGGAAATCGAAGACCAAGAAGGCGGTACCGACGAGGGCGACCATGACGGCCCTGGCGTTCATCTTGTGTCCCCTCTCGGACTGCGTAGACATTTCCCACAGCGTATCGCTGTGGTCAACGCCCACGGTTTGCACAGTCCCCTAATGGGGTCCCTCTAGGACCATCCGTGAGCTGGTGCAGACGACTTTGAACATTCCGTGCAGAGGACTTCGGAAACTGACGCCGTTGTCCACCGCTGCCGGGCCAGTCTGGAATTTAGTAGGAAGTCCGAGTATATTCGCTTGCAGAGATGACCTGGATCACATGCGAAGGAGCATTGCATCATGGTGCGCGAACTATCCCATTACGTAGACGGACAACGGGTGACGGGGACCTCCGGCCGCTTCAGTGACGTTTTTGACCCCTGCACGGGCCAAGTTCAGGCGCATCTGCCCCTGGCAAGCGGGGAGGAGGTACGGAACGTGGTGGCCGCCGCCGAGAAGGCACAGGTCCAGTGGGGCGCCATGAACCCGCAGCGCCGCGGCCGGATCCTGCTTAAATTCGTGGACCTCGTCAACGAGAACATGGATGAACTCGCCACGCTGCTGTCCTCCGAACACGGGAAGACCTTCGCCGATTCCAAGGGCGATATCCAGCGCGGCATTGAAGTAGTGGAGTTCGCGGCGGGAGCCCCGCACCTGCTCAAAGGCGAGTTCTCCGACGACGCCGGTGCAGGCATCGACGTCCACTCGCTTCGCCAGCCACTTGGGGTGGTCGCGGGCATCACCCCGTTCAACTTCCCGGCCATGATCCCCCTGTGGAAGTCTGGCCCGGCCCTCGCCGCCGGAAACGCCTTCATCCTCAAGCCCTCCGAACGGGACCCCTCGGTTCCCCTGCGCCTGGCCGAACTGTTCACGGAGGCCGGGCTACCGGACGGGGTGTTCAACGTGGTCAACGGGGACAAGGAGGCCGTTGACGCGCTGCTGGAGGATCCCCGCGTGAAGGCCATCGGCTTTGTGGGTTCAACGCCCATCGCCCAGTACATCTACGCCACCGCGGCCGCCCACGGGAAGCGGGCCCAGTGCTTCGGCGGGGCCAAGAACCACATGGTGATCATGCCGGACGCGGACCTGGACATGGCTGCCGACGCCCTGATCGGCGCCGGCTTCGGTTCCGCCGGCGAGCGCTGCATGGCCATTTCCGTGGCCGTCCCGGTGGGGGAGAAGACCGCGGACGCGCTGGTATCCAAGCTGGCCGAGCGCGTCAAACACCTCAGGGTAGGCCACAGCCTGGACAAGGACTCGGACTTCGGGCCCGTGGTGGCGGCGAGTGCCAAGGAACGGATCGAGGGCTACATCCAGTCCGGCGTGGACGAGGGTGCCACCCTGCTGGCCGACGGTCGCGGCCTCAGGGTGGAAGGCTATGACGACGGCTTCTGGGTGGGACCTACGCTCTTCGACCACGTCACCAAGGACATGAAGATCTACCAGGAGGAAATCTTCGGCCCCGTCCTCAGCGTGCTCCGTGCCGCCGATTACGACGAAGCCCTCCGGCTGTGCTCCGAGCACGAATTCGGCAACGGCGTGGCCATCTTTACCCGCGACGGCGACGCCGCCCGGGACTTCGCCAGCCGGGTGGAGGTGGGCATGGTGGGCATCAACGTGCCCATTCCGGTTCCTATCGCCTATTACACGTTTGGCGGCTGGAAGGCGTCCGGGTTCGGCGACCTGAACCAGCACGGCGCCGACGCGTTCCGTTTCTACACCAAGACCAAGACAGTCACCACGCGCTGGCCTTCCGGCATCCGCCAGGGTGCCAGCTTCATCATGCCGGAAGGCAGCTGATGACGGAGGTTCTGTTCGAGAAGCGCGGCCACCTTGGCGTCATCACGCTCAACCGGCCCAAAGCCGTCAACGCCCTGAATGCCGGCATGGTGGACGCCCTGCTGGCGCAGCTGACCGCCTGGGCGGACGACGACGGCGTGGCCACTGTCCTGGTGCACGGCGCCGGCGAGCGTGGCCTCTGCGCCGGGGGCGACATTGTGGCGATCTACCGGGACATCCTTGGCGGCGGTACGGAAACTGCTGACTTCTGGCAGAACGAATACCGGCTGAACTCCCTCATCGCCGCCTACCCCAAGCCCTATGTGGCCTTTATGGATGGCCTCGTGCTGGGCGGCGGCGTGGGAATCTCCGCGCACGGCTCGGTGCGGGTGGTTACCGAACGGACCCGGACAGGAATGCCGGAGACCACCATCGGGTTTGTGCCCGACGTCGGCGGGACCTGGTTGCTGGCGAAGTCACCTGGGCAAACCGGCACGCATGCGGCCCTGACGGGAGCCCACCTGACCGGGGCGGATGCCGTTTTCCTGGGTCTCGCGGACCACTTTGTCCCGTCGGGGAGCCTGCCGGAGTTGGCGGCGGCGCTGGAACTCGAAAGTGCGGAAGCCGCCGTCGTCCGCTTTGCCCAGGACCCGCCGCCCTCCGGGCTGGAGGCGCAGCGCGACTGGATCGATGCCGCCTATGCCAGTGATGACGCTGAGGACATTGTCCGGCGGTTGCGGACCTTGGGCGGCGCGCCGGGCGGGGAGCCTGGGTCTGAAGCAACCGAGGCCGCTACGACCATCGAGGCGAAGTCCCCTACGGCTGTGAAGGTGACCCTGGAGTCTCTCCGCCGGGCCAAGGAACTGACGCTGGACGAAGCGTTGGCGCAGGAATACCGGGTGGGGCTTCGGTTCCTGGCCGCGCCGGACTTCCGCGAAGGGATCCGCGCGCAGGTGGTGGACAAGGACCGTACGCCGCAATGGAAGCCGGCCACGCTGCACGAGGTGCACGAGGCGGACGTGGAACGGTTCTTCGCGCCGCTGGGGGACCGGGAGCTCAACCTGCACACAAAGGAGCCGGACAATGCCTGAACAAACTACCGTTGCTTTCCTGGGCCTGGGCCACATGGGCGGGCCCATGGCAGTTAACATGGTTCGTGCCGGCTACACCGTGGCGGGCTTCGACGTGGTCCCCGCCGCCCTGGCGGCCGCCCAAACGCACGGTGTCCCCACGGCGGCCAGTCCGCTGGACGCCATTGCCGGTGCCGACGTTGTACTGACCATGTTCCCCAGCGGCCAGCATGTGCTGGACGCCTACCGCGGCGCGGAGGGACAGCCGGGCCTGCTGGCCGAGGCCAAGCCGGGGACCATGTTCCTGGACTGCTCCACCATCAACGTTGACGAGGCACGGGAAGCCTCCGCGCTCGCCATTGCGGCCGGCCACCGGGCTGTGGACGCCCCGGTCTCCGGCGGTGTGGTGGGTGCGGAAGCCGGCACGCTGACCTTTATGGTGGGCGGCGAGGCGGCGGATTTCGAAGCTGTCCGGCCGCTGCTCGAGGTGATGGGCAAACGGGTGGTCCACTGCGGCGGGCACGGCGGCGGCCAGGCCGCCAAGATCTGCAACAACCTCATCCTGGGGGTCTCCATGATCGCGGTCAGCGAAGCCTTTGTGCTGGGCGAGAAGCTGGGCCTGACGCACCAGGCGCTCTTCGACGTCGCCTCCAACGCCTCCGGACAATGCTGGGCCTTGACCACCAACTGCCCTGTTCCCGGACCGGTCCCCACCAGCCCCGCCAACCGCGACTACCAGCCGGGCTTCGCGGGGGCGCTGATGGCGAAGGACCTGCGGCTGGCGCTGAATGCGCTGGAAAGTGCCGGGGTGGCGGCCCGCCTGGGACCGCTCGCCTCGGAAATCTACGATACGTTTGCCGCTGAAGGCGGAGCCGGCCGGGACTTCTCCGGAATCATTACGGACATCCGCGACAAATCGCAGCACTAGCACCATCTGCAGCACCAGCAACTCGCGAAAACAGCTGAAAGGTCAGGCATGACGGAGTACACGAACATCTTGGTGGCACAGCGCGGCCGGGTAGGCCTGATCACGCTCAACAGGCCGGAGGCGCTGAACGCCTTGGACAAGGCCACCATGGAGCAGCTCGTGGCAGCAGTCTCCGCCATGGACGCCGATCCGGGCGTGGGCGCGGTGGTGATCACCGGCTCGGGAAAGGCGTTCGCGGCCGGGGCCGACATCAAGGAAATGGCGTCGCAGGGCTACATGGACATGTACGCCGCAGACTGGTTCCGGGGCTGGGAGGACTTCACCCGGCTGCGGATCCCTGTCATCGCGGCCGTGTCCGGCTTCGCCCTGGGCGGCGGCTGCGAGCTGGCCATGATGTGCGATTTCATCATCGCCGGGGACAACGCCAAGTTCGGCCAGCCGGAGATCAACCTCGGCGTGCTGCCGGGCATGGGCGGTTCGCAGCGGCTCACCCGCGCGGTGGGCAAGGCCAAGGCCATGGACATGATCCTCACCGGGCGCTTCATCGGCGCCGAGGAGGCCGAACGCTCCGGCCTCGTCTCACGAGTGGTGCCCGCGGAGAGCGTGGTGGAGGAGGCGCTCAAGGCCGCGGAGGTCATCGCGTCCAAGTCCAAGCCCGTGGCCATGCTCGCGAAGGAAGCCGTCAACGCGGCCTTTGAAACGGGACTCGCCCAGGGGGTCCTGTTCGAACGCCGGATCTTCCACTCGCTCTTCGCCAGCGAGGACCAGAAGGAAGGCATGGCCGCTTTTACGGAGAAGCGCCAGCCCGAGTTCAACCACCGCTGACCCACCCCGTACCCATCCATTGCTCCGCAACGGCCCTTTTCAGCGCCCTAAAGGGCAGTTACGGAGCAACCGACAGGGATTCCCGGTGGGCGGTAACGTCTGCGGCCAGTTCCTCGGCCATCAGATGGTTGTTGATCACGACGGCGGTCCACGCCCCTGCCGCCGCGGAGGCCAGGACCTGCGCGCGCATGTCCGTCACGTTGCCCGCCGCCCACACCCCCGGGACCGCGGTGGCGCCGTCGGCATCGGTCTCCAGGAAGTCCCCGATCCCCATTGGATAGGTTGCCGGCTCGAGGCCAAGCCCGGCGAAGGCATCCAGCCGTGCGCGCACCTGGGGTCCCACCACCACCGCGTCCACGGCGATCTCGGGTCCGCCAGCCAAGGCGACGCCGCGCAGGACGTCCTGCTCCACCCGCAAGGATTCAACGGCACCCGCCACCACCCTGATGCCCCGGGCGGCCAACTGCTCCGACTCGTCGTCGGTGGGCAGGGTCAGGTCGTTCAGGAAGAGGGTGATGTTGCCGCTCCACTGCCGGAAGAGCAGGGCCTGGTGCACGGACCAAGGACCGTTGCCCAGGATGCCGATGGCCTGGTCCTGCACTTCCCAGCCGTGACAGAACGGGCAGTGCAGCACATCCTTGCCCCAGCGCTCGCGGAGCCCGGCAATCTCCGGCAGTTCGTCCACCAGCCCGGTGGTGATCAGCAGGCGGCGCCCGCGGATCACGCTGCCGTCCGCCAGGGTCACGGAAAAACCGTCGGAGGCATTGCCCGCAGCGGCAACGGCCTCGCCCTCCACTAGCCGTGCGCCGTAGTGCTGGGCTTCGGCACGTCCGATCCTCAGGAGTTCGGCGGGGCTGACACCATCGCGGGACAGGAATCCGTGGACCCCTTGGGCGGGGGCGTTGCGGGGTTCGCCGCTATCAACCACCACCACGGAGCGGCGCGACCGCCCCAACATTTGCGCGGCGCTCAGGCCGGCGGCCCCTCCACCGGTGATCAGGACATCGTACGTGTTGTCATTTTCTGTTCTCATGCCTCCATGGTTCGCGGCACCTGCTCCGGGTGGCAAGTAAATTTGCTGGAATGGCAAACTGGGAACATGGATGAAGCATTCGACGACGTGCTGGCAGCGGTGGGGCCGCGGCTCAGGGCCCTCCGCCGCAACAGCAACACCACCCTGGCGGCCCTCGCCGAGGCCACCGGGATTTCAGTCAGCACACTTTCACGGCTGGAATCCGGTCAGCGCCGCCCCAACCTGGAGCTGCTGCTGCCTCTGGCCAAAGCGCACCGGGTCCCGCTGGACGAACTCGTCGGGGCTCCCGCCACGGGCGATCCCCGCCTGCACCTGCGCGCCATGGTCCGCCACGGCATGACCATCATCCCGCTGACGAGGCGGCCCGGCGGGATCCAGGCCTACAAGCACATCCTGCCGGCCGGCACGCCGGACCAGCCGGACCCCCAGGTCCATGAGGGGTACGAATGGCTGTATGTGCTCAACGGAAAACTCAGGATGGTCCTGGGCGGCCAGGACCTGGTGATGGGTCCCGGCGAAGCAGCCGAATTTGATACCCGGGTACCCCACTGGTTCGGCCGGGCGGACACCGAAGCGGTGGAGTTCCTCAGCCTCTTCGGAACCCAGGGCGAACGCATGCACGTGAGAGCCATACCGCGCTCCTAGACCCGTTGGGCCGCCAAACGCTAAGGGACGCCCTTAGCCCGTGAAGTCCCCGGCATTCCGGCGGAACGTGCCCAGGATACGGACCAGCTGGTCCACATCGGCCGCGTCGAAACCTGACTGGCCAAACACCTCGGTGTTGAGCACCGCCGTCGCGCGTTTGGCAACGATCCGCCCCTCCGCGGTGAGCTCGATCAGGGTGGTGCGGCCGTCCGTGGGATGCGGCGAACGGGCCACCAGTCCCGAGCCTTCCAAACGGTCGACGGCGTTGGTCACCGAGGTGGGATGGACCTGGAGCAGGGCGCTCGCCTTGTTCATTGGCAGCGCGCCGCTGCGGGCGAAGCTGAGGAGCGCGAGCAGTTCGTAGCGGGCGAATGTCAGCCCGCACGGCTTCAGGGCGCCCTCGATCCGGGCCAGCAGGATCTGCTGGGTGCGCATGATCGCGGTGATCGCAGCCATGGGAGCGGCGACGTCGGCCCAGCCGTGCTCCTCCCAGTTCCGTTGGGCGTCCGCGATGGGGTCCCGGGGCAGTGGCGCGGCCATCCTCAGCCCTTCAGCCCCGGGAAATCCGCCTCGGCGTACTCCACGCCCAAGCCGTCGGGATGGGCGCCCCCGCCATGCCGGAGCTCCTCATTGTGCCGCAGCTCCACACGGCGGATTTTGCCCGAGATGGTCTTGGGCAGCGCCGCGAATTCCAGCCGCCGGATCCGCTTGAACGGCGCCAGGTGTTCGCGGCAGTACCGCAGGATGTCCTCCGCCAGCTCCGGCCCCGGCTCCAGTCCCGACACCAGGACAACATAGGCCTTGGGGACGGAGAGCTTAAGCGCATCCGGTGACGGAACCACAGCCGCTTCGGCCACGGCGGGGTGTTCCAGCAGCACGCTCTCCAGTTCGAACGGCGAGAGCCGGTAGTCGGAGGATTTGAAGACGTCGTCGTCGCGGCCCACGTAGGTGATGACACCGTGTTTGTCCCGGCTGGCCATGTCGCCCGTGTGGTAATAGCCGCCGCGGAACGCCTCGGCAGTCCGTTCCGCGTCCCCATAGTAGCCCTTCATCAGCCCCACCGGCCGGGGGTCCAGGCGGAGGCACAGCTCGCCGTCTTCGGCTTCTTCCCCCGTGTTCGGATCCACCAGCACAACGTCGTAGCCGGGAAGCGGCCGCCCCATGGCGCCGATGGTGACCGGCTGGCTGGGCGTGTTGGCCACCTGGACGGTGGTTTCGGTCTGGCCGAAGCCGTCCCTGATGGTCTGGCCCCAGGCGCGCTGGACCTGTTCGATCACTTCGGCGTTCAGCGGTTCGCCCGCGGAGACCACCTTGGTGGGCGGGGTTTTCAGCACTTTCAGGTCCGCCTGGATCAGCATCCGCCAGACCGTGGGCGGGGCGCAGAAGCTCGTGACGTGCTCGCGGTCCATCTGCTCCATCAGGGCACGGGCGTCGAACCGTTCGTAGTTGTACACAAAAACGCACGCCTCGGCGATCCACGGGGCGAAGAAATTGGACCACGCGTGCTTGCCCCAGCCCGGCGATGCCACATTCAGGTGCACGTCGCCGGGTTCCAGGCCGATCCAGTACATAGTGGAGAGGTGCCCCACCGGGTACGACGTATGGGTGTGCTCCACCAGCTTGGCCTTCGACGTGGTTCCGGAGGTGAAATACAGCAGCAGCGTCTCGTCCGCGTGGGTGGGGGCGTCGGCGGTGAAGGTGACTGCCGCCGTCGTCGAATCCGTGTACTGGAGGGCCCCGGGGGTGCTGGCTGAACCGCCACCGGCGGCGATTTCGATCAGTTTGTAGTTCCCGGGGACGCCGGCAAACTTACCGATGTTGGAACGTCCGACGGCGGCCCAGCCCGCCTCGCCGCGCTCCACGCGTTCGGCCAGGTCCTCCGGACCCATCAGGGTAGTGGTGGGGATCAGGACGATGCCCAGCTTGATGCCGGCCAGCATCAGCTCCCAGAGCTCCACCTGGTTGCCCAGCATGATGATCATCCGGTCCCCGCGGCGCATGCCCTGGCTTCTCAGCCAGGTGGCCACCTGGCTGGAACGGGCGGCCAGGTCCGCGAAGCTCCGGCGGGTGGCCGAACCGTCCTGCTCCACGATGACCAGGGCCGGATTGTTGGCCTTCTCAGGATCGGCGGCGATCTGATCGAACCAGTCGAGGGCAAAGTTGAATTCCGTGAAGCGCGGCCACACGAACTCGCGCCTGGCCTGGTGGTAGTCGGAATGCAGAGTCAGCAGGCGGTCGCGTGCCTCGCGGAAGTCATCGGTGACTGACATGGGGGACACCTTTCGTCCAGTGATGCGCATCACTAAGAATCCATCCCTGTGCAATATACTAGGACATCCAAGGGTTTG
Organism: Pseudarthrobacter cellobiosi; assembly: GCF_023913815.1. Classification (NCBI taxonomy): domain Bacteria; kingdom Bacillati; phylum Actinomycetota; class Actinomycetes; order Micrococcales; family Micrococcaceae; genus Pseudarthrobacter; species Pseudarthrobacter cellobiosi. The sequence goes on from NZ_JAMXBK010000023.1 coordinate 26,161, forward strand.
GAAGACCGAAGGGATATGAAGCGTGCAGCCACAAGGACGTGAGCGTGTTGTGACCGAAGCCCCGCCCTTTCCAGAGGCAGACCTGATGCACATCGTGGACCTCCTGCCCGCAGCGGAGCGCGCGCGCTACCTGGAGATCCGGGCGTTCCTGCAGTCCACGGTGCGGCAGGCATCCATTGACTACTGGAACCGCGAGGAATTCCCGTTCGGGCTGCTGGCGGAAATGGGCAAGCACGGGCTTGGCGCCTTGCAGACGGACGGCACATCCAAGCTCTTCAAGGGCCTGATGTACGTCGAAGTGGCCAGGGCGGACGTTTCTCTGTCGGCACTCGTGGGGATCCACAACGAACTGATCGTGGGGATGATCGACGCCCTCGGTTCCGTGGAACAGAAGCAGCAGTGGCTGCCTGGCCTGAAGAACTTTACCCAGCTGGGCGCCTTCGCCCTGACCGAACCGGAGCACGGCTCGGACATCGCCGGCGGGCTTGAAACATCCGCGCGGCTGGAGGGCGGCGAGTGGGTGATCAACGGCGCGAAGCGCTGGATCGGCTCCGGGACCATCGCGGACTTTGCCCTGGTGTGGGCGCGCGACGCAGCGGACGGGCACATCAAAGGATTCATTGTGGAGACGGACCGCGCTGGCTACCGGGCAACCAAGATTGCCAACAAGATCGGCCTGCGGATCATGCAGAACGCGGACATCTTGCTGGACAACGTCAGGATTCCGGCGTCCAACATGCTGCCGGGCGCCACGGACTTCTCCAAAGCCAACGACCTCCTGCGGGATTCGCGCGCTTGGGTCGGCTGGCAAGGTGCCGGGATCCAGCTGGCCGCGTTCGACGTCGCCCGTTCCTACTCCCTGGAGCGCAGGCAATTCGGAAAGGAACTGGCATGCTTCCAGCTGGTCCAGCAGCAACTGGCGGAGATCCTGGGCAACGCCTCCGCGTCACTGGCGCTGATGGCCCAGCTCGCCCGGATCCAGACGGACGGCAAGCTGGAGATGGCGCAGGCGGCCATGGCAAAGTCCACGTGCACCCGGCTGGCCCGCGCGTCAGTGGCGATGGGACGCTCGCTGCTGGGCGGCAACGGGATCAGCTCGGACTTTGAAATGGGTAAGCTCTTTGGTGATGCCGAAATCCTCTATACCTATGAGGGCAGCTACGAAATCAATTCGCTGATTGTTGGCCGGGCCGTCACCGGAAAATCGGCCTTCGTGTAGAAATTCGCAAATAACAACAACTTAACAAAAAACTGCCCTGGCCATGCTTTGCAGCACGGCCAGGGCAGTTGATCAGAACCTTAGAGCGGGCGAATGTTCTCTGCCTGCGGGCCCTTGGGACCTTGGGTCACATCGAATTCGACTTTCTGGTTCTCATCCAGCGAGCGGTAGCCGCTGCTGGCGATTGCGGAGTAGTGCGCGAAAACATCGGCGGATCCGTCGTCCGGAGCGATGAAGCCAAAGCCCTTTTCAGCGTTGAACCATTTAACTGTGCCTGTTGCCATTGCTAACTTCCTTTGTAACCCTTTTCTGGTCCTGCTCGGACGGCAGGCAGACGCGGAGTCTGTAGTCCGCTGTCTCAAACCTAGGGGCTGCGCGGTGGGCGTGCAATAGCTGCAGTCATCAAGTGTCACCCCTGTTACAGAAGTGGTACACGCGAATTGGTCCTATTCGGGCCGCCGACGTCAGCTGCCGCCCCGCTCCATGGCTGTGTTTGCCTTAGCCGCTGCGGGCTAGCGCATACCCTCCCGGCGGATGGCCGTGGCGATGGCAGCGGCGCGGGTTTCCACCCCGAGCTTGGCGTAAATGTGCGCCAAATGGGTCTTGACTGTGGCCTCGGATATGAAGAGCCGCTGGCCCAGCTCCCGGTTGCTGAGCCCCTCGGTCAGGAGGCTCAGCAGCTCCGCCTCCCGGGGCGTCAGGACCTCGTCGGGATTGCGCAGCTGCTGGAAGAGCCGGGAGGCCACCGGGGCGCTCATGACGCTCTTCCCCTGTATGGCACCGCGGATGGCGGCGAAGATTTCGTCCGGGGCGGCGTCCTTGAGGAGGTAGCCCATGGCGCCGGCGTCGACTGCCCGGACGATGTCCGCGTCGGAATCGTAGGTGGTGAACACCAGGATGGCCTGCCGGCTGTTGCGCTGCCGCAGCAGCTTGATGGCCTCGATCCCGTCCATTCCGGCGCCCATGGCCAGATCCATCACCACCACGGCAGGGGAGTGCTGTTCCACCAGCCCCAGGGCATCCTCTCCGGAAGCGGCCTCGGCCACCACGTCAAAGTCAGGCTGCGTGCCCAGCAGTGCCTTGAGGCCGCTCCGGACCACCAGGTGGTCGTCCACCAGGAGGACAGTGATGGTAGTCATGCGTCCTCCGGTGTCATCTGCTGGCCACGTGGCGCTGACTGCAACCGTGCCGGCACCTGTGCGGCCACGATGGTCCCTTCGCCGGGGGAACTTTCCACCGAGAATACCCCGCCCAGCTGCTCCACGCGCTGGCGCATCGCCCGCAGCCCGTATCCTCCGGCGTCCGACGGCGGTGCTGCCGCTGACGGGTCAAAGCCCGTCCCGTCGTCGTAGATGTCAAGGGTGACCGAGCCGGGAAGGAACCCCAGCGTCAGGGTTGTGGTGGCGGCGTTTGCGTGCTGCTGGATGTTCGCGGCCGCGCTCTGGACCACCCGCAGCAGGGTGTGCCGGACTTCCGCCGGGACGTCCCTCGGTTCGCCGGTGACCAGGAGCCGGGCGTGCGGGACGTACTGGGCGGCCGCCTGGTGCAGGGCCTCCGGCAGAGGCGATGCGTCGAGGCCCGGGGAGGCGAGCTCGTGGACCAGGCTGCGCGTCTCGGAGAGATTCCGGCGCAGCAGTTCCGTAGCCTGGTTGAGCTCCTGGCGCGATCCCGGGCCTGGCCACGAACGGTCAGCGGCCTCCAGGAGCAGCAGGCTGCTGGCCAGGCCCTGCGTCACGGTGTCGTGGATCTCCCGCGATACGCGCTCGCGTTCGGCGATGGTGCCGGCCCGGCGCTCACTGGCCGCCAGCTGCCCGTGTGCCAGCGATACCTCGGCATGGAGACGGCGCTGCTCCGCGGCGTCGTGCTCGATCCGGTCGTAGATCAGCGTCAGCATCACGCCAACGGCGAGCGGCCCCAGCAGCATCGCGAGGTCCGTGCCGTCGCTGAGCCGGAACAGCCCGACCGCGGTGGCGGCCGCCGTCGCGCCCGCCGCCACATAGCCCACGGCGCCCGTAAAGGCAGTCCGGCACAGAAAGAAGATCGCAAAGGAACACCACGCAAAGCTGGGCGCGGCGATGACCAAGGCTGCCCAGACGGCCACAAACACGAGCATCCAGACCGCCCATTGGCGTCTCTGACGGGCCAGCACGGCGATTACGCAATACAGGCCACAGACGGCACCCGCGAGGCCGAGGACCAGGACGTTGTCCTGAAGGCTGTGCCGCATGGCATAGCGGACGGCCGAAGCAACAAGCAGGACCGCGAAGCCAAGGTGGACGGCGGCGTCGATCCGGCCGAACCGGCCAGAGGCGGCGGCCGGACTGGCAGGCAGAGCGGGCCCGGTGGTCAGCGAGGATCCGTCGGTCAGGGTTTTACAGGGAGTGGCTGGGGAGGGCATGGGGTCCGGTTCAGGTCAGGGGCGTTCCTATCCCATGCTATTGCCCGCGCCGTTGCTGGTCTCTCCGCCTTTTAGCTGATGCTGCTGGCCATCCGGGGGACCGGGAGGCAGCCGAAGGCCCGATGCTTACCGCGGCGGGGCTGGACAGGATGGATGGAGCCGATGCCCGTTCCACTGGATTCCGCCAACGTGAGTCCATCAACGTGCGTCCATTAACCCAAGGAGAAACACCGTGAAGAAGAACAACAAGATTGCCGCCGCCGCTGCTGCCGCCGGAGCTTTGCTGCTGACGGGAGGGCTGACCGCTGCGGCCAATGCCGGGACCAGCCAGGCGGCCGCTCCCGCTGCGGTACCCGCCGTCGACATCCCGCCGGCACCGGAAACCGTCGCGGCGCAGAACCGCATCACCGTTGGCGCCTCATCCGACGCCGTCAGCGCAGCCCTCGCCAAATGCCAGGCCGACAAGCTGCCGTTCGTCACGGTGGCACTCGTGGACAGGTTCGGCACCGTCCAGGCGCTCCTGCGCGGGGACAACGCCGCCGAGCACACGATCGAAGCAGCCAAGCAGAAGGCGTACACCGCGGCCGCCTTCGGTGCGCCGACGAGCGAGCTGGCCAAGCGCATCAACGGCAACGGCCCCAGCATCGCGGACCTTCCCGGCACCCTGTTCCTGCCCGGCGGCGTGCCGCTCAAGGTCAATGGTGTGTCCGTAGCAGGCATTGGCGTGGGCGGCGCCCCCGACGGCAACCTGGACGAAGCCTGCGCCACCGCAGGCGCCGAGGCCATTGCCGCTGCGGCTGCCGGCCCAGGCAAGTAGGCTCGGCTCCATGAGGCGGTTCAAGACCTGGCGGTTTAGGACCTGGCGGTTTAGGACCTCGCGGTTCAGGACCGGGTGCCGGGCAGGCCGGGCAGCGGCGATACTCGCGATCGCGGGCGGGGTTGCAGTGTGCCTGGCCGCCTGCCAGACGGGTCCCGGTGAGCTGCCGCGGGTGGAGTCGCCGTCGTCGTCCGTCCTGGCGAGCCCGGAGCCCCCGGTTCCGGCCACTTCCACGCCGGCCGCATCACCGTCCGCCCCTAACCCGGCGGCCACCAAGCCGCCAGCCCTATCGGCCGAAGCCCAGGCCCTGTTGGACCAGGAGCTGATCGCTGCAGCGAAGGCCAACGACGTGGCGCTGGTAGGTGAACTCATTGGCCGCGGCGGCGACGTGAACGTCAAGGACGCCATCCAGGATTCCGCCTTCCTCTATGCCGGGGCCGAGGGATTCAACGAGGTGCTCCGGCTGACGCTGGCGGCCGGCGCGGACGTTGCCAGTACCAACCGGTACGGCGGCACGGCACTGATCCCGGCCAGCGAACACGGCCATGTGGAGACGGTCCGCATCCTCCTGGCTGCCGGAGTGCCAGTGAACCATGTGAACAACCTGGGCTGGACCGCCATGCAGGAGGCTATCCTGCTCAACAACGGCGGGCCAAGGCAGCAGGACGTCGTGCGCCAACTCCTGGATGCGGGTGGAGACCCGAACATCCGGGATCCCCAGGGGCGGACCGCCTTGGAGAACGCCGAACGGCTGGGCTTTGTGGAGATCGCCAACGTGATTCGTGGCCACGGTTAGTAACGCAGTGCCCCGCTTATATTCCCCACCTTTGCCATGAACGTACGACGGCGCGCCGCACTTTTGGTGCGACGCGCCGCCGTCGGGCGTAAAAGGTGGGGAGACGCAGCCAGGCCGCCCCCGGAGATCCCGGAGATCCCGGTTACACGGCTTCGAGCACGCTGACGTAGTTGGCGATGCCGACGCCGCCCATGTTCTGCACGGCGGCGCGGCGGGGGTTGGCGAGCTGCATGTCGCCGGCGGTCCCGGTGAGCTGCATGGCGGCGATGACGTGCTGGGAGACGCCGGTGGCGCCGACGGGATGGCCTTTGGCCTTGAGCCCGCCGGAGACGTTGATGGGCAGCTTGCCGTCCTTGAAGACCCAGCCTTCCTGCACAGCGCGGGCGCCCTGGCCCGGTTCGGTCAGTCCCATGGCCTCATACATCAGCAGCTCGGCAATGGTGAAGCAGTCGTGCACCTCAGCGAAGTCCAGGTCTTCAAGCCCGACGCCGGCCATCCCCAGCGCACGCTGCCAGGACATGCGCGTGGCGGCGAAGGCGGTAGGGTCCCGGCGTTCAGCCGGAAAGAAGTCGTTCGCGTGGCCGAAACCGGCCAGCCTGACCGGCGCAGCGGCCCCGCCGGTTGGCGAGGTGCTGAGCACAACGGCGGCGGCGCCGTCGGACACGGGGGAGCAGTCGGTGCGGCGCAGCGGATCGGCCACCATGGGGTTCTTGTCCGAAACGGTGCGGCAGAACTCCTCGCCGAGGTCCTTGCGGAGCTGGGCGTAGGGGTTGTCCACGCCGTTGCGGTGGTTCTTGGCCGCGATGGAGCCCAGCACGTCGCCCAGCTGTCCGTCGCCGCGACCGTAGCGCTTTTCGTAGTGCTTGGCGACGTCCGCGAACAGGCCCGTGAAGCCGGTGGTGGACGTCTGGCCGGCCATGTCGTAGTCGGCGCCCAGCAGGGCGGCTCCCACAACGTCGGCACCGGCGTGGGTCATCTTCTCGGCCCCGATCACCAGCACGGTCTTCGCCGTCCCGGCAAGCAGCGACTTGGTGCCCTGCTGGAACGCGGCCGAACCGGAGGCGCAGGCGTTCTCCACACGCGTGGCCGCGACGTTGGCCAGGTCGGGCGAGACCTGCAGCGCCAGGGACGACGGGAAGGCCAGCGGCATCATGCCGGAGTTGAACTGGCCCAGGTAGATCTCATCGATCTGGCCGGGCTCGATCCCGGCGTTGCCGATGGCCTCGGCGGCCACCTGGACGATCAGGGACTCGAGGGTCTCGTCGGTGAGCTTGCCGAACCGGCTGTGGCCCCAACCTGTGAGCAGGACGTCCTTGCCGAACTGTTCCTTCAGGCTCATGCCCTGGCTCCTTCCAGCGTTGATTCGTTCAGTGTTGCTTCGTTCAGTGTTGATTCCAGGGCGACGGTGAACCCGGCGTCGGTCTTTTCGCGGATTTCCTCTACGGTGACCCCCGGCGCAAGTCGGGTCAGCGTGAGCTGCCGCCCGCCGTCGTCGTCCGCTTCTTGTTCGGTCTTCACGATGTCGAAAACCGCGAGGTCGCTGATGATCCGGTCCACGCAGCGCAGGCCGGTGAGCGGCAGGGTGCACTCGGTGACGATCTTTGCCGTGCCGTCCTTGGCGTTGTGTTCGGTCAGGACCACCACGCGCGGGGTGCCGGCGACGAGGTCCATGGCGCCGCCCATGCCCTTGACCATTTTGCCGGGGATGGTCCAGTTGGCGAGGTCCCCGTTGCCGGAGACCTGCATGGCGCCCAGGATGGCCACCTTAACGTGGCCGCCGCGGATCATTCCGAACGATGTGGCGGAGTCGAAGATGCTGCCGCCGGGCAGCACCGTGACGGTCTGCTTGCCGGCGTTGATGAGGTCCGCGTCTTCCTCGCCCTCATACGGGAACGGGCCCATGCCGAGCAGGCCGTTTTCGCTCTGCAGGACCACGCGGACGCCGTCGGGCAGGTTGTTGGCCACCAGCGTGGGGATGCCGATGCCCAGGTTCACGTAGTCGCCGTCGTTCAGTTCCTCGGCCGCGATGGCAGCCATTTCGTCCCTGGTCCAGGCCATGGGGTTCTCCTTGGGTTCAAAGTTTGTGGGGGCTTAAGTGTTCGTTCGCGCCGGTGGGGTGGCGTTCAGGCGGGGATTGTTGCCGCGGTCCGGGGGCGGACGGTGCGCTGTTCGATGTCCTTCACCCGGCCGCTCGCCTGGACCAGGTGCTGGACGTACACGCCCGGGGTGATGATGTGGTTGGGATCCAGTGAGCCCGGCTCCACTATGACTTCGGCTTCGGCGATGGTCACCAGGCCGGCGGTGGCCACCACCGGGTTGAAGTTCCGGGCCGTGTAGCGGTAGATCAGGTTCCCGTCCGTGTCGGCGGTGTGCGCGTGGACCAGCGCGACGTCGGCGCGGATGGCGCGCTCCTGGACGTACGTTTCGCCGTCGAACTCTGCCAGCGGCTTGCCTTCCGCAACCAGCGTTCCCACGCCGGTCTTGGTGTAGAAGGCCGGGATGCCGGAGCCGCCGGCGCGGAGGCGCTCGGCCAGGGTGCCCTGCGGGGTGAACTCCACTTCAAGCAGGCCCGCGAGGTACTGCTCGGCGAAGAGTTTGTTCTCGCCCACATACGAGGCGATCACCTTGCGGACCTGGCCGGCTTCGATCAGCACGCCGAGACCTTTCCCGTCCACACCCATGTTGTTGGACACCACGGTCAGATCACGCACGCCGGAGTCCCGCACGGCCTCGATGAGGTCAGCCGGGATGCCGCTCAGGCCAAATCCGCCGACGGCGAGCGTCATGCCGTCCCGGAGCACTTCGGCCAGGGTAGCGGCGGCGTTGGATTTCAGTTTGGACATTCCGTCTCCTCGTCATCGAGCATGCAGAGCCATTCGGGAATATCCACTTTGTGGACATGGGTCTTGATAAGGGAGCCTAGACGGCGCGCTGAAGCTGGTCAACGGCGAAAACTTGCCAGAATGACAGATATTTCACAGCGTGGACGCTAGACTTTGAGGTGTCCACATTGTGGAGGATTTTTGAGAGTTGGTAAGCCGAATGACAAATCCAGTCCAAGGGGCGCAGGTGGTGGGCCGTGTGGCGTCACTGCTGCGGCTTGTCGGCCGGAAGCCGGAGGGCAGCTCGATTGCCGGGCTGGTCCGGGAGTCCGGGCTGACCCGCCCCACCGTCCACCGGCTCCTGAGATCCCTTGCCGCGGAGGGCCTCCTGGACCACGATGCCCGCAGCGGAAACTGGATCCTGGGCCCGGAGATTTTCCTGCTGGGATCAGTGGCGGCGGCCCGCTTCCCGTTTGAGGACCTGGCGCGGCCAAGCCTGCGCCGGCTGGCCGAGGAGACCGGCGAAAGCGCCTTCTATTCCATCCGCAGGGGCCAGGAGACGGTCTGCGTGCTGCGGGAGGAGGGCAGCTTCCCGGTACGCTCCTTTGTGCTGCATGAGGGAGTCCGTTTTCCGCTGGGCGTGGCCTCGGCCGGGACTGCGATCATGGCGTTCCTCCCGGATGACGTTCAGGACGCCATCCTGTCCGGCTGGGACCATCACGCCGGCAGTTTCGCAGCAGGCCACAGCGTGGACGTGGTGCGCAGGAATCTGGAACGGACCCGGCTGCATGGATTCGCCGTGAATCCCGGCCTGGTGCTTGAGGGAAGCTGGGGGATGGGGGCGGCCGTGTTCGACCAGTTGGGCCGGCCGGTTGGCGCGCTGTCCCTCACCGGCATCGAACCCCGGTTCCGGCCGGAACGGCAGGAGTTCCTCGGCAAACTGCTGATGGAGGAAGCCCACCGGATCACCACGGTGCTGACCCGTTCGGCGGGCGCCGTCTGAACTGCTCGGCGGAGTGTGACTGACCCGCGCGCCGGCTGGAGTGCGCCGGCTGGAGCGCGCCGGCTGGAGCGCGCCAGGGATACCCCGCGGGCCATTGTGGGGCACTTTGACACGGACACGCCGTGTTCCGGGCGGGACCGGTCCAGACAGGGTTCAAAGTGCCCCGGTTCGGCTGACAGCCCGACCCGGCGTACCTCGGCTGCCGCCTATTTCCACCAAGTGTCGAAGATGGTGACCGGCACGGTGCGCTTGTGGCGCGTGCGGAGGTACTTCTGCTCGATCAGCTCGGCGGCCGCCTCGGGGATGTCCCGGCCTTCTAGGTAATCATCGATCTGGTCATAGCTCAGGCCCAGTTCGTCCTCATCGGTGCGTCCGGGCTTGCCGTCCAGAAGGTCCGCGGTGGGTACTTTTTCCCAGACCCGGGCAGGGGCGCCCAGTTCGGCCAGCAGTTCACGGTTCTGGCGTTTGTTGAGGCCGAACAGCGGCAGGATGTCCGCGCCGCCGTCGCCGAATTTCGTGAAGAACCCGGTGACGGACTCTGCGCCGTGGTCGGTGCCGATCACCAGGTAGTTGTGCTCGCCGGCCAGCGCGTACTGGGCGATCATCCGCGTGCGTGCCTTGGTGTTTCCCTTGTGGAAATCGGAGATTCCGTTGCCCACAGTCTTCTCGAATTCGTCCTCGAAGCCATCCACGGCGGCGGAGATGTTGAAGGTCCATTCCGTCTTGGCCTGGATGAAGTCCAGTGCGGCCTGGGCGTCGTCCTCGTCATGCTGGACGCCGTACGGAAGGCGGACCGCCACGAAGTTGGCCTCCACGCCTTCGGCTTCCAGCTCCTCCACAGCCAGCTGGGCCAGCCTGCCGGCGAGGGAGGAGTCCAGCCCGCCCGAGATGCCCAGGACAAAGCCCTTGGTGTGGGTTGCCCGGAGGTAATCCTTCAGGAAATCCACCCGCTTGCGAACCTCCCCGAGGGGGTCGATCCGGGGCTGCACGCCCATTTCTTCGATGATGGTGGCTTGGAGTTCGCGCATGTGATCCAGCCTAGTCAGCGCTGTCAACAACGCTCAACTGTGTCCACCCGAACCACCCACGTGTCCACCCGAACCACTCACCGCCCGGCGCGAACGGACAATTGAAAACCCAGCGCGAAGGGACACTTGGGGCCCCGGGGCTACAGCGCTGCGGGTGCCGCTCCGGTTGAACCGCGCACTGTGAGATGCGTGGGCATCAGGGAGCGGCTGCGGCTGCCACCGCCCGCCAGCGGGTTGAGCTGGGCCAGGAGCATGGACACGGCCACGCGGCCGGCCTGTTCGATCGGGGAAGCCATGGTGGTCAGCGGGGGATTGCAGAAGTCCGCGCCGAAGATGTCGTCGCAGCCCACCACGCTCATGTCCTCCGGGACCCGGATGCCGCGTTCGCGCAGCCGCTGGAGCATGCCGATGGCGATGAGGTCGTTGAAGGCAATACAGGCGGTGACACCGGAGTGCACGGCCGCGTCTGCTGCGGCGGCACCTGATTGCGTCTTAGGGGCGAACGGGCCCAGCCTGCGCACATCCACGCCGCGGTCCTCGGCGGCGGCCGCCAGGGCTGTCCAGCGGAGGGTGCTGGATTGGGATGTCAGTGGTCCCGCCATGTAGGCGATCCGGATGTGGCCGAGGGAAATCAGGTGGTCCAGTGCCTGGCTGGTGGCGGACGGCGTGTCAATGACGACGGCGGGAACGCCGGGTACGTCGCGGTTGATGGTCACCATGGGAATCTTGGCGGCCGCGGCCAGCAGCGCCTCATCGCTGAGCCTGGACGCGGTGACGATGATTCCGTCAGCGCTCTTGCGCAGCTGCTCCACGGTGGAGGCCTCCACCTCGTCGGACTCTTCCGTGTCCACAAGCAGCTGGGTGTATCCGGCCGCCTTGAGCTGCAGCTGTGTGCCACGGATGAGGTCAAAATAGAACGGATTGGTGATGTCAGGCACCAGGACGCCGACGGCGCCGGTGCGGCCGGAGCTCAGCGCCTTCGCCTGGCTGTTCGGCGTGTAGTTCAGCTCGGCCGCTGCCGCTTCGATCCGCGCACGGGTACGGATGTTGACCCGGTCCGGAGTGGAAAGTGCGCGGGACACGGTGGAGGCGGCCACCCCGCAGATCGCGGCGATGTCATGGATGGTGGCCGGGCGGTCTGTTCCGGCTGCTTGCATCGCCATGGCGCGCTCCTCACTGAACGGGATGACAGGGGGCTTGTGACGGTTGCCACATCCCTGTAGCTCTAGGTTGCCACAGCATGCAATCATTTGGCAATCGGTTGTCATTGATGGTTGACGTGTCTAGACTTAGGGCAGCACTTTTTGTGAACTGAGTCACCCGCGCGCCGGAGCGGCACCAAGGCTGTCCCGTCGCGGGCATACCGAAGGAGATTCCCGTGACCGAAGCAACAACCGAAGCGGCCAGCACAGTCTGGACGCTCTCAGGATTCGGCGATGAAGTGGATACGGACCCCGCCATCCAGGCCGCTGTCCTGCTGGCACTTGGGGCGAGCTACATCGAAGTACGCAGCGCCTGGGGCGTTAACGTCTCCGAACTGACGCCTGGGCAGGTATCCGAGCTCAAGGAACTCCTGGACGCCAAGGGCCTGAAGGTCTCCGCCGTCGCCAGCCCCATCGGCAAGGTGGACATCAGCCTGCCCGTGGAGCACGAGGTCGAGCGCCTCCGCCAGATCATCTCCGTGGCCAAGGGCCTGGACACCAAGTACATCCGGATCTTCTCCTTCTTCCGGAGCGAAGACCAGACGCCGGAGGAAATCCGCGACGACGTCATCACGCGCATGCGGGCACTGGCCGCTGAAGCCGCAAGCGCCGGCGTCGTACTTTTGCACGAGAACGAAAAGGACATCTACGGCGATACGCCGCAGCGCGTCCTGGACATCATGGAGTCCGTGGACTCTCCCGCACTGCGGATCGCCTGGGACAACGCCAACTTCGTCCAGGTGGGCGTCCGGCCCTACACCGACGGCTACGCCATGCTGCGCCCGTACCTCGAATACCTCCAGGTTAAGGACGCCATCATGGCTACGGGTGAAGTTGTGCCTTCCGGCGAGGGCGACGGCGAACTCGACGCCACCATTGCCGCCCTGAAGGCGGACGGTTATGCCGGCTTTGCCTCCCTTGAGCCCCACCTGGCCAGCCACCACGAACTGGGCGGCTTCTCGGGGCCGGTTGCCTTTGGCTCCGCCGCCCGCGCCTTCGCGGGCCTGGCTGCCAAGAACGGAATCGTACTTTCGTGACCGGCCTCAGGGCCGCAGTCATCGGCTGCGGTGATGTTTCGGCAGTGCACTTTGAGGCCATCGCAAAGCTCGACGGCGCGCGGCTGGCCGGTGTCTGTGACTCAGATCCCGGCCGCCTTGCGGCCGCTGTGGCCGCCTATGGCGTCCCGGGATTCCCGGATCACCTCAGCCTGATCGAGGCCGTGGGGCCGGATGTTGTGCACATTACGACGCCGCACAACATGCATGCCTCCATCGCGGCGGACTGCCTGGAGCGCGGCGTGAATGTCATTGTGGAAAAGCCGCTGGCGCATACGCTCGAGGAGGGCCGCCGGCTGGTGGAGGCCGCCAAAGCGTCCACTGCCAAGATCGCCGTCTGCTTCCAGAACCGCTACAACGCCACCGCGCAGGCCATGCACGCACTGCTTTCCTCCGGCGAACTGGGCGCGGTACTAGGGGCGTCAGCTACGGTGCTGTGGCACCGCGACGCCGACTACTACCGCAGCCGGCCCTGGCGCGGCACCTGGGCGGGTGGCGGTGGTGGGCTCATGATGAACCAGGCCATCCACACCGTGGACCTGCTGCAGTGGCTGGTGGGCGACGTCGTTTCGTTGTCCGGCAACGCGGCCACCAGGTTCCTGGGCGAAACCATCGAGGTGGAGGATACGGCGGAGTTTGTTGCCCAGCACGCCAACGGTGCGCGCAGCGCCTTCTACGCAACGCTGGCCAACGCCGTGAACGCGCCGGTCACGCTGGACATTGTCACGGAAAGAGCGACTCTCAGTCTTCGTGGGGACTTGACGGTCACTTATGCGGACGGCCGCGTGGACGTGGTCCCCGAGCGTGTGGTGGAGTCCGGCGGGCGCGCCTACTGGGGGGTCTCGCATGAGCTGCTCATCAGTGACTTCTATGCCCGGCTCGGTGACGAAGGCCCGTTCTGGATCGATCCGGAAGAAGCAGAGAAATCTCTGAAGATCGTCAAGGAAATCTACCGCCAGAGCTACCCGGACGCGGCGGCGAAAGACTCCTGACCTCCTCGCGGCAACCGGTTGAAGGCCTTTAGAACGTTTCATTCACGGCGATTCTCGCTTAGATTGCAACAATATTGACAATCGGTTGCCAAAGTTGGCAATCATGCGTACTCTGAATCTCGGAAGGTCGGTGTGGCCCACGCCACACCGGCCCAATCGCAACTCTCACGTTCCACAGATTCAGGAGCCAACAATGAAGTTAGGTCCCAAGGCGGCAGCTGCCGCTCTTATCATCAGCTCAGCACTGGCGCTGACCGCCTGCGGCGGCGGCGCTCCCGCCGGCGCCGGCGCAACGGCCAAAACAGCGACGCTGTCACTGGGTGCAGTTCAGGAACTCCGCTCCTGGGACCCGGCACAGGCCCACGTCGGTCACTATCTCCAGCCTTACCAGGCAGCGTACGACTCCCTGATCCTGCGGGAACCGGACGGCAAGCTCAGCCCCATGCTGGCCACCGCGTGGAAGTACAACGAGACCAACACCAAGCTCACCGTTGACCTCCGCACGGACGTGACCTTCAGCGACGGCGCAAAGTTCGACGCTGAGGCCGCCAAGGCCAACATGGACCACTTCAAGAAGGCCAACGGCCCGCAGATGGCCCAGCTGACCGCCGTCTCAGACGTCAAGGTTGTTGACGCCGACACCATCGAACTGAACCTGACCGCCCCGGATCCGTCCCTGGAGTTCTACCTCAGCCAGGCCGCCGGCCTGATGGGCAGCCCCAAGGCGCTGGGCACCGACGCCATCAAGACCGAGCCCGTAGGCAGCGGCCCGTATGTTATGGACAAGGCCGCCACAGTGAAGGACTCGCAGTCGGTGTTCGCCGCCCGCAAGGACTACTGGAACAAGGACCTCCAGAAGTTCGAGAAGGTCACCTTCAAGATCCTGATTGACCTGACCGCCCGCACCAACGCCCTCGTTTCGGGCCAGGTGGACGCCACGCTGCTGGACCCCAAGACCGGCAAGCAGGCTGAAGGCGCCAAGATGAACCTGGTCGCCACCGAGGTGGACTGGCAGGGTCTCCTGTTGATGGACCGCGACGGTACCAAGAACCCCGCGCTGGGGAACGTCAAGGTCCGCCAGGCGATCAACTACGCCTTTGACCGCAAGACCATCCTGGACCAGGTCCTGATGGGCCAGGGCACCCCCACGTCGCAGCCGTTCGGCAAGGCCAGCGGTGCATGGACCGAAGAGCTGGAGAACTACTACAGCTACGATCCGGCCAAGGCCAAGGCCCTCCTGAAGGAAGCCGGCTACGAGACCGGCGTCGTCCTCGACATCCCGTCGGTTCCGGGCTGGGAAACCCAGCTCGCAGTGATCAAGCAGCAGCTGGCGGACGTTGGAATCACCGTGAACATTGGTGCCGCCATCACCAACACGTTCACCAGCGATGTCGCCGCCCAGAAGTTCACCACCATGTTCTTCTCCCTCTTCCAGGGTGAGCCGTGGGTTGCCACCAACCAGATCATCTCCACGAAGGCCCTCTACAACCCGTTCAAGAACACCACTCCCGAGCTGCAGGCCAAGATCGATGCAGTCGAGAAGGGCGGCAAGGACGCTGGCAAGCTGGCCCAGGAAGTCAACAAGTACGTTGTGGAGCAGGCCTGGTTCGCCCCGATGTTCCGCGTGAACCAGATGTATTACCACAACTCCAAGATCACCGTGGAACCGCAGGTCCAGCAGGCCGTTCCGTCGATCTACAACTACTCGCCCGCCAAGTAACCCGCAAGGAAGCACCGGGCACGTAGCCACACAATTCAGGCGCAGGTCCGGCAGCCCAACCAACGGTGGGCTGCCGGACCGGGCAACCAATCCATGCCAGTTCAATGGAGCCAGCAATGATCACTTTCATCCTTAAACGCCTCGGCAGCGGACTCGTAGTCCTGTTCGCCGTCTCGATCCTCGTTTTTTCCCTGCTCTACGTATCGAGCGGCAGCATTGCGCGGAACATCCTGGGCGACCAGGCCACGCCGGATCAGCTGGCCGTGAAGGAAGCCGAGCTGGGGCTGGACCAGCCCATCATCACGCGCTACTTCAGCTGGCTCACGGGCGCCCTGCAGGGGGACCTGGGCACATCCTGGTTCACCTCTGAACCCGTCTCCCACGCCCTCGCCACGCGCATTCCGGTGACCATGACCATGGTGATTGCAGCCATGCTCCTGATCTCCATCATCGCCACCCTCATCGGCGTCGCCGCAGCAGTAAAGCGCGGCTGGGTGGACCGCGTGGTCCAGATCGGTGCCATCATCGGCGATTCTGTCCCCGGCTTTGTCATCGGCATCATCCTGGTGACCATCCTTGCTATCCAGATGGGCCTGTTCCCCGCCACCAGTACCATTTCGCCCGGTGTCGGCGCGGATGCCTGGGTGCTTTCCCTGACCCTTCCGGTGATCGCCCTGCTGATCAACGGCGTCACCGGCGGTGCCCAGCAGATTCGCAGCGCAGTCATCAAGCAGCTCGAACGCGATTACGTCCGCACCCTGCGCAGCCGCGGCATCGGTGAGCGCGAGGTCCTGTTCAAGCACGTCCTGCGCAGCGCAGCTCCGGCTGGACTGACCGTGCTCAGCCTCCAGTTGATCGGCATGCTGGGCGGCGTGGTCATCATCGAGCAGATCTTTGCCCTTCCCGGCATGGGGCCGCTGGCCGTAGCCGCCACCAGCCAGAGTGACCAGCCGGTGGTCATGGGCGTTGTTATGTACACTGTCGCCGTCGTCATTGTGGTCAACCTCATCGTTGACCTGCTCAACGGCTGGCTTAACCCGAAGGTGCGTGCCTCGTGACCGAGTCCGTCGAAACCTCAGCCCTGACACCCATCCCCGGAACGTCAGGCCAGACCGGAACTGTCGTCCGGTCAACAGTCCTCAAACGGCTGTTCAAGAATCCAATGGGCATCATCTCCATCGCCATCCTTCTGGCCATGGCCAGCATGGCCGTCTTCGCCGATGTCCTGGCCCCGTTCGACGAAAACTTCGCCAACATCTCCAAGACTCTCGCAGCCCCGGACGCGGTTAACATCCTGGGCACTGACAGCTCAGGCCGTGACGTCTGGAGCCGGCTGCTCTTCGGGGCGCAGCTGACGCTCAGCTCCGCGCTCCTTTGCGCCGCCGTCGCCATCGCGATCGGCCTGCCCGCCGGCCTCGTGGCTGGCTACTACGCCGGCAAGTTCGAAGCCGTCTCCAACTGGGTTGTCAGCATCCTCATGAGCCTCCCCGGCCTGATCGTCCTGCTGACCATCCGGGCCGCTTTCGGTCCGTCAGTGTGGATTGCCATGATCGCGTTCGGTGTGCTGATCAGCCCTTCCTACTTCCGCCTGACGCGCTCAGCGGTGCAGTCGGTCCGCAACGAGCTCTACGTTGACGCCGCGCGCGTCTCCGGGCTGTCAGACCTCAGCATCATCACCCGCCACATCTTCTCCGTGGTCCGCGCGCCCATCATCATCCAGACGGCGGCGATCGCCGGCGTGGCCATCGCCATCCAGTCCGGACTCGAGTTCCTGGGCCTGGGCGATCCGGCCAAGGCCACCTGGGGTGTGATGCTCAGCGAAGGCTTCAAAAACGTCTACCTCACCCCGACGCTGCTTTTCTGGCCTGCATTTGCCATGGCGCTGACCATCGGTGCCCTTGTCCTCTTGGGCAACGCCATCCGCGACGCCCTGGAAGACGGCGAAAAGATCAAGCACCGCAGGCAGAAAGCTCATCAAGCCGAAGATGCGGCCGCAGCCAGCGCCGCCAAGGCGGCGCGCAAGACCATTGCGGCCGTCGAGGCCGGAACCGAACACCACCTCGTCAAGGTGACCAACCTCGGCGTCGGCTACCCCCAGGCCGACGGATCCATCAAGAAAGTGGTGGATGACGTCTCCTTCCACGTTGACCGCGGCGAAATCCTCGGCATCGTGGGCGAATCCGGGTCGGGTAAGTCCCAGACGGCCTTCTCCATCCTGGGCCTGCTGCCGGACACCGCACGAATCGTGGGCGGCGCCATCCAGTTCGATGGCAACTACACGGTCGCTCCAGGTGAGGACAAGGTCAATCAGCACCGCCTCTCCAAGCTGCGCGGCAAACGGATTTCCTACATCCCGCAGGAACCCATGAGCAACCTGGACCCGGCCTTCACTATCGGCTACCAGCTGGTTACGCCCATGATGCGCGTCCTGGGAATCTCAAAGGCAGAGGCCACCAAGAGAGCCATGAAGCTCCTCTCCGACGTCGGCATCGTCAGCCCGGAGCGCACCTTCAAGGCCTACCCCCACGAGGTATCCGGCGGCATGGCCCAACGTGTGCTCATTGCCGGCGCCATCAGCTGCGAACCGGACCTCATCATTGCCGATGAGCCCACCACGGCACTGGACGTCACGGTCCAGGCCGATGTGCTGGACCTCATCCGCGACCTCCAGCGCCGGCTCGGCGTCGGCGTCATCCTGGTGACCCACAACTTCGGCGTTGTGGCTGACCTCTGCGACCGTGTTGTGGTCATGCAGAACGGCCGGCTGGTGGAGGAAGGCCCCGTGCGGGAGATCCTGCGCGAACCGAAGGAACGCTATACCCAGACTCTGTTGGCTTCGATGCTGGAAGGCAAAGAACCGATGACCATGCTGGTTTCAGCTGCTTCGTCTTCAACTGCGTCATCAAGTGCTAAGGAGAATGTCCTGTGACGGAAACTGCAGCCTCAAGCGCCGCGGTATCAGCCCCGGCACGCGAAGAACTCCTTCGCGTGGAAAACCTGGTGGTCGAGTACCCCGGCAAAGGATTCCGTGCACGGAAATTCCGCGCCCTGACCGACATTAATATCAGCATCGGCCAGGGTGAGACCTTGGGCCTGGTGGGCGAATCAGGGTCGGGTAAGACCACCCTGGGCCGGTCTGTACTGGGTCTCGCGCCGGTGAGCGGCGGCAAGATCACCTTCGAAGGCCAGGACATCAGCCACGCCACCCGCAAGCAGCGGCGCGTCCTCAGCCGTGACATGCAAGTGGTCTTCCAGGATCCCTACACGTCACTGAACCCCGCCCTGGAAATTGGCGACATTCTGGCCGAACCCCTGGGCGTGCAGGGCATGGAGCAGGCAGCAGCAAAGAAGCGCGTGAAGGAACTCCTGGACCAGGTTGGCCTCCCGTCGGATGCCATCCACCGGCTTCCGCGCGAGTTCAGCGGCGGCCAGCGCCAGCGCGTGGCGATTGCCCGCGCCCTGGCGCTGTCTCCCAAGCTCATCGTCTGTGATGAGCCGGTCAGCGCATTGGACCTGTCCACCCAGGCCCGCGTCCTGGATCTCTTCCTGCAGATCCAGAAGGACACTGGCGTCTCCTACCTGTTTGTCTCCCACGACCTTGACGTGGTCCGCCACATCAGCCACCGTGTAGCCGTGATGTACCGTGGAGAAATCGTGGAGCAGGGGCCGGCAGAGATCGTCACGCGCAACCCCGAGCACCCCTACACCCAGCGGTTGCTGCTCGCTTCCCCGGTGCCGGATCCGGACCGCCAGGAGAAGCGCCGTGCCGACCGTCACCGGCTGCTCGAAGAACAGCGCCAGCAGAACGAGCAGGCCGCTGTCCTTGCCTAGGGCTCGTGCCCGAACTAACTCAACAGCAACAACAATGGAGGAATAACGTGGCCAAAATTGGCGTGCAGGCAATGATGCTGAAGGACAGCTTCACCGAAATCGGGGCGTTCGAAACGCTCCGTAAGGTCAGCGACATCGGCTACAACGCCGTCGAGATCTCCCAGATCCCGATGACGCCGGAAAACGTCGCGGAACTGGACCGGTCCCGCAGCGAGCTGGGCATGGACATCGCAGCCCTTTCCGTGGCCATGGAGACCCCCAAGGGCCGGCCTGGCGATTCCCTGGCGGAGCACTTTGACAAGATCGTGGATGACGCAAAGAGCCTGGACTCGAAGTTGCTGCGGATCGGTATGCTGCCGTTCGAGGCAATGACGTCCATCGGCGCGGTGATTGACTTCGCCAAGCAGGCCAACGAGTACGCCGAGCGCCTGCAGGAGCAGGGCCTGGGGCTGTACTACCACAACCACCACATCGAGTTCGCGAAGTTCGACGGCAAATACATGCTGGACATCATTGCGGAGAACTCCCCGGCCATGGGCATGGAAATCGACGTGCACTGGGTCCAGCGCGGCGGCCTGGACCCGGTCCGCACCCTGGAAAAGTACGCCGGCCGCACGGCCATGGTCCACCTGAAGGACTACCGGATAGGCCAAATGCCGGAGTCGGCCATGGGTCTGCTGGATTCCGGCGACTTTATGGGCTTCATGGCCGAGTTCAAGAATGTTGTCCAGTTCGCCGAAGTGGGCGAAGGCAACCTGGACTTCGCATCCATCATCCCGGCCGCGCAGGCTGCCGGCGCCGAGTACCTGCTGGTGGAGCAGGACGAACTCTATGGCCGCACGGTTTGGGAAGCGCTGCAGACTTCCTACGACAACCTGATTGCCCTGGGCCAGTCCGATCTTTTCTAAGACTTCCAAGACCCAGCACTACAGAATACGGAGATTCATTTCATGAGCAAGAAAGTACGCCTCGGAATCATCGGCCTGGGCCAGCAGGGCGGCGCCTACGCCAAGTTCATCACGGACTGCATGGTCCCCAACATGGTGATCGGTGCCATCTGCGACACTGATCCGGCCAAGAAGGAACTTGCCTCGGCCACGTACCCGGACGCTCCCTTCTATGACGACTACATCGCCATGCTGGAAAGCGGCGACGTTGACGCCGTCGTCACCTGCGTTCCGCACTTCCTGCACCCCGAAATGGGCATCGAGACCCTCAAGCGCAACATCCACGCGCTGGTGGAGAAGCCGGCCGGCGTCTACACCAAGCAGGTCAAGGAACTGAACGAGTTCGCTGCCAGCAAGCCGGAACTCTCCTTCGGCATCATGTTCAACCAGCGCAACAACCCGCTGTACAAGAAGCTCAAAGAGATCGTGGAAAACGGCGAGATCGGCAAGATTCGCCGCAGCAACTGGATCATTACCAACTGGTGGCGTCCCCAGGGCTACTACAACTCCAGCGAATGGCGCGCGACGTGGGGCGGCGAAGGCGGCGGCGTCCTGGTCAACCAGGCACCGCACCAGCTGGACCTGTGGCAGTGGATCTGCGGCGTGCCGAAGTCCGTCTACTCCAAGGTTTCCTTCGGCTTCCGCCGCGACATCGCCGTCGAAGATGAAGTGACCGCGGTGGTTGATTACGGAGACGGCGTTACCGGCGTCTTTGTCACCGCCACGCACGATCTGACCGGAACCGACCGCTTCGAGATCCTGGGCGACCAGGGCAAGATCGTCGTCGAGGGCAGCAAGACCGCCACCGTGACACGCCTGAAGAAGCCCGAGCGCGAGCTCAGCGACGGCATGGGCATGGACGATGTCCGTAAGCTCTTTATGGGCGAGCTGAACCCGGAGGAGTACTACACCACTGAGGTCATCGAGTTCGAGTCCGCTTGGGGTGCTCAGCACGCCGGCGTCCTGGAGAACTTCGCCGCCAACATCCTGGACGGCACGCCGCTGCTCGCTCCGGGCTCGGACGGCATCAACGGAGTCCGCCTGGCCAACGCCATCCACCTTTCGGCCTGGACCGGCAAGGAAGTTGGACTGGACTTCGACGAGAACGAATTCCTGGCGGAGCTCAACAAGCGCATCGCCGAAGAGGGCAAGTTCCCGCAGCGCGCCTAGTCGCTGCCCCCTAAGCCCAACTGGGTCGCAATTAATGTCGTTATGAGCGCCCGAAACGACATTAACTGCGACCCAGTTGGGTTTTTTCATCGTTAGGATGGGGCGGTGAGTGAACCCCAAACGCCGGACACCGCCCCGTCAACGGGTTCGGTCAAAAAGCATGGCCGCGACGGCAAATCCAACGCGACCATCTACGATATCGCCAAGATGGCCGGCGTCAACGCGTCCACCGTTTCCCGGGCACTCAGCAAGCCGGGCAGGGTCAGCTCCAAAACACAGAAGCTCATCGAGGATGCGGCCGCCCAGCTGAACTACCAGGTCAATCCGTTTGCGCGCGCACTTCCCACGGGCAAGACCAACACGTTCGGCCTCATCGTCGCGGACATCACCAACCCCACCTTCTTTGACATCATCCGCGGCGCCGAGACCACCGCAACCAGCAGGGATTACACCCTGGTGCTCGCCGAGTCGGCGGAGTCCCCGGCTACTGAACTGACTGCCGCCCGGCGGCTCATGGCCACCGTCGACGGCCTTATTCTCGCTAGCCCGCGCATGGACGATGACAACATCCGCGCCCTGGCCCAGGACAAGCCCGTGGTGGTCATCAACCGCGAAGTAGAGGGCGTGCCGTGCGTGGTGCCGGACGTCAACAAGGGGATCAGCGAGGCGATCCGGAGCATGGCCGCCAACGGACACCAGCGGATCGCCTATGTAGCGGGGCCGCCGCAGTCCTGGATGTCCGAACGCCGTTGGGAGGGTGTGCAGGCAGCTTGCGAATGGTCCCGGCTTGAGGCCGTGCGGCTTGAGTCAACCAAACCAACGGTCGACGGCGGCCGGCAGACTGCGCGCGATGTCCGCGCCAGCGGTGCCACCGCGGTCATGACGTACAACGACTTGCTAGCCATCGGGCTCATGCAGGAACTCCAGGCCGCCGGCATGGTGGTGCCCGACGACATCAGCATCATAGGCTTTGACGATATCTTCGGCGCGGATTTCACGACGCCGCCGCTCACCACGGTGCGTTCGCCGCTGGGGGAGTGCGGCGAAGCTGCAGCGACGCGCCTGTTGGACTTTCTCCACGGGAGCGGGGAGCAGACCGGCACTTTGAGCGTGGAGACTGAGCTGGTGCTGCGCGGGTCCAGCGGTAGGATCCTGCCCGCGAAGTGAATACTGACGGGCCGATTCCAGCATTTGGCAATTTATGGCAACCGGTTGACAAAGCGAGGCGCGAGGCAGATTATTGATCTATGTCACAGTCGATTGCTGCCAACCCAGACAGGCTCCTGCCCGCCGACCCCGGAACGCGCAGCATTGCGCGGGACCTCCTTACGCGCGTACAGGACCTCCCCATTATCTCCCCGCATGGCCACGTTGACGCCGCCGTCATCGAGCTCAACACGCCGTTCCCGGACCCGGCAGCGCTGCTCGTCAGCCCGGACCACTACGTCACCCGCCTGATCCACGCCAACGGCGCACCACTGGACAAGCTGCGCGCCGGCGGTCCCACCACGCCCGAGTCACGCGAGATCTGGCGCACGTTCGTGGATGCCTGGCCCCTCTTCGAGGGCACGGCCTCCGGCTACTGGCTGCGCAATCAGTTCGACAGCGTCTTCAACCTGGGCGCAGACCTGGGCGAGATGTCCGCTGACGCCAGCTATGACGCCATCGCCGCCAAACTCGTGGAACCGGGCTTCCGTCCCCGCCAGCTGTTCAAGGACTTCAACATCGAAGTCCTTGCCACCACGGACGATCCCCTGGACAACCTCGCCAGCCACAAGGCCATCGCCGAGGACTCCACCTTCAACGGCCGCGTCCTGCCGACGTTCCGCCCGGACGCCTACCTGAACATTGCGCACCCCACGTGGAGCGCCAACGTTGACCGCCTGATCGAAACTGCCGGTGACGGCGCCAACGGCTACGCGGGCTACATCACGGCCCTGGAAAACCGCCGCCGCTACTTCGTGGAGCACGGCGCAGTCTCCGCCGACCACGGCGTCCTCACCCCGGCAACGCTTAAGCTGGACCGCGCCGAAGCCGAGAGGATCTTCGAGCTCGCCCGCGCCGGCAAGGCCACGGCTGAGGACCGCAACACCTTCGAAGCCCACATGATGTACCAGATGGGCCGCATGTCGGTGGAGGACGGCCTGGTCATGACCATCCACCCGGGTTCGTTCCGCAACCACCACACGCCCACGTTCGAGGCCTTCGGTGCGGACACCGGCCACGACATCCCCTTCGCCACCAACTACACCGAGGCCATCCGGCCGCTGCTGCAGGACTTCGGCACGGCCAAGGACTTCCACCTGGTGCTGTTCACCCTGGACGAGACCGTGTTTTCCCGCGAGCTCGCACCGCTGGCCGGCTTCTACCCGTCCGTTTACCTCGGCGCACCCTGGTGGTTCCTGGACGCCCCGGATGCCATGCTCCGGTTCCGTTCCGCCGTGACCGAAACGGCCGGGTTCTCCCGCTCGTCCGGTTTCATCGACGACACCAGGGCCTTCTGCTCCATCCCCGCCCGCCACGATGCGTCCCGCCGGATCGAGGCCTCCTTCCTGGCCCGTCTCGTGGCCGAGCACCGTGTCAGCGAAGACCGTGCCCACGAAATCATCGTGGATACCGTTGATTCCTCCCCGCGAAGGGTTTTCAAACTGTGAGCATCGAACAGACGGACGCAGCAGTCAAGGCAGTCGTTTCACTGCCGCAGTTGAACCGGACCGTCCACGCTGCCGCCAAACCGCCGGTCCGGATCGTCCACCTCGGGCTCGGCGCCTTCCACCGCTCGCACCAGGCCTGGTACACCAGCCAGGCCGGCGACGCCTCGGACTGGGGCATTGCCGCTTTCACCGGCCGCCGCCCAGACGCTGCGCTGGCTCTTGCCGAGCAGGACGGCCTCTTTACGCTCGTGGAGCGCGCTGACAGCGGCGACTCGTTCGCCGTCGTCGGCAGCATCGTTGAAGCGGTCGACGGCGCGGACGTGCAGCGGCTCGCAGAGCTCGTTTCGGCACCTGCCACCGCCATGGTCACCCTGACGGTCACCGAAGCGGCGTACCGCCTCGGTGCCGACGGACAGCTGGACACTACGGCGCCCGACGTCGCCAGCGACCTTGCGCTGCTGGCTTCCGGCAGCGGAAACCCGTCGACGCCGCTGGGCCGGCTGGTCTTCGCCCTCGCCGCGCGCCGGGCTGCGGGAGCCGGGCCGCTCGCCGTTGTCTGCTGCGACAACCTCGCCAACAACGGCACGGTAGCCCGCAACGCCGTGGCGGGCCTGGCACAGGCCTGGGACGCGGAGCTCGCTGCCTGGGTCGAGGAAAATGTCAGTTTTGTCAGCACGTCCGTGGACCGCATCACGCCGCGCACCACGGAAGCGGACATCGCCGCCGTCGAGGCCGCCTGCGGCTACCGCGACAACTCGCCTGTAGTGGCAGAGCCTTTCACCAACTGGGTGCTCAGCGGCGATTTCCCGGCCGGCCGTCCGCGCTGGGAAGATGCCGGCGCGGTCTTCGTTGACCACATCGAGCCTTACGAGAACCGCAAGCTGTGGCTCCTGAACGGCGCTCATTCCCTGCTGGCCTACGCCGGCCAGCTCCGCGGACACACCACGGTGGCGCAGGCCCTCGCGGACCCGCAGTGCCTGACCGCCGTCGAAAGCTTCTGGGACGAAGCCGAGGCGAACCTGTCCGGCGCCGCGGCCGGTGGCGCGGACCTGCAGATCCCGGCGTACCGCGCGGCCCTGCTGGCCCGCTTCAGCAATGCGCGCATTGCCCACCACCTGGCCCAGATCGCCATGGACGGCAGCACCAAGCTGCGCATGCGGGCTGTGCCTGTCCTCTTGGCCGAACGGGCCCAGGGCAAGTCCGGTGCCGCTGCGGCACTGATGATCGCGGCCTGGATTGATTTCAGCGCAGCGGCCGGGACGTTCCACGATCCGCTGGCAACTGAGGTAGCCGCGGCCAACCAGCTGGTAGGCACGGAGCGCGTGCGGGCGGTCCTGGCGCTGGTGGATCCCGCTGTCGCAGCGGACGACGCCGTCGTGGAGCTCGTTTCCGGCCTGCTCGGAACATTCGCGGCGGGCTCCTAAGCACTATGCCAAGGCGCACTTCTGCTGCGTAATGAACAGCACTGCCCGGTCCAGGGTCCTGGACCGGGCAGTGCTGTTTCGATGACGGGCAGTTTATGAAGCATTAACAGAAATTTATGGCAACCGCTTGCCATCTTATTGCCAAGTGACTAGGATTACAGGCAACGAGAAACACCCGGCGGTATGCCGAGCGATGCGGATTCTCCCCACTGCAGCATCGCCAAAGATTCACCGCTTCATAGCATTTCAATAATTTTCGCTGGCCAACACGGCGGCAAGGGTAAAGGAGCCCAATTCATGAAAAAGCTAAACAAGCTCAGCATCATCGGCTATGGCGCCGGCGATGCAGCCAACAACCTCGCCTTCACCACCGCCACCATGTTCCTGCTGGTGTACTACACCGACGTTGCTGGTATCTCCGCCGCAGCCGCCGGAACCCTGTTGCTGGTAGTCAGGCTCTTTGACGCCTTCGCCGATGTTTTTGCCGGCCGGCTCGTAGACCGGACCTACAGCAAGCGCTTCGGCAAGTTCCGTCCGTTCATCATGTTCGGCTCCATCCCGCTGCTCCTGCTGAGCGTGGCAACGTTCTCCGTCCCGCAGTTGGGTGAATCCGGCACCTTGCTGTACGCCTACGTCACCTACGCAGCCCTTGGCCTTGCCTACAGCCTCGTGAACATTCCGTACGGCTCGCTGGCCGGCGCTATGACGCAGGATCCGGGAGAGCGCGCAAAGCTGGGCTCGGCCCGCATGGTGGGTGCACTGCTGGTGGGCTCTGCCCTGGGTATCTTCGTTGCACCGCTGATCAAGCCGGGCGCCGACCTCCAGTCGACGTTCACCACCATCACCGTGGTCTTCGTGGTCATCGGAACGGCGCTGTACTTCTTCACGGCCTTGACCGCCAAGGAGCGCGTGCATCGAGCGGTCCCCAAGGTGACGTTCAAGCAGAGTGTGGAAACCCTCAAGGGCAACAAGCCCCTCATGATGCTGTGCCTCAGCTCCTTCTTCTTCCTCTCCGGCTACCTCGCCCTGACCTCCGTGCAGCTGTACTACCTGCGCGACGTCCTGGGCCGCCTGGACCTGTACCCCGTACTGTCCATCATCCAGCTGGCGCTCACCTTCTTCCTGGCCGCCTTTATGCCCAGGCTGGTCCGAAACGTTGGCAAGAAGAGCGTCTACATCTACTCCTCGCTGGTCACTGTCCTCGGCGGTGCGATCATTTTCTTCACCCCGGCCGGCCAGGTCTGGATGGGCTTTACCGGCCTCGTGGTCAGCCTGGTGGGTGTCCTCGCCGTCAACATCGTGGTGTGGGCCCTGGAAGCCGACACAGTGGAGTACGGCGAATGGCGGACCGGTGTCCGCACCGAAGGAATCACCTACGCCCTGTTCTCCTTCACCCGCAAGTCCGGCCAGGCTGTGGGCGGCGCCCTGGCGGCATACGCCCTGGCACTGGGCGGCTACAAGTCCGGCGCGGCCCAGACCGCTGACGCCCTGTTCGGCATTCAGATCGCTGCGGGTGCGATCCCTGCAGTGCTGACTATCCTTGCCGTATTAGTAATGTCCAAGTACACGCTGACCGACGCCAAGCACGCGGAAATCCTCAAGGAGATCCAGGAACGCCGGACCAAAACTGTCGGCGCCGGCGAAGCCGCTGACGCCACCGCCGCTGACGCCAGCACCACCGCTGACGCCGGCACGCCGGTTGGCGCCGGCAAAACTGCCAGCCACTAACTTCCAGCACCACCAACTGACCAGAAGTCCCCGAAAGGATCTGCCGTGAAAATCATTGCCGCCGAAGTCTTCGTGACAAGCCCGTCACGTAACTTCGTGACCCTGCGCATCACTACGGACGACGGGGTCACCGGCATCGGTGACGCCACCCTGAACGGCCGCGAACTGGCTGTTGCCGCGTACCTCAAAGAGCATGTGGCCCAGCTGCTGATCGGCAAGGATCCGCACCGGATCGAGGACACCTGGCAGTTCCTGTACCGCAGCTCCTACTGGCGCCGAGGCCCGGTCACCATGGCGGCCATCGCCGCCGTCGACATGGCCCTGTGGGACATCAAGGGCAAGATGGCGAACATGCCGGTCTACCAGCTCCTGGGCGGCGCGTCACGCAACGGCTTGCGGGCCTACGGCCACGCGTCCGGCGCGGACATCGAGTCGCTGTTCGATTCCGTCCGTGAGCACCTGGAACTGGGCTACAAGTCAGTCCGCATCCAGACCGCTGTCCCCGGCATTAAGGCCGTCTACGGTGTTGCTGCCCAAGCCCAGGCCTCGGGCGAGCGCTACGACTACGAGCCCGCCGGCCGCGGCGCCTTCCCCGTGGAGGAAGACTGGGACACCCGCGCGTACCTGCGCCACCTGCCCACCGTCTTCGAAGCCGTGCGCAACGAATTCGGTCCCGAGCTGCCGCTGCTGCATGACGGACACCACCGCATGACCCCCATCCAGGCCGCCAAGCTCGGCAAGGCCCTGGAACCGTACGACCTCTTCTGGCTCGAGGACTGCACCCCGGCCGAAAACCAAGAAGCACTGCGCTGGGTCCGCCATCACACCACCACCCCGCTGGCCATTGGTGAAATCTTCAACACCGTGTACGACTACCAGACCATCATCAAGGAACAGCTGATCGACTATGTGCGCGCAGCCTCCACCCACTTCGGCGGTATTTCCCCGCTGAAGAAGGTCATGGACTTCGCCGCCCAGTACCAGATCAAGTCCGGCTTCCACGGCCCCACGGACATCTCCCCGGTAGGCTTCGCCGCCCAGCTGCACGTGGGCCTGGCCATCCACAACTACGGCATCCAGGAATACATGCAGCACTCCGACAAGACCAACGAGGTCTTCGAGCAGTCCATGACCTTCGTGGACGGCTACCTGCACCCGGGCGACAAGCCTGGCATCGGCGTCGAATTCAACGAGGAAGCCGCAGCGGCGTACCCGTATCAGCAGGCCTACCTGCCGTACAACCGCCTGGTGGACGGAACGGTGCACGACTGGTGACCGCCACTACATCCCCCTCCACAGCGGGAGCCTCCGGTCCCCGCGTCATCGTTATGGGCGTCTCCGGCTGCGGCAAGACCACCATCGGTGACCTGGTGGCCCGCGAGCTGGGCGTTCAGTTCCTCGACGGCGATTCCCTCCACCCGGTGGAGAACGTCGCCAAGATGGCAGCGGGCACTCCGCTGACCGACGAGGACCGTTGGCCGTGGCTCGCCACGGTGGGCTCTGAACTGGCAGCCGCCAAGGGCGGCCTGGTTCTGGCCTGCTCGGCTCTTCGCCGCAGCTACCGCGACGCCATCCGCGCCCAGGCGCCGGACACGGTGTTCCTGCACCTGCACGGCAGCAAAGACGTTCTTAGGGCACGGACCGAAGGCCGCTCCGGGCACTTCATGCCGCCCGCGCTGCTGGAATCCCAGCTGGCCACCCTCGAAGCGCTGGAAGCCGACGAGGCAGGCATTGTGGTGGACATCGCCGGTCCAGTGGACCAGGTCGTGGCCGACGCGTTGGCGGGCATGGCAGCTGCGGTGACTGCCGCCGTCGGAACCTCCGCCACCGGTGCCACGGGCACCCCACTGCGCCAGTTCGACGTCGACCTCCAGGCCGCGCCGTTCTACCTCGACGATGCAGCGGTCACCTGGGTGAACACCACGCTGGAATCGATGACGCTTGAGGAAAAGATCGGGCAGCTGTTCATCAACCACAACAACGATTACTCCCCGGAATACCTCGATGGTGTGCTGGAGAACTTCCATGTGGGTGGCATGCGGTACCGGCCAGGCCCGTCCGCTGCCGTGCAGGAACACATTCGGCACGCGCAGTCGAAGTCCAAGGTGCCGCTGCTGGTGGCGTCCAACCCGGAAATGGGTGGCGCCGGAAGCTGCGACGACGGCACGTTTGTATCCACGCACCTGCAGGCAGGTTCGCACCCGGACAAGTCCATCGCACACCGGATGGGGCAGGTTGCCGGCGTTGAAACCGCAGCCCTGGGCTGCAACTGGGCCTTCGCCCCGATCGTGGACATCCACTACAACTGGCGGAACACGGTCATCTCCACCCGGGCCTTCGGCAACACGCCGGAGATCGTGGTGGAGCGGGCCAAGGAGTACTTCGACGGCATCAGTGAATCACCCACTGCCTGCGCCATGAAGCACTTCCCGGGCGACGGCATGGACGAGCGCGACCAGCACGTGGTCACGTCCTACAACACCCTCGGCTACGACGAGTGGAACAAGACGTACGGCCACGTCTACCGCGAAATGATCGGGCACGGCGTGCAGTCCATCATGATCGGGCACATCGGCGCTCCGGAGCTTTCCCGGCACTTCCGCCCGGGCCTGGCGGACAAGGACATCCGTCCCGCCACACTGGCCCCGGAACTGCTCCAGGACCTGCTGCGCGGCGAACTCGGCTTCAACGGGCTCATCCTCACGGACGCCTCGCAGATGATCGGGCTCACCCAGGCTATGAAGCGCAAGGACCTGGTTCCTGCGACCATTGCCGCCGGTTGCGACATGTTCCTGTTCTTCCGCAACGCCGACGAAGACTTCCAGTACATGCTGGATGGCTACAAGTCCGGCGTCATCACCGAGCAGCGCCTGCATGACGCCCTGCGCCGCATCCTTGCCCTCAAGGCCTCGCTGGGGCTGCACCTGAAGGACCGCAACGAACTGGTTCCTCCGGTGGAGGCACTCGCTGTGATCGGCAGCGACGCCCACCGCGCCATCGCTGCGGAGATCGCGGACAAGACCGTCACCCTGGTCAAGGACACGGCGCATAACCTGCCCATCCGGCCGGAAACGCACAAGCGGATCCGCCTGTACGGCATCTCCGGCGGCTCGGACTTCACCATGGCCGATCCGCTCGGCTACCTGGACACGGTCAAGGACGAGCTGGAGAAAGCCGGCTTCGAGGTGCACCTGTTCAAAACGGCCGCTCAGCGCACTGCTGCGGGGGAGACGGGCATCAACTTTATGTCCGTCATCTCCGAGGAAGCCACCGGCGATTACGCGGACAAGTATGACGCCGCGTTTGTCTTCGCCAACGTCAAGGGCTTCGCCCAGGAAGCGGCCATCCGGATCAAGTGGTCCACCCCGATGGCCGCGGAAATCCCTTGGTACGCCACCGAGGTTCCCACAGTATTTGTGTCGCTGAACCAGCCCAACCACCTCATCGACGTGCCGATGGTCAAGACCGCCATCCACGCCCATGCGGGAACCGTGGAGGCCATCCGGGCCACGATCGAGAAGATCATGGGCAAGTCCGAGTTCCAGGGGACGTTCAACGAGAACGTTTTCTGCGATTCCTTCGACACCCGGCTCTAGGGTTATCGCTGCGGTTTTGGGCTGACGACTCGCAGATGGAATGGCGCTACGCGTATACGCGTAGCGCCATTCCATTTCTGCGTCACAGGGCCATTTCCGCGTCGGGGCCTCCAGTAAACTGGAGACCATGACTGCCACCCCTGATGCTGCTTCCAACACTGCTGCCCGTGCCCGCCTGCTGGAACTGATCAAGGAACTGGCCGTGGTCCGCGGCAAGGTGATCCTGTCCAGCGGCGCCGAGGCCGACTACTACATCGACCTGCGCCGCATCACGCTGCACCATGAAGCCTCCAAGCTGGTGGGCCAGGTCATGCTGGCACTGACGGACGACGCCGGGATCGACTTTGAGTGCGCCGGTGGCCTGACCATGGGTGCTGACCCCGTGGGCACCGCTGTTATGCACTCCGCCGTGGACGCCGGTCGCACCGTGGACGCCTTTGTGGTCCGCAAGGCCCAGAAGTCTTACGGCATGGGCCGCCAGGTTGAAGGTCCGTCGGTTGAGGGCCGCAAGGTTCTGGTGCTGGAGGATACGTCCACTACCGGCGGCTCGGCCCTCACTGCTGTTGAGGGTGTCCGGAAGGCCGGCGGCAACGTGGTTGCCGTGGCCGTCATCGTGGACCGGGACACTGGCTCCAAGGAAAGAATCGAAGCCGAGACCGGCGTCCCGTACCTGTTCGCCTTCGGCAAGGACGAGCTGGGCCTGTCCTAGCCCGGCCTCTCCTGGCGGGTTCGGCCCCTCCTGGCGGGTCCAGCAGCCGCCCGCGCCCAGGGTTGCCCGGGGCCGTGGCCGGCCTCAGGGTTGCAGCGGCGGCTTCCGCTGTGGCTACGGTAGAGGTGTGCCGTACAGGGGGGAAGCAGATCCGCAGGAACAGCCAGGAGCTCATCAAGCCCGGCTGCTGGCCAATGCCGCCGCACTCAAGCGGTTTTCGCGCCGCGGGTTCCTGGCCGGCACGGGCGCCTCGGCCCTGCTGGTGGCGGATATGCTGGTTACCCGCCGGGTCCAGGCGGAGCGGCAGGTCAACCGGATCCTGCAGGTCGCGGACGACTTCGCCGACGCCTACTACCCGAACGCCAGCTGGTTCCTCTTCCCCGGTTACAAGACCAGCTGGGAAGAGGCGCTCTGGATCCTGAACGCGATGCGTGGTGCGCTGAACAAGCGCGGCCAGCTCGTCGCCGTCGGATATTCCAACCAAGGGCTGGACATCGACGAGTTGGTGATCGCCGTCATCGAACACGTCCGGGCGAAAAAGCTCACCAAGCTCTTCTTCTACGGCCACAGCTTCGGCGGCATGGTGGCCACCCAGGTGGCCGCGCGGCTCAGGGAATTCCACGGCGTGGAGGTGGACTTCATCCTGCTGGACTCCAGCCCCTACAGCCGCAGCGACGTGCTGGACGAGAGCTGGTTCGACGGCGTGGTGTTCCTGTACGAGAGCGGCTTCCGTGTCCCGTCCGTGGTCCGCGGCAGCTACGAACTGGGGGAGCGCGTCATCCACAAGGACGAGCGGACCTGGCGGCAGATCCTGGACCAGACCATGGAGCAGCTGTCCCCGATCGCCCCGTCCAGTGTGCTCATCCAGTCCGAGTCGGCGTACATCTACCACTTCGACGGAAACCGGTTTGTGGACAAGCTCGGCGGCACGCGGATGGCGTACATCGGCAACCCGAAAGACCGCACCGTCCGTTACCAGACGGCCAAGGACGCGTGGTCGGCAGCGTTCCAACCCCACATGGTCTCCATGGACCTGCAAACGGACGGGGCCCTGCCGGCGCACGCGAGCCCCGGCTGGAATCCGCTCATCTACCGGCCCATCGTGGAGCGGCTGATGGACGACTTTTTCCCGCTGCCCCGCGGCGGCTCGAAGGTGACGGTCTTCTAGATCTGGTTCTTCAGGTCGGCCACGGAGTTCAGGACCTGGTTCGGCCGGAACGGGTAGGAGGCGATATCTTCTCGCTGCGTGATGCCGGTCAGCACCAGGACCGTGTGCAGGCCGGCCTCCATGCCCGCGACGATGTCCGTGTCCATCCGGTCCCCGATCATGGCGGTGGTCTCGGAGTGCGCATCGATCTGGTTCATGGCCGACCGGAACATCATGGGATTCGGCTTGCCCACAATGTACGGTTCCCTGCCGGTGGCCTTGGTGATCAGGGCCGCGATGGCGCCGGTCGCGGGCATGGGTCCATCCTTGGACGGGCCCGTGGCATCGGGGTTGGTGGCGA
Source organism: Pseudarthrobacter cellobiosi (assembly GCF_023913815.1). Lineage (NCBI taxonomy): Bacteria > Bacillati > Actinomycetota > Actinomycetes > Micrococcales > Micrococcaceae > Pseudarthrobacter > Pseudarthrobacter cellobiosi. The sequence goes on from NZ_JAMXBK010000023.1 coordinate 58,780, forward strand.
TGAAGCGGGCCCCGGCCAGGATCAGGCGGATGGCCATGGTGATGGCCTCAAAGGAGTAGGTCCGGGTTTCGCCGAGCACCACGAAATCCGGGTCCTGGTCGGTGAGGATGAAGCCTGCCTCGTGCAGCGCCGTCGTCAGCCCTGCCTCGCCGATGGTGTAGGCGCGGTTCCCGGAACCGGAACCCCGCACCTGGTCCTTCAGGAACTGCGCGGTGGCCAGCGCCGAGGTCCAGATGTTCTCCTCGGGGATCTCCAGCCCGGAGGCCCGGAGCCGGGCGGCGAGGTCGCGGGGCGTGAAGATCGAGTTGTTCGTCAGCACCAGGAACCGCTTGGACGTGTCCACCCAGCGCTGGATCAGTTCGGCGGCCCCTGGGACGGCATGGTTTTCGTGGACGAGTACGCCGTCCATGTCTGTCAGCCAGCATTCGATCTCCTGGCCGCTGCGGTAAACCGCCGGTGAACCCTGTACCTGGTCTGCTTCTGCCACGTTTACCTCCGCCGGTGATGAATGCTCCAGTGGTCCAGTCTAGTGTTGAGGGGTGAAACAAACGCCCGGAAACCCAGTCGAACCTCATCCGATTCCAGCGGAGGAGCCAGCGCCCGAGGAGGCCTCGGAGCCAAAGGCGGAGGTCGGCGTCGGGCCCTGGGACGGCGAGCTGCCCGCGGGCGACCACTGGGATCCGGAATTGCTGGCCGACGGCGACCGCCGCAACGTGGTGGACCAGTACCGCTACTGGAAGCATGACGCGATCGTGGCGGACCTCGATTCGAAGCGGCACAACTTCCACATCGCCATCGAAAACTGGCAGCACGACCTCAACATCGGCACCGTGGTGCGCACCGCCAACGCGTTCCTCGCCAAGGAAGTCCACATCATCGGACGACGCCGGTGGAACAGGCGCGGGGCGATGGTCACCGACCGTTACCAGCACGTCCGCCACCACCCCACCGTGGAGGACTTTGTGGTGTGGGCGCAGGGGGAGGGGCTCGCGATCATCGGGATAGACATCTTCCCCGACTCCGTGCCCCTGGAGACGTATGAGCTGCCCAAGGACTGCGTCCTGGTGTTCGGCCAGGAGGGGCCCGGGCTGACACCGGAGGTCCACGAGGCGGCCCTGGCCACCCTGTCCATCGAGCAGTTCGGCTCCACCCGCTCCATCAACGCCGCCTCGGCCGCCGCGATCGCCATGCATGCCTGGATCCGCCGGCACGTCTTTAGCCAGCCCGTTCTGTAGCGCGCCTTCTGAACCCCGCCGTTGAATCCGAGACGAAACTATCGGAAATCTTCGGAGAATCCCTAGGTCCACAAGTTACCCATCAGTAGCATGTGGCTTGGATCACGCTCATTGGCGAGTGTGACACTGACTGGAGGTTCAATGAAGCATCCTTCTGTAGGCGTCTGTTCGGCCATTGCGTTGGCCGCGGTTCTCACCTTCGGTTGGGGCGCGGTGGCCTACGCCGCTCCGGCACCTGCCCTAACACCGGCGACGACGGCCAACCCGCTCGACTTCTACTTCACCCCCGCCTCACTTCCGGCCAACAACGGCGACCTGGTCCGGACGGAGCCGTCTGTCTTCTATGTCGATCCGCTCAAGACCATCCGGGCCCAGGCCTCCGTGCAGCGCATCATGTACCGCTCCGTGAACAGTTCCGGGGTGCCTGTCGCCGTGACCGGCACAGTGCTGGTGCCGTACGCGGCCTGGACCGATCCCGGCCCGCGTCCGCTGGTCAGCTACGCCGCCGGAACCCAGGGGCAGGGGGACCAATGTGCACCGTCCCGGGCCATGGCCACCGGCGAGGAATACGAGGGCATCTTCATTGCCGGGCTGCTGGCGCGGGGCTACTCCGTAGCCGTGACCGACTATGAGGGTCTCGGCACGGCCGGAAGCCACACCTACATGGCGCGCGAATCGCAGGCGCACGCCGTCCTCGACGCCGCCCGTGCGGCCCAGCGGTTGGGGAACCCGCAGATCGTTCCCGGCGGCCCGGTGGCGCTGGCCGGCTACTCGCAGGGCGGCGGCGCCTCGGCAGCCGCCGTCGAACTTGCCCCCCAATACGCTCCGGAGCTGAACCTCAAGGGCGCTTACGCGGGGGCGGTCCCCGCCGACCTTCCCGCCGTCGGACGAAACCTCGACGGCGGCCTGTACACCGGGTTCCTGCTCTACGCGGTGACGGGAATGAGCGCCGCCGGCGGACTGGACCTGAGCCCCCACCTCAACGCTGCCGGGCGGGCGAAGGTTGCGGCGACGAACAACGAATGCACGTTGCAGTCGATTGCCTCGAGCGGCTTCCTGAACACTGCGCAGCTCACCGTGTCCGGGCAGAAGCTGAGTTCCTTGCTGGACCTCCCGGAGCTCAAGACGGTCATTGCCGAACAGAAGATCGGTAACGGCCGGGCGCCCGCGGTCCCTGTGCTGCTCTCGCACAGCGTGCTCGACGACGTGATTCCCTTTGACCAGGGCAGGCAGCTGGCCAAGCGCTGGTGCGCCGCCGGATCGTCGGTGTATTTCGATGTCACGGCCGGGGCCACCCACGTTGGCGGCTACGCGGCCGCCATCCCGCAGGCGTTCAACTTCCTGGAGCGCCGCTTCGCGGGCCGGTCCGCGGTGAGCAACTGCTGGCTGTACGGCTAAACCCCTGCACGAGATGGCATTTCGTGGCAGTCCCGGGCTCCGGCACTGCCGTGAAATGCCATCTCGGTGCGGCATGTGAGCGTAAGTGTTACCGGCCCGCGTGACCCGAAACACTGCCCCTGCACAGAAATGGCTAGGATGGTGGCTAGCCGTAAGAGGTCTACTCTCCAGGGTCACAACCCATAGACGAAAACTCAGCATAGGAGTCACCATGCCCATTGCAACCCCAGAGATCTACTCCGAGATGATCGACCGTGCCAAGGCCGGAGGCTATGCATTCCCGGCCGTCAACGTCACCTCCTCGCAGACGCTGAACGCCGCACTGCGCGGCTTCGCCGAGGCTGAGTCCGACGGCATCGTCCAGGTGTCCACCGGCGGAGCCGCCTACTGGTCCGGCGCGGCCACCAAGGACATGGTGGCCGGTTCGCTCGGCTTCGCCGCGTTCGCCCGGGAAGTTGCCAAGAACTACGGCGTCAACATTGCCCTCCACACCGACCACTGCCCCAAGGACAAGCTGGACGGCTTTGTCCTGCCGCTGCTCGCAGCTTCGGAGGCCGAGGTCAAGGCCGGCCGCAACCCGATCTTCAACTCGCACATGTGGGACGGTTCGCACGAGCCGCTCAACGAGAACCTCAGCACCGCGCGCGAACTGCTGGAACGCACCGCCGCCGCGAAGATGATCCTCGAAGTTGAAATCGGCATCGTGGGCGGCGAGGAAGACGGCGTGGAAAACGCCATCAACGACAAGCTGTACACCACGGTGGAGGACGCTCTGGCCACCATTGAAGCCCTCGGCGCCGGCGAGAACGGCCGTTACATCACGGCCCTGACCTTCGGCAACGTGCACGGTGTGTACAAGCCCGGTGGTGTGAAGCTGCGCCCGGAGATCCTCAAGGACATCCAGGCCCAAGTGGGAGCCAAACTTGGCAAGAACAGCCCGTTCGACCTCGTGTTCCACGGCGGCTCCGGTTCCTCCGACCAGGAGATCGCTGACGCCGTTTCCTATGGTGTGATCAAGATGAACATCGACACCGACACCCAGTACGCGTACACGCGTCCCGTGGTGGACCACATGTTCAAGAACTACGACGGCGTGCTTAAGGTTGACGGTGAAGTGGGCAACAAGAAGCTCTACGATCCGCGCGTCTGGGGTGCCTCCGCCGAGGCGGGCCTGTCCGCCCGCGTCGTCGAGGCAACCAAGCAGCTGGGTTCCGCTGGAAAGACCTTCTAGGAATGTCCGACGAGTTCCGCAAGAACCTCATGGGCCCGGAGCCAACGCTCCTGCCTGCCGAGACCGACGTCTACGCTCAGCTGGACGCCGGCGCCGAAGCCCTGGACCTGGTTGAAAAGCACCCCACATCGTCGCTGTTGTGGGCTGTCCTGGCGGAGGAGGCGTGGGCCGAGGGCCGCACCATCGATTCCTACGCCTACTCGCGCGTTGGCTACCACCGCGGGCTGGACTCGCTGCGCCGCAACGGCTGGCGCGGCGTGGGTCCCATCCCGTGGGAGCACGAACCCAACCGCGGCTTCCTGCGCGCGCTCTACTCGCTGGGCCGCGCGTCCGCGGCCATCGGCGAAGCCGAGGAACCGGAACGCATCGAGAAGTTCCTTAACGACTCGGACCCGGCAGCCAAGGCAGCCATCGAGGCCAAATAGTACGAGCAACGTGGGCCCACGCCCGCAGGGTTCCCTGGCCGAGCTTGCGAGGCTAGGGTGCGGGTGGGGAGGGTCACTTTCTGCCCAATAAACCATCGTTTTTGGGCAGAAAGTGACCCCGCGTTGCTTGTAAAGAACGACGGCGGGCGGTCACCTTTCAGAAGGAAAGGTGACCGCCCGCCGTCGTAAGGTGGTCGAGCTTATCGAGAGATGCTCCGGTTGTTAGACCTTCGCGAGTCCCGTGCGGGCNTCGGTGTAGACGACGCGCATTTCCTCGAGGTACTGTTCCTGCCGCGCGGGCGTCCCGGCGAAGGCGCGGCCGCTGAGGGAGCGGACCTTGTAGGTCTTCAGCCCGCGGCGCCAGAGCAGCGGAACTTCGGTCTTCAGCAGCAGGTTGGCCAGGCGGTTGGCTTCGGTGCCGTGGGCCACGATCACCGAGGCGCGGGGGACCACGGCGAGGAACTTCAGCAGCGGCTTGAGGCCGGCGGAAATCTGGTCCGGCGTGAACTTGCCGTTGACCTCGCCCGGCGTATGCCACGGGTGCACGTTCCACGGCATCACGAACTCGGGGCGCAGGCCCAGCTTCCACTGGATGCCGAGCATGCGGGTGGCGGCGTCTTCGTCGCCGGCGGTGATGAAGCCGGACGGGTCAGCCTCGCCGATGTTGGAGTAGAGGCTGATGATGCGGCACTCGTCCACGTCGTGCATGGGGTCGACGTAGGGGACTTCGGTGTGGGGCTTGACGCTCTGCAGGGAATCGCACAGCTCGTTGACGGCGGCAACGTTGGGCTCGTAGCGGCGGCTCAGGAGCTGTTCACGGAGGGATTCGGGGGCCAGGGCTGTCATATAGTGCAATGTCTCCTGCGGGGCTCGGCGATGCTGCCAATCCGGAAAATGGGCGCGTGATGGGCGCGCCCGTCCGGCGTGGTTTGAAATGTGGTGTGGACCGATTCCTGGTCGATCTCTATCAGTTTAGCAAGCCCCGCGAAATGCGGGGCCCGGCCCTAACCTCCCGTGATGGACGGCACAGGGCGATCAGCCTTTTGTCAAGTTAATTGACAGCTTTCGTTTAGCTTGATTGGCTGTCTGTGACAGCCCGCAATGAGGACGTTGCGGCTGGTCGCACCCTCCATGCAGTCGAAAGAGGTAACGTACCGTGAACAAAACCCTGGCAACTTTAAGGACCGCGGCCGTATCTGGAGCCCTGGTTCTGGCGGCACTCGCCGCGCCGGCACCGTTGGCCCAAGCCGTGGGCGAAGGCCCCAACTATGACGGCAACGGCCAGATCACCACCTCGAAACTGGCAACCTATGACGAGTTGGTCTCCTTCCTGAAGGATCAGGACACCCGCCAGCCAGCCATGGATCTGGAAGTGATCGGCCAGACTGTCAAGGGCCGGGACATCCACCTGGTGAAGTACATTTCGGACCCGGCCAAACCCACCATCCTGTACCTGACCCAGCAGCACGGAAATGAGCAGCTGACCACCGAGGGTGCCATGGCATTCGTGAAACACCTGGGAACCGGGAAATCGGGGGACATCCTGGACGGAGTGAACATCCTCATCGTTCCCATGCTCAACGCCGACGGCGCGATGGGAGATGTGAACTTCCCGCTGGATGATTACCTGGCCAAGGGCGACCGCCACATGACGCGGTACAACGCCGAGGAGGTGGACCTGAACCGTGACCACGTAGCCAAAATCCAGCCCGAAACCCAGGCGCTCCACAACAACGTCATTCGCAAGTACAACATTGACTACATGATCGACCTGCACCACCAGGGCACCCGGAGTGAACGCGACGGAAAGCTGGTCTCCGGGTCCATCCTGTACCCCACCACGCCCAATGCCGATCCGGCTGTTGTAGAAATGTCCAAGCAGTTAGGCGCCGTGGTCTTCAACAACGTCGACTCCACCGGCTGGGGCCACTTGGGCAAGTATGTGGGCGGCAGCGCCGAGACCATCAGCCGCAACGGCATCGCAGTGGAGTACGGGATCGCCACCCTGCTCTTCGAAATGCGTGGCATGTCTGATCACTATCTAGACGGCTACGCCCTCGGGCTCCGCAGCAACGGTTACCTGATCCAGCAAACGGTGACCACGCTGACGGCCACTGCGGCGGCCATCGCTGACGGGTCGATTGCCGACGCCGACACCTCCTTCTGGGACAGCCTGGACACCCAGACGTCCCGTCCCGGCGAGGAAGCTGACGACGAGTAGTAGATCACGGGAAGTCTGCCCGTGGTCCTTTGCCGCGCGCGAAGGGCCATGGGCACCCTATTGAGTGGACAAAGTCCGTGATCGGCTAAACTTGGGTGGTAAGAGCCCCGGACTCTTGCGTGGTTGGCCGCCGTAGCGGTCCGGCCAGGCTATGGCCTTCGGGGCATTCTCATGAACGGCGCTACGCAGGACTGCCATTTCGGTGGACGGACCTGTGCGGCCCGAACGAATGGGGGAGGATCCCATGCCAGCAATCGTGATCGTAGGAGCCCAGTGGGGCGACGAAGGAAAAGGCAAGGCCACCGATCTTCTGGGCGGCCGCGTTGACTACGTCGTAAAGCCCAACGGCGGCAACAATGCCGGGCACACCGTCGTCGTAGGCGGTGAGAAGTATGAGCTCAAACTCCTTCCGGCCGGCATTTTGAGCCCCAACGCGATTCCGATCATCGGCAACGGCTGTGTGGTGAACCTCGAGGCCCTGTTCCAGGAGATCGAAGGCCTGCAAGCCCGCGGCGCGGATACGTCCAAGCTGCGCATCTCCGCCAACGCGCACCTCGTGGCGCCCTACCACCAGGTCCTGGACAAGGTCACCGAGCGTTTCCTCGGCAGCCGCGCCATCGGCACCACCGGCCGCGGCATCGGCCCCGCCTACATGGACAAGGTGGCCCGGCTGGGCATCCGCGTCCAGGACGTCTTTGACGAGTCCATCCTCCGCCAGAAGGTGGAAGGATCCCTGCGCCAGAAGAACGAGCTCCTGGTCAAGGTCTACAACCGCCGCGACATTGTGGTGGACGAGATCGTGGACTACTTCCTGGCTTTCGCCGAGCGCCTGCGCCCGCTGGTCATCGACAGCACCCTGGTCCTCAACAACGCCCTGGACGAGGGCAAGGTTGTGCTTATGGAAGGCGGCCAGGCCACGTTCCTGGACGTCGACCACGGCACCTACCCGTTCGTGACCTCCTCCAACCCGACCGCCGGCGGCGCGTCCGTTGGCTCGGGCATCGGCCCCACCCGGATCTCCCGCTCCATCGGCATCATCAAGGCCTACACCACCCGTGTTGGCGCCGGACCGTTCCCCACCGAACTGTTCGACGAGATGGGCATGTACCTGCAGAAGACCGGTGGCGAGTTCGGCGTAAACACCGGCCGCCCGCGCCGCTGCGGCTGGTACGACGCCGTCCTGGCCCGCCACGCTTCCCGCGTGAACGGCTTCACGGACTACTTCGTCACCAAGCTGGACGTCCTCACCGGCATCGAGCAGATCCCGGTCTGCGTTGCGTACGACGTTGACGGCGTGCGGCACGACGAAATGCCCATGACGCAGACCGAGTTCCACCACGCAGTGCCCATCTTTGAGTACTTCGACGGTTGGACCGAGGACATCACCGGTGCCCGCACCCTGGAGGATCTCCCCGAGAACGCCCGCAACTACGTGCTGGCCCTCGAAAAGCTCTCCGGCACGCGTTTCTCCGCGATCGGCGTCGGCCCGGACCGCGACCAGACCATCGTGGTTCACGATCTGATCAACGACTAACGGCCTGTAAGGCACCACGACGGCGGGTCACCTGGAAAGGTGGCCCGCCTTTGTCGTCTGCTGACCCAAGTGACTCGCACTTAGCGTCCTCAAAAACGGTTTTCGCGACGTTAACTGTCAGTCACTTGGGAATTTACACAGGGTTTACGCGGCCGGTCTTGTGAGTCTGCAGGCGGGCCGGACAGACTCTTAAGCACACGCTGAACCCGATCAGCAGAACATTGGACCAGACCCGTAGGTACCGGACGCAGCGATGCTTCCGGCCGGCCGGGGCGAAGACGTCGCCCGGACGGGACCCACAAACCGGAAGGATTTACCATGGCCGGGAAGTTTGAAGTTTTCTTGGACTCGGATTCACGGTTCAGGTTCCACCTCAAGGCACCGGATGGCACTGTGGTGGCCGTATCCGGGGCCTTCGAGGATAAGTCCGCAGTGGCCGCAGGGATCGCCGCCGTGCGCGAATGCGCCGGGACAGGGCTGGTCACCGATCTCTGCCCCGCCGCCAAGGTTGCACCCCCGGCCCCCGTGCCAGCCCCTGTGGTGGTCCCCGTCCAACTCCAGCCGGACTGTGGGGACCAGCGCGTTCCCGCCGCCAGGGCACACACCTTCGTCCTTGCCAAAACACCGCGCCGAAGGGTGACCGCGCAGAGCTGGGCGTGAGCCGCGCCGGACGTAGTCAGCTCAAGAATCCCCCCCACGTCACGGCTGCGGAAAGTTTTTTGTCCGACGGCGTAACCCCTGCGGTGCCTTGAGCGATTACCCCTATGAAGCGCCGGTCTGGAACTTGTCCCCCATCATGTTCCAGACCGGCTCTTTTGTTACTGGAGGGTAAAGTTAGCTGGCGAGGGCATTCCGCGGATGACGTGCGGGCCCAAGCTGAGCCAGCCCAGTCCCCTCCACCGAAGGCCCTGTGTCCGTGACCGATGCACTGACAGACGACGTTATGCGTGCGCGCGCCCGTGATCCGGAGCTCTTCAGCATTGTGTACCGAACCTACGCGCCACAGGTCCTGGGCTACCTCACAGCCCGCGGGGTAGAAGATCCGGAGGCGGCTATGCAGGAAGTCTTCCTTACCGTCCTGCCACGGCTGCAGAGGGTTACCGGCGGCGTGGCCGGGCTGCGCACATTTGTCTTCTCCGTGGCGCACGCCAGGATGGTGGACGATCACCGGCGCCAGCAACGAACACCCATCAAACTTCCGTTCGAACCGGAGCTGGACGGACGCGAGGAGTCCTCCGCTGAGGCCGAGGTGCTGCAACGGATCTCCCCGCAGGAGGTCGCGGATCTCCTGAACGAGCTGCCGGATGAACAGCGGGAAGTGTTGTCGTTACGCCTCGTCGCGGGCCTCACAGTGGACCAGGTGGCCGCTGTGATGGGCAAGAGTGCCGGCGCCGTCAAGCAACTCCAGCGCCGTGCATTGATCCGGCTGCGCGAGCAGTCCGCAGTGAAGGAGTACGTGGCGCCATGACGTTTAATGCCAGCTCCCTGATCCGGACCATTGATGAAATGCTCCTTGACGCCGGTGTGGACGATGCCGCCGGCCTCCGCGAAGCCCTTCTCGCGGTGGGCTCCCTAGGCTCCCTGCCTGTACCCGAGCCCGGTCCCGAACTGGCGGCGCTCCTGTCAGGCCAGACCCCCCAGCTGGCCCGGCACAGGCTCCTCCGGAAGCACCGGACCACCGTTGTGGGCCTTTCCGTCATCGCGGGGATGGGGCTGGGCGTCACCGGGGTGGCCGCCAGCGGCACCGCTCCGGACGCGCAGGCCAGCAGTTCCATCCAGCAGTTGTTGCAGGACTGGGCTCCTGGCTGGTCCATCGCAGGGACTCCCGCCGGCAGCCGGACCGCCGCGAATCCGGCGGAGGCGCAGTTGCGCGCGGAGCCGGCAACCCGCGACGACGGAGCGCCGGCACAGCCGGAAACTGTTGAACGGGAAACTGCCCCGCCACCGAACGGTCCGGAAAACGCAGGCCAGAACCGGGGCACGGAGCCGGCAGGCCGCGGAAACGGCACGTCGCCCGGCAAGTCAAAGACGGACGACGGCGGCGCGCCGGGGAACGCTGCGGGTGTCCCCCCTGGCGGTGCTGCTTCCCAGGACGCTGCCACCCAGGAAAGCAAAGGTCCTGCCAAGGCCGCCACTGACGCCGCTGCCGAGCTCGACAAGGCCGGAAAGCTGGTTGCCGGTACTCTGGCCGAAGCCGCGGGGGAGTCCCTGACGTCGGCCATCGTCCCCCCAGCACTGACAGAAAAAACCGGGGCCGGCAACGCGGGCCCCGGTTCAATCTGGCTGAAGAAGTTGACCCGCTGATCAGGTTTGTGTCAGGAAGCGCCTGTCCGTCAGGAAAGCAGCTGCCGCTTGGAGGAGATCACTCCGGTGTCGAAACCGGCCAGGTGCAGCCCGCCATGGAACCGGGCATGCTCGATCTTCACGCAGCGGTCCATCACCACGTTGAGCCCGGCGGCTTCCGCGTCCGCGGCCACGTCCTCATGCCAGGAACCGAGTTGCAGCCAAAGGGTTTTGGCGCCGGCCGCGATGGCCTCGTCCAGGACGCCCGGGAGGTCATCGTGCTTGCGGAACACATCCACGATGTCCGGGCTCTCGGGAAGATCGGCCAGTGAGGCGTAGGTCGGTTCACCAAGGATCTCCTTGACCACGGGGTTCACGAAGTACACCTTGTACCGCGTGGACGATTGCAGGTACGTCGCCACAAAGTAGCTCGCCCGGGAGGGCTTGTCCGAGGCGCCCACGATCGCAATCGAGGTGGCTGCGCGCAGCAGGTTCAGGCGTTCCGGAGCCGAAGGTCCGGTCCAGGTTCGTTCGCTGGTGCTCATACGTTGGCTCCAATCGTGCAGGAATCCACGGTCCCGACGAGCTCGACCACCGGTTCCGAGGCCGCGTCCAGTGCCTGGTCCAGGTCCCACAGGATGTCGTCGATGTCCTCCAGGCCCACGGAAATCCGGACCAGGTCCTCGGGCACGCCCGCAGATTCCAGCTGGACCGGGCTCAGCTGCTGGTGCGTGGTGGAACCCGGGTGGATCACCAGAGTGCGGGAATCACCCACGTTGGCCAGGTGCGAGGCCAGCTGCAGGGATTCGATGAACTTCTGCCCGGCCGTGCGGCCGCCCTTCACCCCGAAGGAGAACACGGAGCCGGGGCCCAGCGGCAAGTACTTTTTCGCGCGCTCAAAATGCGGGTGCGAGGGAAGCCCGGAGAAGTTGACGTACGCCACCCGGGGATCGGCCTCGAGCCATTCGGCCACGGCCTGGGCGTTTTTGAGGTGTTCGTCCAGGCGCTGCGGCAGTGTTTCCACGCCCTGCAGCAGCTGGAAGGCCGAAAGCGGGGAAAGTGCCGGGCCGATGTCCCGCAGCTGTTCGCAGCGCAGTTTGGTGAGGAAGCCGTACTCGCCGAAATTGCCCCACCAGGAGACATCTCCGTAGGACGCCACCGGCTCGGTCATGGTGGGGAACTTGCCGTTGCCCCAATCAAACCGGCCGCTCTCCACGATCACGCCGCCCAGCGTGGTGCCGTGCCCGCCCAGGAACTTGGTGGCGGAGTGGATCACGATGTCGGCGCCGTGTTCGATCGGGCGCACAAGGTACGGCGTGCTCAGGGTGGCGTCGACCACGAGGGGGACGCCGGCGTCGTGCGCTACCTTGGCCAGGGCCGCCAGGTCCTGGACTTCCGACGACGGGTTGGCCACCACCTCGACGAAGATCGCCTTGGTGTTCTCCTGCACCGCCGCGGCATAGTCCGCGGGGTCGGTGCCGGGAACGAAGGTGGTGTCAACGCCGAAGCGGCGGAGGGTCACGTCCAGCTGGGTGACGGTGCCGCCGTAGAGCTGGGAGGCTGCCACGATGTGGTCGCCGGACTGGGTCAGCGCAGCGAACGTGATGAACTCCGCGGCCATGCCCGACGACGTCGCCACCGCGCCGATGCCGCCCTCCAGCGAGGCGATGCGCTCCTCGAACGCTGCCACGGTGGGGTTGCCGATGCGGGAGTAGATGTTGCCGTACTTCTGCAGGGCGAAGAGGTTGGCGGCATCCTGGGTGTCCTTGAACACGAAGGACGTGGTCTGGTAGATGGGCACCGCACGGGCGCCATGCTCGGCGTCGGGGGTGCCGCCGGTGTGCAGCGCGCGGGTGCGGAAACCGAACTTGCGGTCAGCCATCAGACAGCCACCGACTCGGCGGCTGCGGCAACCGGCGTCCCGGACACGTCCAGCTGGGTGCCGTTTTTGCGGGCCAGGTCGGCTTCGAGTTCGCGGACGATCGGCAGGATGTCCTGGCCGAAGGCGGCGACTTCCTCCTGGAAGTGCAGGTAGCCGGTGAGGAAGAGGTTCACGCCGATCTTCTTGTAAGCCACGATCCGTTCGGCGATCTGCTCCGGGGTGCCGATCAGCTGGGTCTTGAAGCCGTCGTTGTACTGGACCAGGTCCTCGAAGCTGGAGTCGGCCCACATGCCCTTGCCGTCCTTGGTGGACGCGCCGGCTTCCTGCACGGCGTCGCGGAAGCCCTGGACTGCCGGCTTGTGTGCCTTCTCAACGATTTCGCGCAGCGTATCGCGGGCTTCCTTCTCGGAATCACGGGCGATCACAAAGCCGTTGAGACCGAAGCGGGGGGCGGCCAGGGCACCGTCGTTGCCTCGGCCGGTTTCGCCGGACGCTGCCACCACGCCGGCGATATTCTCCTTGAAGCCTTCCAGGTCCTTGCCGTTGGAGAAGTACCAGTCGGCCACACGGCCCGCGGTGGCCTGGGCCGCCGTCGAGTTGCCGCCGAAGAAGACCTCGGGGTGGGCGCGGCCGGGAACGTCCACGGGGGCCGGGTTCAGGGTGAAGTCCGTGATGTTGTAGTACTTGCCGGCCTGGCTGTACTCCTGCTCGGTCCACAGGCCGCGCAGCACCCTGATGAACTCCTCGGTGCGGACGTAGCGTTCGTCGTGCTCCAGCCAGTCAAGGCCGAAGTTGGTGAACTCGTTCTTGAGCCAGCCGGAGACGATGTTGACGGCGGCGCGGCCGTTGGAGATGTGGTCCGCGGTGATGATGTATTTGGCCAGCACACCGGGGTGCCACATGCCCGGGTGGACGGCGGCGATGACCTTGAGACGCTCCGTGGCGGCGAGCAGGGCAAGGCTGAAGGACGTGGCCTCGTGCTGCTTGTCGGCCCCGTAGGACGCGGCATACCGGGTCTGCGTCAGGGCGTACTCGAAACCGGAGTTCTCGGCGATCTGCGCGAGCTTCTTGTTGTAGTCAAAGTCCCAGCCGGTGCGCTGTTCGATCGTGGAGACCACCAGGCCGCCGGAAACGTTCGGCACCCAGTACGCAAACTTGAGCGGCTCTGAAAGGCGGGCAACGTTGCTGATGTCTGTCATGAGTTTTCCTTTACTAGGGTCCGCTCGCGCAGGACGTCCTGGATTCCGGCGATCGCCGGTTCGTTTTGGAGCGAGGTGGTGTCGCCCAGGGCGGTCCCCTCGAATAATTGGGTGAGCAGCCGGCGCATGATCTTGCCGCTGCGGGTCTTCGGTACGTCAGGGACGACGACGACGTCGCGCGGCTTCGCGATCGGGCCGATCGCCTTCGCCACGTGGTTGCGGAGCTCCTCGGCGATAGAGCCTGGGCCCACGACCGCCGGGTTCCCTGCCCGAGCTTGCGAGGGGAGGGGGCGGTTGGGGAGCGAAAGCCCGCGCTTTAGTACGACAAAAGCGACAATCGCGTGCCCGGTCTTGGGATCTGCCACTGGACAGACGCCGGCCTCCACCACATCGGGGTGGGACACCAGCGCTGACTCGATCTCGATGGTGGACAGCAGGTGGCCGGAGACGTTCAGGGTGTCGTCCACGCGGCCCAGGATCCAGATGTCGCCGTCGGCATCGTACTTCGCGCCGTCGCCGGCGAGGAACCAGCCCTGTTCCACATACTGGCTCCAGTAGGAGTCGTAGTAGCGGCGGGGGTTGCCCCAGACGGTGCGCGCAATAGCGGGTCCGGGGGTGTCCACCACAATGAAACCCTGGACGCCCGGCGGCACTGTATTGCCGGCGTCGTCCACGATCCTGGTACTGACGCCCGGCAGCGGGCGGGCCGCGCAGCCCGGCTTGAACTCGGTGTCCGTGGGCGCGGGCGAGAGGATGGTGGCGCCGGTCTCGGACTGCCACCACGTGTCCACCACGGGTGCGGTGCCGGCGCCGACGTTCTGGCGCAGCCAGCGCCAGGCCTCGGGGTTCACGGCCTCGCCCACGGTGCCGAGCATCCGGATGGAGGAGAGGTCGTAGCTGCCCGGCACGCCGTCCGGGAACCAGCCCATGAGGGAACGGACCAGCGTGGGCGCGGTGTAGTACTGCGTGACGCCGTAGCGTTCGATGATCTCGAAGTGGCGGCCCGGGTGCGGGGTGTTCGGAGTGCCTTCGAAGATCACCTGGGTGACGCCGTTGGAGAGCGGGCCGTAGATCTCGTAAGTGTGCGCCGTGACCCAGGCGAGGTCCGCCGTGCACCAGTGCACGTCCTGGTCACGGAGTGCGGGATCCGGGTTGCTGAAGAGGTGTTCGAAGCTCCAGGACGCCTGGGTCAGGTACCCGCCGGAAGTGTGGACCAGGCCCTTGGGCTTGCCGGTGGTCCCGGACGTGTACATGATGAACAGCGGCGTCTCGGCGTCGAACGCCTCCGGTTCGTGGACTTCCGCGGCGCTCCCGACGGCGTCATGCCACCACACGTCGCGGCCTTCAGTCATGGGGACGGCGGCCAGGTCCTCCGGCGCCGTGGTGCGGTTGATGACCAGCACGTGTTCGATCGCGTTGTCCCCGGCGACGGCGGCATCCGCGTTGTCCTTGACGGGCACGGCGACACCGCGGCGGAACTGGCCGTCCGTGGTCACCAGGAGCCTGGCGCCCGTGTCTTCGACGCGGAACTTCAGGGCTTCAGCGGAGAAGCCACCGAAAACGAGCGAGTGGATGGCGCCTATGCGGGCCACGGCGAGGGTGATGATGACGGTTTCGGGGATGACCGGCAGGTAGATGACCACGCGGTCACCCTTGGTGATGCCCAGGGCCTGCAGGGCGTTGGCCGCCTTGGAGACTTCGCACTGCAGCTCCGCGTACGTGATGGCTCGACGGTCGCCGGGCTCGCCCTCGAAGTGGAGGGCCACCTTGTCGCCGTGGCCCTTGGCTACGTGGCGGTCCACGCAGTTGAAGGCGACATTGAGCTTGCCGCCCTCAAACCAGGTGATCTCCGGGCCTTTTCGGGCTGCGGCGTCGGCCGGGACGCGGCGGTGGGCCGTGTGCCACGGCTTGCCGCCGGACGTTCCTGCTGGCTGGGCCCAGTCCAGGCGGAGGGCCTGCTGTTCCCAAAATGCCACATTGTCCGGTTGTGCTTCGCCGCGTGTTTCTTCGTGGTGCTGGGCTGCTTCGTGCTCCGCCGTGTGCTGCGCGGCGGTGGTGCTGCTGTGGCGCGCCGGCCCTCCCGACGGTGCGCCGTGCACGGCGACGTCGTTGGGCTCGGTCGAGGACCATCCCGATGAGCTGCTGGAAGGGCCGGGCGCGTCACGCAGCCCTGCTTCGACCGCCGTCGCGTTCGAAGTGGATTGGGGAGAGCCCAGTGCGGCGGCCGCTGCTGCGGCGCTGACGGGACTCAGGGTGGACAGAGACGTGGCAGAGGATACTTCTGATGTCATAGATGTGCTCCATCGATCCTGGCGGTAGCACCCTTCACTGTTTGCCGAGGATGGTCGCCTCAACGGGTACAGCGTTTGGTCAGGGATGCTGCGGCTTCATCGATCCAGGTCTCTCGGCCGCTCGGGATGGTCACTTCCACTACAGCTGACCGTACGCTCTGCGCCAAATCGGGGTCCGCGGAACGTAATATTCGTTCACGCCAGGCATTGACGCCCGCTATTCATTCAAATATTCGATCAGGGGCCGCTCAGGGGACGATGTACGCTTGCGTCATGGTCCACGTCAACGATCCTGCCGTGATTGAGCGCCTGATGCGAAACAAAGGGCGGTGGGCCATCGTGGGCCTGACCACCAATGAGTGGCGTGCCGCCTACGACACCTCGCTGTTTATCCGCGACCGGCTCGGGATGGAGATCATCCCGGTCAACCTTCCCGGCCACCCTGTCCACGGCGAAACCGGGTACCGCACCCTGGGTGAGATTCCCACTGAAAAGCAACCCCTCGACGTCGTCGACTGCTTTGTGAACTCGCAGAAGGTCGGGGCGGTGATGGACCAGGCAATTGCGGTGGGCGCCAAAGCCGTGTGGTTGCAGCTGGGTGTTATCGACGAAGCGGCAGTGGACCGTGCCAAGGCCGCCGGCCTGGACGTGGTGATGGACGTTTGCCCCGCGCAGCAGGCGTGGAAGTACAACCTCTGACTGGTTCCCTGGACGCGCAGCTCCCGCGGCACGCGCGTGCGCGGCAGGCTCAGGGTTGGGCGACGATCAGCGCTGCATCAGTTCCGGGTAGTGGCGTTCGGTCACATCGGGATGGGCGCGCATGCGGCCCTTGAGCATGTTCAGGCCAAAGGACGCGAGCATCGGGTTGGACGGATCGTCGGAGATGCCACGGGCCTGGGCTTTGAGCTCGGGAGGCAGTGGCACCGGATCGATCACGGCATCCAACCGCGGCGACCAGAAGAAGGGGACTGAGTAACGGTCCACGCCGGGTGGCGGCGCCTGAACCCGGTGGATCGTGGCGGCGAGGTAACCTTCCGTGGCCACCTCCAGCATTTCGCCCAGGTTCACCACGAGTGCCCCGGGAACAGGCTCAACCGGTGCCCATTCACTGGTCCCAGGCGGCAGCACTTCCAGCCCGCCCACCTCGTCCTGGAGGAGCAGGGTGACGAAACCGTAGTCGGCGTGGGAGCCTACGCCCTGGTCGCCGGCCGCCTCCACCACGCCGCCGACGTAATGCACCAGCTTGCCCATCCAGGCCGGTTCGTTGCCGAAGGGCTCGTCGAAGTGGTCCTCCGGCAGCCCCAGGGAAACCGAGATCCCACGCAGCAGCTCCATGCCCACACTGGACATCAGGTCGGCCCAGGCCATGGCCGCCGGCTTGAGCTCCGGCAACGCCTCCTCGGGCCACATATTGTGCCCCTGGAGGAGCCAGTACGGCTGATCGGCCGGATAGTTGTGGACGGGCTCGCGATCCGGGGAGTAGTCGATCTGCTCGCGGGCGTCGGCCCGTCCCTGCGTGATTTCAGTGCCCATCCGGGTGTAGCCGCGGAAGTGCGGTGAAATCCTGTTGTCCAGCTTCATCCGCTCCTCGAGGGGCAGATCGAAGAAGCGTTTGATGAGGGCCAGCAGCTCCTGGGCCTGGCCGGGGGCGGCGCCGTAACCAGTGATTTGGAAGAAGCCCACATTGTGGGCGGCGTCCCGCAGCTGGTCGATGAATTCCGGGCTAAAGGAGCCGTACGGCTGGCGTGCGGCGCTCATGTCCAGAACGGGGATGATGGCCTGATCGGGTGACATCTTCGCAGACTAGCACCGCCGGGAAGGGCTTTATAGGCTCGGTCCATGGACGCAGCCCAACTCAAGGCAATATGCCTGTCATTTCCCGGTGCCTTCGAGGATTTTCCCTTCGGTCCGGAGACCTCCGTGTTTAAGGTCCGGGCTGCCGTAGCAGGTGGCGCGCGGCACGAAGCCAAGATGTTTGCGGCGTCCGCAATGAACCCCGACGACTGGTCCGTGAGCTTGAAATGTGAACCCGCCCTGGCTGAGCAGCTGCGGGCCGCCCACCCGGAAATCACCGGCGCGTGGCACATGAACAAGACCCATTGGAACGGCGTGCGGCTGGACGGAAACCTGCCCGACGCCATGGTCCGGGACATGGTGGAGGATTCCTACGATCTGGTGGTGGCCTCCCTGAGCCGCAAGCAACAGGAGCAGCTGGGATGGGCGCGGCTGTCCGGTTCTTCGGGTGAGCCCCGTTGACCGGGGAGCGCCTGGCTGCCGGCGGCCTCAACTACCCGGGCATCGGCTCCACCGAGCACGGCCGGGCGCCGGAAGGCTACCCCTGCCTCGTATCGCAGGAGTACCTGGGTGAGGGGTTGGCGCTCTACCGCCGGGTGGCGTACGGAATCCTTACATGGGAACTGCAGCGTCGGTCCGGACTGCGCGTCCGGACCGAGTCCGACGTCGTGATCCCCGGCGCGCGCGTGGTGAGCGGGTTCGGCGTCGGGCCTTTCCGTATTAATGCCCCGTGCGAGGTGGTCTGGGTGCGGCGGCCGGTGCCGGGAGACGGCCCCCAGTCAGCGGGCTTCGGCTACGGCACGCTGCCCGGCCATCCTGAACGCGGCGAAGAAGCCTTCGAAGTTGAGATCGGCGCTGACGGGCGGGTGTTCCTGAAGATCACCGCCTTCAGCAGGCACGCGAACTGGTTCTACCAGGCGGGAGGCCTGCTGGCCCGGGCGGCGCAACGGCACATCACTTCGCGATACGTTGGAGGGGCACGCCAACTCGCCGCAGGTGAAAGCTGATCAGGAGAAGGTACATGCTGGACCAATCGACCCTTGACCGCCTATGGAACTTTGGGGATCCCGAGCTGTCCGAACAGCGCTTCCGGGACGCCCTTGCTGACCCAACCTACGACACCTACGAAAAGGCCGAACTCGCCACGCAGCTTGGCCGGGCCATTGGCCTGCAGGGCCGCTACGAGGAGGCGGATGCCTTGCTGGACTCCGTGGACGGCGAGGAAGAACCCACCGTCGGCGTGCGGATCCTGCTGGAACGCGGACGCGTCCTGAACTCCAGCGGCCACGCCGCCATGGCCGTACCCCTGTTCGAACAGGCAGCCGAGCTCGGCGATCACCTGGGTGAGGAGTTCCTGGCCGTCGACGCGCTGCACATGTTGGCCCTGGCAGACTCCGCCCATGCTGAGCTGTGGACCCGGAGCGCCCTCGAATACGCCTCTACCGCTCACGATCCGCACACACGGCGCTGGATGGTGGCGCTGCACAACAACCTCGGCTGGACTTTGCACAGCGCCGGCCGTTTCAACGAGGCGCTCGTGGAGTTCCAACTGGCCGAACAGTGGGCGGAACGGGCCGGAACCCCTGCGCAGCAGCAGGCTGCACGTGAGGCCATCCAGGCCTGTGACGTGGCCCTGGCCGCAGACTGAACAACCCACACCCCTGCAACAGAAGGAATACCGCATGATCTTCATCGTCGTTAAGTTCAAGGTCAAACCCGACTGGTCCGAGCGCTGGCTCGGCCTCGTTGACGGCTTTACCCAAGCGACGCGGGCGGAGCCCGGCAACCTGTGGTTCGACTGGTCCCGCAGCGTGGAGGACCCCAACGAGTTCGTGCTGGTGGAAGCCTTCAAGGACGACGCCGCCGGGGACCACGTCAACAGCCCCCACTTCAAGCAGGCCATGGCGGACATGCCGCAGGCGCTGGCCGAGACGCCGCGAATCATCAGCCGCCAGCTCGACGGCGACGGCTGGGACCGGATGGGCGAACTCACCATCTGACCGACGTCGATTGCTCCGTACGGGCCCTTTTGACCCTCCATAACGGCTCTTACGGAGCAATCGATACGATTGCTGCATGTGGATCGGCTGGATTGAATTCGACATCCTCCTCGGCGACGTCCAGAGCCTGAAGGAGAAACGCTCCGTCATCAGGCCGCTGCTGGCCGAGCTCAAGCGCCGCTTCGATGTGTCCGTAGCGGAGGTGGGGGACCACGAACAATACCGGCGCTCGCAGGTGGGCGCCGGCCTGGTGGCAGCAGACCGGGCGCATCTCGTGGAGGTGCTCACCGCCGTCGAACGCTTTGTGGCCGCCCGGCCGGAGTTTGAACTGCTCAGCTCAAGGCAGCGGGAGCTCCACAGCGAAGACTGACCCATCGATTGCTCCGTAGGCGCCCTTTTTGCGTGCCCAAAACGGCGCCTACGGAGCAATCGATGAAGGCTGTGGATAACTTCTGCAGCGAACGCGGCAGTCTGCTCTGATGAATCCATGAAGACCCCGCGCCCGCTGCCCGAGGAACTACAGAACCGTCCGTTCACAGTTGTCGAGGCGGCGCGCGCGGGAGTGTCGCACAAGCGGCTGCGACACCGGGCACTGCATCGACTCGGCAAGGGGATCCGGTCGGAAAGCTCGACGGCGGAGCTCCCCTTGAGTGAGAGGGTCCGGCCCTTCATTGAGGTCAACGAGCGATGCGCCGCGTCGCACCTCACCGCGGCGGCGATGCTCGTGCTGCCGCGACGTCAGCAGAAGGGGAATCCGGAGATGTTTCACGTCATCAGGCCTGAGGGCTCGGCACACCTGAACCGGCCGCATGTCATTGTGCACCGCATGAAGCTTTACAGCGACGAGGTCACCACAGTTGACGGAATTCCCGTGACCACTCCGGAGCGAACCTGGCTGGACATGGCGGAAATGCTCACGGTGGACGAACTTGTGGCCATGGGGGACAGTTGTGTTCGCGTGCCGAGGGCGGCGTTTGAGGACAGGGACATGCCTCTCTGCAGCCTGGCAGATCTTCAGCGAATGATCGACAGGCACAAGGGAAAGCGCGGGCTACGCAGGGCCAAGGAAGCCATCAAACTCATCCGGGTGGGCTCTGACTCGCCGCAGGAGACGCTGTTGAGGCTGGCCATGGTCAGGGCGGGGCTGCCGGAACCGGAGGTGAACGTGCCGATCATCGGCGACGACGGTAGACGCCATCACGAGCCGGACCTGTCCTACCGCAAGTACCGGATCGGGATCGAGGACGAAGGTGAACAACACGGTGAGGACGGGCAGATCGTCCGGGACATCACGCGTTCTGAAAAGTACCACACGCTGGGGTGGACTGAAGTCAGGATTTCCAAGCGGCACATGCTCAATGACGCCAAGCCTGCGGTCGCCAAGGTCCGCACAGCCCTGGTACAAGCCGGATGGCGGTCCCGGCCTTAACGAACGATTGCTCCGTAACCGCCGTTTTGAGGGTTCAAAAGGGCGGTTACGGAGCAATCGACGGGAGGGGACTAGCCGAAGTACTTCGGCAGGGTTGCCTCGTGGGCTTCGCGGAGGGCGTCCAGCGACATGGTGTCCACGCCGTTGATCTCCAGCTTGTTGCTCGCTGCGTCCACCACGCCGATGCGGGTGTGGGCAAAGCCGCGGGCCGTGCACATGTCCTTGAACCGGACTTCCTCGGAGCGGGGCACGCCAACAACTGCGCGGCCCTGGGACTCGGAGAACAACGCTGTGAACAGGTCCACGCCGTCGCGGTCCAGAACGTCCTGCAGGGCGATCCGGGCACCCACGCCGTAGCGCAGTGCGGACTCCACCAGGGCTGCCGCAAGCCCGCCTTCGGAGAGGTCGTGTGCGGAGTCCACCATGCCGTCTCGGGACGCGTTGATCAGGATTTCGCCCAGCTCGCGTTCGGCGGCGAGGTCAACCTTGGGCGGCAGTCCACCGAGGTGACCACGCATGTTGGCCCACTCGGAGCCGTCCAGTTCAGCCGCCGTCGTACCCAGCAGGTAGATGGCCTGGCCGTCCTCACGCCAGCCCGACGGAGTGCGTCGGGCGACGTCGTCGAGCTTGCCCAGCACTGCCACCACGGGGGAGGGGTGGATGGGCGTGGTGCCGGTCTGGTTGTACAGCGAGACGTTGCCGCCGGTGACCGGGATGCCCAGCACCATGCAGGCGTCGGACAGGCCGCGGATGGCCTCCGCGAGCTGCCACATCACGTCCGGGTCCTCGGGGGAGCCGAAGTTCAGGCAGTCGCTGACGGCCATGGGCACGGCGCCGGACGTGGCCACGTTGCGGTAGGCCTCGGCCAGCGCCAGCTGTGCGCCGTGGTACGGATCAAGGTAGGTGTAGCGGCCGTTGGCGTCGGTGGCCAGGGCAACGCCCAGGCCGGTTTCCTCGTCCACGCGGACCACGCCGGCATCGTCCGGGAACGCCAGGGCGGTGTTGCCGCCCACATACCGGTCGTACTGGTTGGTGATCCAGGCCTTGCTGCACATGTTCGGCGAGGCCACGAGCTCGGAGACGGCGGCTGCCAGTTCCGCGGGGGCGGAGGGGCGGCCGGTGTCCTGTACGGAGCCGGTGAAGGAATCGGCCTGTACGGAATCCTGCCATGAGGGGCGGGCGTACGGGCGGTCGTAGACCGGGCCGTCGTGGGCCACGGTGCGCGGGTCGACGTCCACGATGACTACGCCGTCCCAGGTGATGATCAGGCGGCCGGTGTCGGTGACCTCGCCGAGCCAGGAGTACTCCACGGCCCATTTGTCCATGACAGCTTCGAAGGCGGCGATGTTCTCCGGGGTGACCACGGCCATCATGCGTTCCTGCGACTCGGACATCAGGATTTCGCCCGGGGTCAGAGTGGGGTCGCGGAGCAGGACGGAGGTCAGTTCAACTTCCATGCCGCCGTCGCCGTTGGAGGCGAGCTCGGACGTGGCGCAGGAGATGCCTGCGGCGCCGAGGTCCTGGATACCCTCAACCAGCGAGCCCTTGAACAGCTCGAGACAGCACTCGATCAGGACCTTCTCGGCGAAGGGGTCGCCGACCTGGACGGCGGGGCGCTTGGACGGCTTGGTATCGTCGAAGGACTCGGACGCCAGAACAGAGGCGCCGCCGATGCCGTCGCCGCCGGTGCGGGCGCCGAACAGGACTACCTTGTTGCCCTTGCCGGAGGCGTTGGCCAGGCGGATGTCCTCATGGCGCATCACGCCGACAGCCAGCGCGTTAACCAGCGGGTTGCCTTGGTAGACGGAATCGAACACCATTTCGCCGCCGATGTTCGGCAGGCCCAAGGAGTTTCCGTAGCCGCCGATGCCGGCAACGGCACCGTGCATCACGCGGGCAGTGTCTGGGTGGTCGATGGCGCCGAATCGCAGCGGATCCATCACAGCCACCGGGCGAGCGCCCATGGAGATGATGTCGCGGACAATGCCGCCGATGCCGGTTGCGGCGCCCTGGTAGGGCTCCACGAACGACGGCGAGTTGTGGGACTCGATCTTGAACGTCACGGCCCAGCCGTCGCCCAGGTTGGTGACGCCGGCGTTTTCGCCGATGCCCACCAGCATGTCCTTCTTCATCTCGTCGGTCACCTTGTCGCCGAACTGGCGCAGGTGGTTCTTCGAGGACTTGTAGGAGCAGTGCTCGCTCCACATCACGGAATACATTGCCAATTCGGCGCCGGTCGGGCGGCGGCCCAGGACCTTGACTACCTCATCGAACTCGTTCTGCTTCAGGCCGAGTTCGGCCCACGGCAGTTCAGTGTCCGGCGTCTTGGCGGCGTTCTTGACGGTGTCGATGTTGAACTTCTTGGATGAGGTCTCGACAGGCTCGACCACCGAATTGATCTCGGTCATTTGTTGCCTCCCACAATCTTGTTCAGTACGGAGGTGAAGAAACCCAGGCCGTCGGTGTCGGACCCGCCGATCCCGTCCAGGGATTCGGGGCCGAAGCCAACTTCCACCGCGTGCTCGGGGTGGGGCATAAGCCCCACCACGTTGCCGGCGGCGTTGGAGATGCCGGCGATGTCGCGGCGTGAGCCGTTGGGGTTGAAGCCCACGTATCGGAACACCACGCGGCCTTCGGCTTCGAGCGCGTCCAGGACCTTTTCGTCGGCGATGTACTGGCCGTCCTGGTTCTTCAACGGCACCGTGATTTCCTGGCCGGACTCGTAGTCCAGGGTCCAGGCGGTGTTGCTGTTTTCCACACGCAGGACCTGGTCGCGGCACATGAACTTCAGGTGGTCGTTCTTGATCATGGAGCCGGGCAGCAGGTGCGATTCTGTCAGGATCTGGAAGCCGTTGCAGATGCCCAGCACGGGCAGCTTGGCATCGGAGTTGGCGGCGTCGATGATTTTGGACATCAGCGGCGCGAAGCGGGCAATTGCGCCGGCGCGGAGGTAGTCGCCGTACGAGAAACCGCCGGGGATCACGACGGCGTCCACATCACCCAGGGTGGTGTCCGCGTGCCAGAGCGGCACTGCGGTGCCGCCGGCGAGCCGGACTGCACGGGCGGCGTCGCGGTCGTCAAGGGTGCCTGGGAAAGTAACAACGCCGATCCGGGCACCGGCGAGCCGGGGCTCGGCGGCGACGGCAATTGCCTCGCCGATCAAGGGAAGTTCAGTCATCTCAGGCCTCGACGACCTCGACGTTGACGACGTCTTCGATCACGGGGTTGGACAGCAGGGTCTCGGCGGCTTCGCGGGCCTGGGCCAGGATTGCGTCGGTCACCTCGCCGTCAACCGTCAGTTCAAAGCGCTTGCCCTGGCGGACAGAGCTAAAGCTGGTGAAGCCCAGACGGGGGAGTGCACCCACGATGGCCTTCCCCTGCGGGTCCAGAATCTCGGGCTTGGGCATGACGTCAACAACGATCCGGGGCATCCGGCAACTCCTGTGCGTGAGCATTGGGTAAGGGCGCAGCGGAGTCACGCCGTCTTACGCCGTTCCGGGATGCTGGGGACGTTCTTTTTCGAACAGTGTGGACGGGCGCTCCGCGAGCTTGCTAGGCCATTCTACCGGGCCGAGCGCCGCACCCTGTATTCGGTGGGATCGGCCACAGTCATCGCGGCGGGGCGGGCTTTCGGGAGGTGGAGGACGACGGCGGCTATGGCCTCGCGGAGCAAGCGTCACTAGGATTACCGCATGGCTGAAAAATCGAAATCTCTGCTGTTGCCGATGATGGCCGTGGCCGTTTTTGCCGGGCTGGGCCGGATGGTTATGCAGAAGATAAAGGCGGACCGGGCTGCCCGGGAAACGCGCGTGGCCGGCCCCGTGGACGAAAAGACCCGCCAGTGGATCAGTGACGTGGTTCGGACGCCCAGGCAGTAGGCGCCCGCCCCTTATCTAGGCCTCAAGTCTTTGCCCAAACCTCAACCGGGCGTCTCTGAAGGGGGGCGCCCGTTTTTGTGCCCCGCCGCAAGTGCCCCTGCGCCGGCTGCCCTGCTGAAAATGTACTGATCCCGAACGCCCTGTCCCAGGCCTCTCCCAAGCAACTTGCGGAAACTCCTAGCCATGTGACGCTCTAAACACTATGGTCGTAGGACGTCGTATGTGGCAGGTGGTATCCCCTCGGGTGCCAAGACCGCCCTCACGGCCGAATTCTCCCGATCCGCCGCCCCGCGGCGCCTTGAAAGGATATGGATTTGCGATTTTCTACTAAGCGGAACAGGCACCGAAGTATTGGCCGAACCGCAGGAGCCGGGCTGGTAGCGCTGGCGCTGCTGGCCGGATCCGGGATCGCCGCGCAGGCGGCACCGATCCCCCCGAACAACCCCACCGCTCCTCCCGGCTCATTCGCGGAGGCCAACATCGGCGCCGACCGGACTGCGGCGAACTTCTTCCACCGGATCCCGGCCCTGACCTACCTGGGCAACAACGTGGTGCTCGCTTCGTGGGACGGCCGCCCCGGCAGCGCCGCAGACGCTCCGAACCCCAACTCGATCGTGCAGCGCCGCAGCACCGACGGCGGCCAGACCTGGGGCCCCGTGCAGGTCATCGCCGCCGGCCACGTGGGCGACGCCACGGGCCCCAAATACGGCTACAGTGATCCGTCCTACATCCACGACGCAGAGGCCGGCAAGGTCTTCGCGCTGTTCGTGTACTCCAAGGACCAGGGCTTCTTCGGCAGCCAGTTCGGCAACGACGACGCCGACCGCAGCGTGATCTCCTCCGCCGTGATCGAATCCTCCGACGGCGGCGTCACGTGGACGCAGCCAAGGCTCATCACCAACGTCACCAAGCCGGGCACCAGCAAGACCAGCCCGGTGGCAGGCGATATCCGCTCCAACTTCGCGTCCTCCGGCGAAGGCATCCAGCTCAAGTACGGCCAGTACAAGGGCCGCCTGATCCAGCAGTACGCCGGCGATGTGCGCCAGGCCGACGGCACCAACAAGATCCAGGCCTACAGCGTCTACTCGGACGATCACGGCGTGACCTGGCACAAGGGCGCCAACGTGGGCGACCGCATGGACGAGAACAAGACCGTGGAACTTTCCGACGGCCGCGTACTGCTGAACTCGCGCGACAACGCCAACCAGGGCTACCGCAAGGTGGCCATCTCCACTGACGGCGGCGCCACCTATGGTCCGGTCACCCAGGACACCGAACTGCCGGACCCGGCAAACAACGGTTCCATCGCCCGGATGTTCCCGGACGCGGCTCAGGGCTCAGCGGACGCCAAGAAACTCATCTTCACCAACTCCAATTCCAAGACCGGCCGCGAGAATGTCTCTGCCCGTATCTCCTGCGACGACGGCGCCACCTGGCCCGGTGTGCGCACCGTCCGCACCGGTTTCTCCGCCTACTCCACGGTGTCCCGGCTGGAGGACGGCAAGTTCGGTGTCCTGTATGAGGGCAACTACACGGACAACATCCAGTTCGCGAAGTTCGACGACGCTTGGCTGAACTACGCCTGCGCCCCGCTGTCCGTGCCGGCCGTCACCACGGCCCCCGGTGCCACCTCGCAGGTGGCAGTCACGGTCACCAACCAGGAAGCCGCCACGCTCTCCGGCGCCAACGCCACCGTCTACACCCCGGCCGGCTGGACGGCCACCACGGTGCCCGTGCCCGACGTCGTGCCAGGCGCCTCGGCGACCGTCAACGTCGCCCTGACCGCCCCGGCGAACGCCAGCGGTCCTCAAAACCTTAACGCTGCCTTTACGACGGCGGATGGCCGGGTTTCGCAGTTCACCTTCACGGCCACCGTCCCGGTTGCTCCGCAGGTGGGGCTCACCATTACCGGAACAGCCCCGGCCCGCGACGTCATCGCCAGCCCTTATCAGGCGGGCGACGTCCTGAGCTATACGTTCGCGGTCAAGAGCACAGCCAACGTGACGGCGAATTCCGTTCCAGTGTCCGGCAACTTCGAAACCGGCTTCCTGCCGCCGGCACAAGGCGCACCCAGCGCACCCAATTGCCGGTTCAACAACCTGGCCGCCGGTGCCACCTACAACTGCACCACGGCCAAGCACACGGTGACCGCAGGGGACGTCGAGCGCGGCTACTTTGTTCCCCAGGCGAGCTTCGCCATCACGGCCAGCGCGACGCCGTCGCTCACCAAGACGGTTCCGTTCACCGGCGCCGCTGTGGCACTGCGTGATGGTCTGGTTTCCGCCAGCATCACCGGCGCCCGTGCGGACTCCGGCCGTGACCTCGCCACCGCACCGTACGCCGCCGGCGACGCTGTTCCGTACACCTTCAGCGTGAGCAACACGAGCCCGCTTGTCGAAAAAGTGGTTCCCACCGCCGGCAACTTCAGCCCGTTCGTCCCAGAAGGCCCGGGCAACTGCCGCTACGGCGTGCTGCCGGCCGGCCAGGGCTACACCTGCGCCACGCCTCGCCACACCGTGACCGCTGCCGAGGCGGAGCAGGGCTACTTCGTTCCGAAGACCACCTGGGAAGTCGGCTCGGCAGGCCAGAGCAGCAAGATCTACACAGTGGACGGCGGCGAAGTGGACCTGAAGGTCCGCGACGCCAAGCTGGAAGGCACCGTTTCCGCTGAGTGGACCGACGCCGACGGCGACCGTTTCGCCAGCGAAGGCGATACGGTCTCATACGCCTACACCGTAGGCAACGCCGGCAATGTCTCCCTGACCGGGCTCAGTGCCCCGGACGCTTCCATCAGCCAGGAGGCCCTGGCTGTGGGCGGGACCGTGACGGCAACGCGCGAGCATGTCCTGACTGCTGCCGACATCGCGGCAGGCCGCCTCGACGCCGTTTCGTTCGAAGCAATGGCCACCAACGGCGCCAAGCAGGTCACGGCCACGGTGACCGGCGGCGCACTGCTGCTGAATCTCCAGCCGGCACAGCCCGAGACGGTCCCCGTCCTCGCTGTCCAGGATCTCGAGGAGCAGACGGCTCCGTTCGACCTGGGCACGCAGGACAAGTACCGCAACGGCCAGAAGGTGACCCTGAGGGGTCTCGACTACGGCCAGTGGTACTTCGTGTACCTCAACAAGAAGAGCTACCGGATCGGCTGGATTTTCCCCACTACCGACAACACGGTGGAGTTCATCCTGGCCTCGGGTGTGCAGAGCGGCCGCGACGACGTGGTGGTGCTGGACAAGGACGGCAAGCAGGTCTCCTTCGACCGCCTGCAGGTGACGCCCAAGGGTTGAGCCAGGGTGATTTCCTAGCACCAGAGAAGACCTCCGCATAGGGCCGGACTTACCCAAAGTCCGGCACTACGTGGGGGCCTTCTTTGTTCCCGCTGGTCTCCCGGGCATCCCCTAAACGCTGCATAACTGACGTATACGCCTGATATGTCCTATGTCATATTCAGCTCTCAGTCTGTACTGTTTGTAACGGCTGGTCACAGCATTACAAAATCTGTAATGTCGTGTGCCGTTCCCAGCTGCTCCAGACCGGCACGTGGCCGGCCGTTCCTCGTGAAAGGTGTAGTCGCTCGTGAAATCAACTGGAAAAAGCCCCATTCGGGGCGGGGGACTCCGGAAAGCGGCGGCATTGGCCGTGGGCTTGCCGCTGCTCCTTTCTTCGATGGCGATGAGCCCCGCTACCGCGGCGCCCGCTGAAGCAAACACGGCAGTTGCCTCAAAGAAGATCAACCCCGGCGACTACCCCGCCGGCCGTTACATTGTGGTCCTGGCGGAGAAGCCGGCGGCCACCTACGACGGCGGGTCTCCCGGACTCGCAGCGACGAAGCCCCGGAACGGCCGCAAGCTTGACGCCGACCGGCCCGAAGTCCAGCAGTACCAGGCGCACCTTGAGGGCAGGCAGAACGCTGTGGCCGGGTCCGAAAGCGTCCAGATCAAGCGCCAGTACACGGCTGCCATCAACGGGTTCTCGGCGGATTTGACGGCCGACCAGGCCGTTAAGCTCGCCAAGGACCCGGCCGTCCTGATGGTGGCACCGGACACGGAGAACGCGCCGGATTACTCCACCACAGACTTCCTAGGGCTCAGCGGTGAAAACGGCATCTGGAAGACTGCCTTCGGCGGGCAGGAGAATGCCGGCAAAGGCGTCGTAGTGGGCGTTATTGACTCCGGCTACACCCCCTCCAACCCGTTCTTCGGCGGTGAAGACGTGCAACCACTCGCCGGACAGGCCCAGGTGGGCGCCCCGTACCGCACCGCGGACGGCAATATCGCCATGCTCAAGTCCGACGGCGACACCTTCGTCGGTGAGTGCCAGAAGGGCCAGGGAACCGGGGCCGCGTTTGACGGCAGCGCCTGCAACTCCAAAGTCCTGAGTGCACGCTACTTCGCTGACGACTACATGGCGTACGTGGCGCCGGAGAACCGCGCGCCAGAAGAACTGATTTCGCCTGTGGATGTAGGAAGCCACGGGACGCACACTGCCAGCACGGCCGCGGGCAACGCGAACGTCCGGGCCAACCTTGGTGCAACCGATATGGGCATCACCAGCGGCGTGGCGCCGGCGGCAAAGATCTCCGTCTACAAGGTGTGTTGGGAGGACGACAACCCGGCCACGGGCGGGTGCTACAGCTCCGCCTCCGTGGCCGCGATCAATCAAGCCATCCTGGACGGCGTGGATGTGCTGAACTATTCCATCTCCGGCAGCACCTCAACCACCACAGACCCGGTTTCGCTGGCCTTCCTCTCCGCGGCCTCTGCCGGAATCTTTGTTGCCGCATCCGCCGGAAACTCCGGGCCGGCGGCAAGCACAGTGAACCACGGCGCTCCGTGGCTGACCACGGTGGCCGCGAGCTCCTTCTCCACGGAATTGCAGGGAACCGTCGAATTTGAGGACGGCAGCAAGTACCGCGGCGCCAGTCTCATGGCCGCCCCCGTTCCTGCGAGCAACGTTGTGCTGGCGGTAGGTGCCGCAGCCGCCGGCGCAGCAAACCCGGAACTGTGCGCCCCCAATGCGCTGGATCCCGCCAAAGTGACAGGGAAGATTGTTGTCTGCGACCGCGGAGTGGTGGACCGCGTAGCCAAGAGCGCCGAGGTGCAGCGTGCCGGCGGCATCGGCATGATCCTGGTCAACGTGACCACCTCCTCCGAGGACCTGGACCGCCACGCAGTCCCCACAGTGCACGTGAACCCGCCGGCCACGCAGCAGATCAAGGACAAGATCACCGCCAACCCCGGCATCAAGGTCGCCCTGGTGAACACGGACACCACCGGTCTTCCGGCCGCGCCGCAGCCGCAGATCGCCGGCTTCTCCTCCCGGGGCCCGCTGCTCGCCACCGGCTCAGACCTGCTCAAGCCTGACGTGGCGGCGCCGGGCGTTGCGGTGCTGGCAGGGGTGTCTCCCATCGGTTCCGGCGGCGACCAGTTCGGCATGATGTCCGGGACATCAATGGCTGCGCCGCATGTGGCTGGATTTGGCGCCTTGATTCTGGCCAAGAACCCCACGTGGTCTCCGGCCACTATCAAGTCAGCCATGATGACTACGGCAGCTGACATCAAGAAAGCAGACGGCACCAGGAACGGTGACGTCTTCGCCACCGGCGCTGGCCAGGTGGACGTTGCACGGGTCCTCGATCCCGGCCTGGTCTACGACAATTCAGAGGACGACTACCTGAAGTTCATCCAGGGAACGGGCCTGGACCTGGGCATCCCGGATCTCGGAACAACTGCGCCGCGGGATATGAATGTTGCCTCGTTCGCGCTGGGGGCACTTACCGGGAAGACAGAAGTCACCCGGACTGTCACCGCGCTGACCCCCGGCGTTTACCGGGCCAAGGCCAGCGTTCCTGGCATCAAGGTGACGGTCACGCCGTCGATCCTTAGTTTCAACGCTCCCGGCGAGAAGCGCACCTTTAAGGTCAAGTTCGAGAACACCAGCGCTGCCTTGGGGCAGTTTGCCATGGGCAACCTCGTCTGGCAGGGTGCCGGCAAGAACGTGGCATCGCCGGTGGCCGTCCGCCCGCAGTCGGTGGTGGCGCCGGCGAACCTGGCCTTCACCTCGGAAGGAGGCCAGGGGCAGGGCGACATTCCGGTGGTTTCCGGCACGAACACGCCCGTGAACATCACCTTGGACGGACTGTCCAAGGCTGACTCCTCGGCCATCGAACTGGTTCCCGGACCGCTGGCCCTGGAAACGGACGCGTCCAACTTCGCCAAGGAGGTCACCGTTCCGGCCGGATCGCCGTTGGCAAAGTTCTCCGTCTATTCCTCCGACGAGACCGCCGACTTTGACATGGTGGTCTTCAATCCGGCGGGACAGGCGCTGCTGGCGCAGACGGCCTCTGCCAGTGAATCGATTTCGGTTCCGAACCCGGCGCCGGGCGTGTACACGATTTTTGTGAACCTCTACGCAAGCCCCAATGGGCAGCCCACCAAAGCGTCCGTGGACGCTGCGGTGCTCGGAGCCAACGTGGGAAATGCCACGGTGACCCCCAATCCGCTGCGGCTCGGGAACGGCCAGTCGGGGATTCTGAAGCTCCAGTGGAAGGATCTCGCTGAGGGCTCCTATATCGGCCGGGTGACGTTCGCCGGTTCGAGCGTGCCCACCTTCGTCTCCGTGGTTGTCACACCAGGCAGTGCTGTGGCCGTCCCTGATGATGAAACGGCGGATGACCCGGCCCAGGACAAGAAAGACAAGAAGGACAGGGTCAAAAAGGAAAAGAAGAAGCAGGAGATCCCGGAGTTCTCCGGAAACCGCAACATGGATCTCTAGTTTTTCAGCAACAGCACGGGAACGCCGCCGGACCGCTTGGTTCCGGCGGCGTTCCTGTCGATGGCGGAGCTGCCGCCGATGGTCAGGTTTCGCCGCGGGAACCCGTTGTCCCGCCGAGCAGGGGAGCCATGGCGCGCCAGCGGGAGATTTCGCAGCCATCAGTTCGCCGGAAAGTCACACTGACGGGACGGCCGTTGATGGAGCCGGTCACAACGGCCACCTGCGGCCCGCCGTATTGCTGCGTGCAGAGTTTCGGGGGGCCCGGTTTGGGAAAGAAGATGTTCTCACCGAAGCGTTCCATGGCTGACAACGCTCCTGCGGGGTCAGGCAACGTGCACCCGTCAGCAGGGTGGCCATCGCGGACTATCAGCCGGAATTCGAACTCGGGCGAGTCGGGGTCTTCCGTGACCCTGATGGTCAGCTCCAGATCCTTCATGCCGTCCCCTGTGTTCGAAGCGGTGCCAAAGCCTGCGCCAGGCGCCCGCGGAGTGCAGCGGCCTCACCGGCGAAGGCGCGCTGATGCTCAACGTACGCCGCTTTGCCTTCCGTGGTTTCGATCCGAATGGGCGGGTAACCCCACTCCGCGAGGTCGTAGGGGGAGGCCTGCATGTCCATGGCCCGGATCCGCCAGGACAGTTCGAAACAATCCATGACCAGTTCGCTGGGAAGCGCGGGCAGCAGCTTGTACGCCCACTTGTAGAGATCCATGTTTGCGTGCAGGCAGCCCGGCTGTTCCATGTGCCGCTGGTTTTCGCGGCTGGGCGCCAGTTCGTTCAGTGCAATCGCGTCGGGCGTGTAAAAGCGGAAGGCGTCGAAGTGTGAGCACCGGATCCGGTTGTCCTCCACCACTTTGTCCGTGCCGGCAGACCCCAACCTCAGCTGCAGGTATTCATGGCGCAGGTCGAATTTGTCCTGGCGGTAGACCATGGCCCATTCGTGCAGCCCGAAGCAGCCGAACTGCGAGGGCCGGGCAGCGGTGCCGCGAAGAATGATGTCCGCGAAGGCCACAGCCTCGTGCCGGTCGGC
Source organism: Pseudarthrobacter cellobiosi (assembly GCF_023913815.1). Lineage (NCBI taxonomy): Bacteria > Bacillati > Actinomycetota > Actinomycetes > Micrococcales > Micrococcaceae > Pseudarthrobacter > Pseudarthrobacter cellobiosi. The sequence goes on from NZ_JAMXBK010000023.1 coordinate 91,380, forward strand.
CAGGAACCGGGCGCGGTCAAAAGTCACAGCGGTGGTTCCTGGCGGCAGCCCTAGGGAGGCGAGTTCGCCGTCGTCGAGCGTTTTGTAGTGCTTCCAGCCCATGCGGGCGGACGCCGCTTCAGCGCTCAGTACGACGCCGGCTCCCGGGTGCCAGCGCAGCAGCTGGCCAGGCTTCTGGGTGTAGTAAGTGAAAAGAAAGTCCTCCACCGGGTGCTTCCGACCTGCCGAGCGGCGGGCAAGGTAGGGATCAGAGTAACGGCGGACGCGTTGGGCGTGCGCTTCTTCGCGGGCACGCCAGGCATCGGCCGTCAGCAGGCTACGTTGCTCCACCGCTGGCACCCAGGACGTCCTGGGCTGCGTTCCAGGCACCGATTTCGCAGCCGTTGGTGCGCGCGAACGCGGCATCCACGGGAGTATCGTCCACAATCCCGGTGACCGTGGCGGTCTGCGGGCCGCCGTATTGTTCGGTGCAGGCCACGTCTTTGCTCTTGGGGGCCGGGCTGAGGAGCGCAGCGTTGTTCTTGAGGGCAGCGCACGCAGCCTCCGGCCTGGGGTGCTTGCTCTCAGCCGTGGGGAGGCCGTCGCGGCAGACCAGCGTGTAGTTCACCGCCGCTTCGGTGGAAGAGGGCTGGACCATGATGGCAAGTTCGGCGTTGCCCGCGCCGGGGCCTGCCGTCGGGGCCGGGGGTGCGGAAGGGGACGGCGCAGGGACGGTGGTCTCGGTGTCCGGAGCGGGGGACCCCGAGGTGCCCGGGGTGGCGGAGGAGCTGGCTGTGGGGCTGGCGGATGAAGTCCCGGTCCCGTCCGGCGTGCCCGTACACGCGGCGAGCAAGGCGACGGCGAGGACCGCTAGCAATGGCCGTACTGTTCGCAAACGCATGGACCCTCCTAGGTTGCTGCCATTTTACGCCTTGCCGGGTTTACTCCCCGACGGGTTGCCCGTTGGTTCCAGCGGCGGCGGCGATGAGCCCCATCATGGATCTGTGCAGCTCGCCCACCTGCTCGCGGGTCAGCCCCAGGCGTTCCATCATGGTGCCCGGGACGGCAATGGCCTGCTGACGCAGCGCGGCGCCGGCGGGGGTCAGGCCCACGGCAAGGGTGCGTTCGTTTCCGTCCACCCGCTGGCGGGTGACAAAGCCGGCCTCCTCCAGCCGCCGAAGAAGCGGTGAGATGGTGGCCGGGGCCTGCGCCAGGGCTTCGCTGATGCTGCGCAGAGTGCGGGGTGCTGATTCCCAAAGGCACAGCATCACGAGATACTGCGGGTGGGTGAGTCCGAGCTTTTCGAGGACGGGCTTGTAGGACCCCACCACGCTTCTGGATGCCACGGTGAGTGCAAAGCAGAGCTGTTGCTCCAAGAGGAGGTCATCGTCCTGCTGCCGCGCAGCGCCGGCCCGTACCGTCATCACATTCCTCCAATAGTTAGTGCACTAATTGTTAGCGTACACTGGAGTGAGTAATTGGGTTCTATCGAAGGGGTCACTTTCATGGGCAAAGGCAAGTCAGCTGACAAGGGCAACGCATCCCAGCGGTTCATGCGGGCAACCGGCAAGCTCCGGGCGATTTTCGGCCCGGCCAATCGCAGTTCCCTGGTGCATGACATGACCGAAGAGAACCGGGCGCTCCTGGTCCAGCGCGAGCGGGAAACCCAGCAATGGGAAACGGTCACCCGCCCGGACGGCAGCACCTATGTTGTGCCCAGGAACCCGGACGACCAGTCCCTCCGGTGACCCCCCGGCCTCCCCATCAGGCACAATCTCACCAGACCCTTTTTTGGGCCGCGGGCGTAAAATAAGGGCACTGACTCCAACAGGAGGTAGCAGCTCTTTCGCCCGCAACGCGGGAAGGGGGTGGAAACAATGGGACATGCGCTCACCGGTTTTATGCATGCGACTGACAGGCTCCGTTTTGTCTTCGGGCCGGCAACGCGTCTGGACACGGATTCGCCCGTGGTCCACAAGCATGATGAGTTTGAGCAGGCCTCTGATGAGGACCTTTCCCACTTCGAAGTGGAAACCGATTCCGAAGGGCATCACTACGCCGTGCGCCGCGAAGAATTGGAAAAGCAGGGCTGAGTTGCCCGCTTTTGCCCAAAAAGAAAATGTTCTGGTGGCCGGCAGAACCGGCCTCCAGAACATCCTTTTGATTGTGCAGCAGGCTGAGGGCTAGCGCCCGGTGCCGCCGTAGACGGTTGCCTCGTCCTCGCTGTCCAGGTCGAAAGCCTTGTGGATTGCCCGGACGGCGTCATCAAGGAGATCGGCGTGTGTCACCACGGAGATCCGGATTTCCGAGGTGGAGATCATGTTGATGTTGATCCCGGCGTCGGACAGGGCCTTGAAGAACGTCGCGGAGACGCCCGGGTGTGACCGCATCCCGGCCCCGATCAGGGACAGTTTGCCGATCTGTTCGTTGTATTCGATGTTCTCGAAGCCGATGTCCGGCTGGGCGGCCTTGAGCGCTTCCAGGGCCTCCGCGCCTTCGACGATGGGGAGCGTGAAGGAAATGTCCGTCCGGCCCGTGCCGTGCGTGGAAACGTTCTGCACGATCATGTCGATGTTCGAGTGGGCGTCGGCAATGACCTGGAAGATCGCGGCTGCCTTGCCGGGGATGTCCGGAACACCCACCACGGTGACCTTGGCTTCGGAACGGTCGTGTGCAACGCCGGAGATGATTGGCTGCTCCAAGGCAACTCCCTCTTGAGTGGTGATCTTGTCTTCGGCGCTGGGGATGACCCAGGTGCCTTCGTTCTGGCTGAATGAGGACCGGACATGCAACGGCACACCGAACCGGCGCGCGTATTCAACGCAGCGCAGGTGCAGGATCTTCGCACCGGACGCGGCGAGTTCCAGCATTTCCTCGCTGGAGATGGTGTCGATTTTCTGGGCGGACGGCACCACGCGGGGGTCCGCGGTATATATGCCGTCAACGTCTGTGTAGATCTCGCAGACGTCGGCGTCGAGCGCGGCTGCAAGGGCGACGGCGGTAGTGTCCGAGCCGCCGCGGCCCAGGGTGGTGATCTCGTTGGTGCTGCGGCTCATGCCCTGGAACCCGGCAACGATCGCGATGTGCCCCTTGTCTAAGGCGGTGCGGATGCGGTGCGGATCGACGTCGATAATGCGCGCCTTGCCGTGGATGCCGTCCGTGATCATGCCGGCCTGGGAGCCGGTGAAGGACTGGGCTGAGGCGCCGAACTTGTTGATGGCCATGGCCAGCAGTGCCATGGAGATGCGCTCACCGGCGGAGAGGAGCATATCCATCTCGCGGGCCGGGGCAGAATCGGTCACCTGGGCGGCAAGGTCCAGCAGTTCGTCGGTGGTGTCGCCCATGGCCGAAACGACCACCACAACTTCGTTGCCGGCCCGCTGCGCGTCGACCACGCGCTTGGCGACCCGCTTGACGCCCTCGGCATCCGACACGGAGGAGCCGCCGAACTTCTGCACGATCAGGTGTTTCGTCACGGCAGCGGCTTCGGGCAGCTCCTGTGGCTGCGTTGCTGTGTGCACTTCGGAAGTGGGCGTACTCATGCGCGTACCTTCACTGGATCAATCGGAGTTCTGGAGGTCAGGCACGGCCTTGCGGCTGGCCGGCGTGACGTGTCTGCCCAGTTTATCGCCGCCTGTGGCCGGACGTGGAATTGTGTCCAAATCTCAGCCTTCCGGCGGATACTGTGCCTGTCGGCTCAGGCGTAGGCTCATATAGTCAGTTTGCATGAACGGTTTGGGGGACAGGTGCTCGGGAAATGACAGAAAACTGGGACAAAACAGGCATTCCGGCCCAGCCGGAAAGCCCGCGCCAGGACGGCATAAGCGCCACCGCGGTGAGCCGCAGCTTCGGGCAGGTGCACGCCGTCGAGCACATGGATTTCCATGCTCCGGCGGGAAAAGTCACCGCGCTGATCGGCCCCAACGGGGCCGGCAAAACCACGCTGTTGCTCATGCTGGCATCGCTGTTGGCGCCGGATTCCGGCACTGTCACAGTGGATGGGCTGGATCCGCAGCACCACCGCGCGGAAGTGCGCAAAAGGATTGGCTGGATGCCGGACACCCTGGGTGTGTGGGAGTCCCTGACCGCCCGTGAGATCCTCACTCAGATAGCCCGTTTCTACCGGCTGCCCAAGGTCGGAATCCCGCAGCGCGTCACCGAGATGCTGGATCGGGTCCGCCTGAGCGACCTTGCAGACCAGCCGGCCCGTGTCCTGTCCCGGGGGCAGCAGCAGCGCCTCAGCCTGGCCCGCGCACTGATCCACGATCCGTCCGTGCTGCTGCTCGATGAGCCGGCGTCAGGCCTGGACCCGGGATCGCGGGTGGAGCTGCGCGTGATGCTGCGGCAGCTTGCGGCTGAGGGGAAGTCCATTGTGGTCTCCTCCCACGTGCTCAGCGAGCTGGACGAAATTGCCGACGCAGCGGTGTTCGTCAACCGAGGGAAGACGGTCCGGCACCAGACCACGGACGCGGCTGCCGCCTCCGGCAGGCGCTACGCCATCTCGGCAACCGACGGTGCCGCGCTCGCCGCCAAACTCACGGACTTGGGCCTGGCGTTCCGGGTTGAGGACGGCCGCCGGCCGGCTGTCAGCCTCGTGTTGCTGAACGACGACGACGCCGCCCGCCTCCTGCGCGACCTGGTGCTGGCCGGCGTCGGGGTCAGCTCCTTTGCCCCCGCCTCGGGTGCCCTGGAAGAGACTTACATGAACCTCGAGGGGGAGCGGCGATGAGCCAGCTGACAGATACAACGCAGCGCCCGCCGGCTTCCGGCTTTGGTGCCGGCTACCTTGCGGGGATCCGGGATGTGGTGGTCCTGGAACTGAAGCAGCGGCTCCGGTCCCGCGGCTGGTACATCATGCTGGCCATCTGGTTCATCCTGACGGGCCTGGTGACCTGGCTGACGTGGGCCAGCTGGAACGCCCAGCGCGAAGCCCAGCGCGCCTATTCCAACTTTCTGCCGGCCGACCAGGGACCGGGGTCCATGATCTTCGAAGTGGTCCTGGCCTTTGTCCTGCTCTTCGCGTTGCTGGTGGCGCCCGCACTGTCTGCCAATGCCGTTAATGGCGACCGCGCCGGCGGGACCCTCGCCATCCTGCAGGTGACCCTGCTCCGTCCCGGCCAGATCCTGTGGGGCAAATTCTTCGCCGCCTGGGCCGCCGCCCTGGCCTTCCTGGTTGCCAGCACGCCGTTCCTGGTTATCGGAGTCGCCCTTGGCGGCATGACGCCCGGCCATGTCATCGTGGCCCTGCTGATGCTGGCCGTTGAAGTGGGCGTGGTGTGTGCCATCGGCGTCGGAATTTCCGCGCTGGCTGGACGCCCGCTGTTCTCGATTGTGGTCACGTACCTTGCCGTGGCCGGGCTGGTATTCGGTTCCCTGATTGCCTTCGGCCTGGGCACCGGGCTCTCGCAGGGCACCATCATGGCCAACCAGGCGCAGTACCGCAACTACGAACCGCTGCAGCCGGTACCCGACGAAACAGCGCCGCAGGAACCGGAGTACACCTGCTCCGGACCGCTGCGCGCCCAGCCGGCCGTTCGCACCGAAAGGGTGGCGTGGATGCTGGCCATGAATCCGTACGTGGTGGTGGCTGATGCCATCCCCTACACGGTCCGCGTCAACAACAGCTTCGGAATGTCATCGCCGGTGGGGGCCATCGAATCCATCAGCCAGGGTGCACGCTACGCCATGGCCGGTCCCGAGGGCACGTACCCCTGCGCCAACGGCGAGGCCAAGCTGCGCTACCTGGCACAGTCCATTCCCTTGTGGCCGCTGGGGCTCGGCCTGCAGCTGCTGCTTGCCGGACTGCTGATGTGGTTGGGTTGGCGCTCGCTGCGAACCCCGGCGCACAGGCTGGCACGCGGAACCCGCATCGCCTAAAGCTGGCTCCACGGGACAGTCCTCGCACTGGACCGCAGGGCACTGGGGTGCAGTGAAGTGCACTGCAGGGCACTGGACAGGCCCGCTTCAGCGGATCACGATTGGATTGGCCGACCGAACTGGCAGCTGACTGTCGGGGGCTGGGCCTGTCCATAGGGATGGAGGCGGCACGTGGCTGATCAGAACGTGGCGGACGCGGACCATGGCTGACGAGGTGGATCCGGCCGCTGACGAACCCGTCTACGAACCCATCGGCACCGGAAAAATCCAGCCCGACGATGAAAACGACGCCGGGGACAGCTCTTCCCCGGGCGGCCAGGTTCGGTTGCTCGTCAGTAGTGCGCTTGCGTCAGCCTTTCAGACTGTCCGGTCTGCCCGCTTCTGGTGGGGGAGTGCCGCCATTCTCGGTGTCTGTTGGGGCACCGGCACGCTGTTGGTGATCGCCCTGGTCACGGGCGGTGACCTGCCGCCGGAATCCCACGCCTGGGTATACATCCTCGCGGCCGCAATGCTGGTGCTGGTGAGCTGTGTGCTCGCTATCCTGTGGGGGGACACGCAGCGCGGCGCTGGGCCGGATCACGCCGAGGGTGGTGTGGAGGGACCCCTGCTGGACTGGGTGCGCTGCAGTGCCAAAGGATTGATCTTCGCCACCGTTTCGGTCGTTTTCCTGCTGTTGCTCGCGTTCTGGTCGGAGTCCTCGCCAGCAGTTGCCGGGGTGTCCTTTGTCCTGATGGTCCTTGAAGTCATGGTCTTTGGCGGCATTGGCGCGGGTGCTGCGCGTTGGCTCGAGGGTCAGAGAGGAAGGGTTCTGGCCTGGGGCGTCGCAGCTTTGCTTCTGGTCGGCAACGTCGTGGCGGTGATAGCGCTCCTGCCCAGCGTCCGGGCCTATGAGCCGGTGTTGGTGGCCATCAATATTCAACGGGACGAGTTGGGCAGGGTTACGTCCTATCGGTGTTCGCCGGAGTTCCGTGGAATCGCCGAGGTCTACCACACCGAGCGGATCTTCTGGATGGCGACGAGCAACCCGATGGTGATCCTGGCGCTGCTTGCCGGTGAGGCCGAACCCAAGGAGAACGCCCTGGACTGGCTGCCCGGGGAGCTGCAGAACGCAGCGGAAGGCACGCAGGTTCCTTGTGTGGAGGGGCAGGAACAGGAGAAGACAGGCGCCGAGATGCCACTGGCACTCATTGGCGTTGGCACGCAGTCCGGGGTTGCAGGGATTCTGTTGGCTAGCGGCCACAGGGCTGCCCGAAGACGGCTCAACCCGGACGCCTGAGCCCTGAACCCTGAGCCCCTGAGCCCTGGCAAGGCCAGGTCAGAGCGCCTGTCTGCTTACCCCCGGTCAGATGAGGTCGGCTCAGGTCAGGGCGTTGCGGCGGCCTTCGAAAGCACGGCCGAGCGTGACCTCGTCGGCGTACTCAAGGTCGCCGCCCACGGGCAGGCCGGAGGCCAGCCTGGTCACGACGATGCCGATTGTCTTCAGCATCCTGGCCAGGTACGTGGCCGTTGCTTCGCCTTCGAGGTTGGGGTCGGTGGCGATAATGACTTCCTGGATGGCGCCGTCGTTCAGCCGTGTCAGGAGTTCCCGGATCCGCAGTTGCTCGGGCCCTACGCCGGCAATGGGGTTGATGGCCCCGCCCAGCACGTGGTACCGGCCGCGGAAGGACCGGGTGCGCTCCACGGCGAGGACGTCCTTGGACTCCTCCACCACACAAATGACCGACGGGTCCCGGCGGGGATCGCGGCAGATGTTGCACAATTCCTGTTCGGTGACGTTGCCGCATACCGTGCAGAACTTCACGCGTTCCTTCACCATGGTGATGGCTTCCACGAGTCGCTTCATGTCCTGGGGGTCCGCTTCGAGGATGTGGAAGGCAAGCCGCTGGGCGGATTTGGGACCGACGCCGGGAAGCCGTCCGAGCTCGTCGATCAGCTCCTGGACTGCACCTTCGTACACGTTTTCCTCTTTTGGTTTGGCTTGGATGGTGATTGGCGTTGCGGGAGTACGTACTGCAGGTGCCTAGAACCTTGAAACGATGGGGCTTCCGTCCGGGGACCGCTCTTCGATCAGCTTTCCGCCCAGAATACGCTCGACGGCGGCGCGTCCAAAGACGCCGGATTCCTCGATGGTTTCATCGTCCGCGCTCGGTATGTCCTGCACGTAGGTGGCGGCGGCAGCCCTGGCTGGAGCCTTGGCGCGCCCGGCTTCGGCCTCGGGGCTGTTGGACAGGCGCTGGTAAAGACTCTGCCGGGCGGCGGAAGCGGACTCGGAAGTTGCCGGTGCCGGCTGCAGGGGGGCGGCAGCCGGAGCAGTCGATGCCATGGCGTAGTCGCGGACTTCAGCCGGTTCGGGAACCACTACTTCCGCCGCCGGGGCTGCCGGTGCTTGGCCGGATGGCGCCGCGCTCCGAGGCTCGGCGGGTTCCAGCGCGGGGCTTTGCGGTGCAGCTGAATGTTGCACGGCTGGTTGCTGCGCAGCGACGTCGGTAATTGCGGCGGCGGCCACTGGAGGCAAGCCCCAGCTGGCGTCCGCATCGGACTGGCCAACGACAGGTGAAGTTTGAGGGACCTGGGCAGTGGCGGGCTCGTAGCTGGGTGCGGGAGCGGTCTCCGTCGCCTCTTCCGGGACGGACGTGTTCAGGCTTTTGCCAACATTCGGCTCCGTGCCAACCACCCATACGCCCGGCGCCTGCTCGACGGCTCGGCCCCACGGATCCAATGCCGCATCGGGTTGGGACGGAGCGGCCGATGCAGCAGCGGAGGACCTGCCTGCTGGGGAGGTTTTTGCTGCTGCAGCCTTTGAAGTACCCCGAGCGGGCCGCCTGGCGGGTGCCGCCGCTGAAGGCTCTGGCTGTGCAGGCGACAGGCGTGGCGCAGCCGCAGCCGAAGGATCCCAGTCCATGGGGGGTTCCTCGTCCAGCGGCGGAGCATCTTCGTCGCGCGGAGGACCCCAGTCGTCATCGGAGTAGGCAAATGAACCGGCAATGGCATCCGGCTCAGCTGGTCCCGGCTGACCCTCGGCGGCTGATACCTGGGCGGCCTCAGTGGCTGCCGGCGCGCTGACGTCGCCGGCGTGCTGGACAGTTTCTGCAGGAACTACTGCGCCTGCAGACGGTGCAGGTGCAGCCGCGGCAGGAGGCGCGGCCGGTTCAGGAGCACGCGTCGCGGGGGAGGGGGCAGGGGAAGGTGCCGGCGCGGTGGCATGGACGACAGGGGTGGAAACGGCGCCAGCAGGGGCCAGGCCCCATGCGACATCGGCTGAACTGGCCGGAGCTTCCGGACTAGCGGGTGCTTTTGGGTTTGGCTCAGCGCTCGCTGCCCTGTTGGCCCCACTGGCGATTGCGGTGATCTGGCAGTCGATGCCCACCGTTTTGTGGATCGCCTGCCGCAGGTTCTCAGCGTGGTCGGCCCGGCCAAAGGCGCCAGCCAACCCGGTAGTGCTGAACGCTAGCGTCAGGACCTGGCCGTCAAAGGCGCCCACTTGGGCGTTCGGCTCAACCAGCGCCCACGTGCTGCGCTTGATCTTGGAGAGCGTCTGGAGGACTTCCGGCCAGGCGCGGCGCAGGACTTCGACGTCGCCTGTGCCGGCGGCCCCAGTGCTTGCCGCGCCAGTTCCTGTCGCACCGGTCGGTGCAGCAGTGGCAGGGGCATGGCTAACCGAAGCGGGTGCAGCGGTGGCAGGAGCCGTGACAGCGTCGGTGCTTGCCGGCGGGGTGGCCGGGGAAACTGCGCGGGGGGCGTCTGCCCCGGTCTCCCGGGTGGGCTGTCCGGTTGGCTGCGGCGTGGAAGCGGGCCGCCTGCCTGTGGACTCGTCAACAGGCCAGTCGTTGGTGCTGACCCTGGGCGGCGTCAGTGACTGTCTGGCCTCGTCGGCTCCGCCGGCCTGTGGCCGGCCCGACCCAGGACCGGCAGCGGCTGGCCCTGAAGGCTGCTGCGCAGCAACCGGCGCAGCAGCCACCTGCTGTGCCGCGGCCGGAACCGAAGCAACCGGACGTGCCGCAGCGGGCGCCTCAGAAACGGCTGGCGCAGAAACTGGTTGCACGGAAGCTGCTGGTACGGCAACGGGTGCAGCAGCAAGCGGCGCTGCCGCTGCCGGCACTGCAGCAACCGCAGCGGGTGCAGCCGAAACCGCAGCGTCCGCCGGAGCGGGAGCGCCGACGTCGTTCCCGGCATAGTTCAGGCGCCGCTCCACGCGGTCGATCCGGGCAGCGATACCGCGTTCGGTCTGTTCCGAACTGGGGAGCAGGATGCGGGCACAGAGCAGCTCGAGGTGCAGGCGGGGAGACGTGGCGCCGGTCATCTCGGTCAGCGCCGTGTTGGTGACATCAGCGGCGCGCGAGAGTTCGGAGGCCCCGAGGTTGTGCGCCTGGTTCTGGAGCCGGGCGATCTGGTCCGCCGGCATGCCGCGGAGGATGACCTGGGCGCTTTCGGGCATGGCCTGGACGATGATGAGGTCGCGGAAGCGTTCCAGCAGGTCCTCGACGAAGCGGCGGGGATCGTGGCCGGTCTGCACCACGCGGTCCACAGCCCGGAAAACGGTGGCGGCATCTGAGGCGGCCACAGCTTCCACCACGTCATCCAGCAACGATGCGTGGGTGTAGCCGAGGAGGGCTACGGCAAGTTCGTAGTCGAGGCCGTTGGGTCCGGCGCCGGCCATCAGCTGGTCCAGCACGGACAGGGAATCGCGGACGGAGCCGCCGCCGGCCCGGACCACCAGGGACAGGACGCCGGGTGCCACCGGGACGTTTTCCTGGGTGCAGAGCAGCTCCAGGTACACCATCAGCGGCTCCGGCGGGACAAGCCGGAAAGGGTAGTGGTGCGTGCGGGAGCGGATGGTGCCGATGACCTTGTCCGGCTCCGTGGTGGCGAAGATGAACTTGATGTGCTCCGGCGGCTCTTCAACGATCTTCAGCAGGGCGTTGAACCCGGCAGAGGTGACCATGTGGGCCTCATCGATGATGAAGATCTTGTAGCGGTCGCGAACGGGAGCGTACGTCGCGCGCTCGCGGAGGTCGCGGGCGTCGTCCACACCGCCATGGCTGGCGGCGTCGATCTCGATGACGTCCAGGGAGCCTGAGCCGCCGCGGGCCAGTTCAATGCAGCTGGGGCACGTACCGCAGGGCGTATCCGTGGGGCCTTGGGCGCAGTTGAGGCAGCGGGCCAGGATGCGGGCGGAGGTGGTCTTTCCGCAACCGCGTGGGCCGGAGAAGAGGTAGGCGTGGTTGACACGGTTTTTGCGCAGTGCCGTCATCAGCGGCTCGGTGACGTGTTCCTGCCCGATAACGTCGGCGAAGGAGTCCGGGCGGTATCTGCGGTAAAGGGCGGTGGTAGTAACAGTCACGGGAAAACCCTACCAATCCGGGCTGACAATCAGGATCCCTCGCGGGCGGTCGCCCTGTGGGGGAATAGTAAAGACCCCCCATGCACCCGCCAGAGCCCGTTTACCCTTGCTACCTTCCGGTCCTGGGGGAGTTCAACAGGATGACGCCACATGAGGGGCCGCAGACAAGTTTACCCGAAGATTCGGGAAGGTCCGGACGGCCCGGGCGCCGGCCGGCCGTGGCCCGGCCGGGTGCCCTCTCGCGGCCGGGAATCCCCTGATGAGCTGCCCGGACCCGCTTGAACGGTGCTGGCCCACACCGCTCAAGCGGGGCGCGGCCGCGAAAGCCGGCGCAACCGCGAAAGCCGGCGCAAAGGCCCAGGCGCCAGCTAGCGTCGCCAGCCATCCACCGGCCAGGTCATAAAGGCGGGCTCCTCGTAAGGGTGCGCCGCGCGGAGGGCCAGCACAACGGCGTCGAGCATCTCTTCCTCCACAACGCATTCCACCCGGGTTTCCGGCACGGGCTCGCCCGCACCCACGGCCCCGATGAACGGCTCGGCACCAGGCAACGGAGTGAAGCGCCCGGTGCCGGGGGAGGTGAAGGCGCAGTGCGAATAGTTCCCGATCCTGCCCGCGCCGGCGTCCCCGATTGCCGCGAGCAGCGGCTCCGTGTGTGTGTCCGGAACATAAACCACCAGGGCGTGCAGCTGTGTCATGGCCTCATCCTGCCAAGAAGGAAGGGTTATCGGCAGCAATTTCCATTGCTTATCCGGCGGGTAGGGTCGATCATGGATATGTACACCGATTGGGGCAATCTCAAGGTTGTGAGCTGCGGGGCCTGGCTGGAGGGCCGGACCCGGCAGCTCAACGGCGTATCGGAGGAATGGGCGCATTGGGGGCGTCCATTTTTACGTTAACCAGCCAAATGGAGTCCGGGTTGTGCGGCCGCGGTAATAGTCCGCCGGGCCAATTGGGCGATGCCGGAAAGTTCAGGTAGTCTAGTATCTGCTTTTGATTCGAAAGCAGCTGGAGAATTCGCCTAGCGGCCTATGGCGCACGCCTGGAACGCGTGTTGGGTTAACGCCCTCGGGGGTTCAAATCCCCCATTCTCCGCCAGCCAAAAACCCGGTTCTGACCTCGTCAGGGCCGGGTTTTTGCTGTGCTCCAGCCAGGCGTTGACCCATGGCTGGAACCCAGCCGCCCAGGCCAGCTGCCAGGTCAGCTGCCACCGTAGCCCAGGCGGCGGAGGCGCTCCCGGGCCGCTTGTTCGCTGGGTCCAGGCCCGCGTCCAAGGGCAAGATGTACGACGCCGAGAGTCACCTTCGTTGCCAGTCTCACGGGGAGCGGGAACGGCCCCAGCCGGGGGACCTGGAGCCCCAGCATCCGGCGGTACTTCGGCTCTAGGCTGTAGACAGCGCCGGCGAAGATGATCCGGTAGCCGGGGCGCAGCAGCGGATGCAGTGGCGGGTTGCGGATGAACTCAACGGTTTCGGCAACCCTCCTGTCCGCCACCAGCTCACCGTTGTTATACCAGCGGTCCAGTTGCTCCCGCATTTCGGCCTCGCTCAGGGGCGGATCCTCCACGCCCATCAGCCGTCCGGCCTGGGCCCACTCGCGGACATAGGCGTCGGGGCCGCCGGGGATCCCGGCACCCCAGATTTTGTGGGCCGAGAGGAAGGCGTCCACGAACGCGATGTGGACCCAGCGGGCGATTTCCGGATCGTTGGCCGCATAGCTCCGTTCGCCGCCGTGCCCGTCAGCGTAGCTCCCGTGCACAGGCTCGTGCAGGCGACGGACCCGGGCGGAAGCCTCGTCTGCGGCGGCCTGCGGGCCATACGTGACGGTGAAAATCCAGCGGATGGTCCGGGCCAGCCGGCTGAGCGGATCTGCGCGGAAGTCGGAGTGCTCGTGGATTCCCGCCAGCGCTCCCGGATGCAAGGCCTGCATCAGGAGCGCGCGGACCCCGGCCACAATGGTGGTCATGGAGCCGTGCACCGCCCAGACGGCCGAGCCGGGCAGGTGATAGCCGGCGTCGTCCCCCTCGGCCAGCCGCGGAACCCAAGCGGGCGGGCCGTCCGCGTTGCCCGTGAATACCCGTTTGACTTCGCCCTGCCATTCCCTGAGGAAATTTCGCATGTCACCATTCTCGCCCAGAGCCCGGCGGGTTTCGTTTTTGACGTCGGATCCACATATTGTCCGCAGTCGTACCGGCGCGGGGGTTCACAGGCCCGGACCTTTGTGGTCCCATGAAATGGTACGTCCGCCTGGATCCGGGGTCTGGCGGGCCAATCCGGGAGTAGCGAGTGGGCAATCATTGGGGATCCGGCCGGGCAAAGGAGCCTGCGGGCGGCTGCGCCGTGGCTGTGCGCGTGCTGGCCGCCAGTGCCGTTGTTGCCGCGTCACTCTTCGCCGTCGGCCTCCCTGGAACAACCACCGTTGAGCCCGGCCCGGGAGCGACGGGCGGTGCCGGACATGTTGGCCTGCCTGGGCTGGCCGGTGCTTTCCTGACGGACAGCCGGGCCTTGGTTCCGTTCAACCGCACGCTGGTCAGGACCATCGCCAAGGGCGGGAGTGCACCGCTGAATGTGGCCGCGGCCGGGCTCACGCGCCCGCCGGAGGGCTCCCTCATGGCGCCCCTCGAATTCCTCACCTCAAGCTCTCCTTTCGGGTTCCGGGTCAGCCCGATCACGGGTGCGGGCGGCGATTTCCACTTGGGCCAGGACTTCGCTGCAGGCTGCGGCACCAGGGTATATTCGGCCGACGCCGGCGTGGTCCGGGCCGCCGGCTGGCACCCCTGGGGCGGCGGGAACCGCGTGGAAATAGACCATGGCAACGGGCTGATCACCACGTACAACCACTTGGAGGCTGTCGCGGTCCGGACGGGGGATTCCGTGCAGGTGGGCCAGGTCATCGCCCGGGTTGGCACCACGGGGTGGTCCACGGGCTGCCATCTGCATTTCGAAACCATCCTCCACGGCAAGCACACCAGCCCGCTGAACTGGACACTCCTCCGCATTCGTCAGTTGGACGAGCTCGAGGACATAGCCATGGTCAGCTATGACGCCCAGCCCGCAGATGACGGCGCGCAACGCTGGGCCATCCCGGTCGCCGAGGACAACAGCCACACGGTCCTGGGCGGCGTAGAGGAACTGTCCGAGGCGCCGCCAGTGGAACGGCCGGTGACCACGTCGGAACCGCAGGACGAGGCCCCCACGGAAGAGCCCTCGTCGGACGCTACGTCGTCTGAATCCGCGTCGCCGGACCCCACTGCAACGGAAACTGCGACAGAAACCACGACGGAAACAGCCACTTCGACGGCATCGCCCTCCCCAACACCTTCCACGCCCCGGGCAACGCGGACGCCGACGCCGACGGGAACCTCAAGCGTCACGCCGACGACGACGTCACCCACCCCCACGGGAACCTCACCTACCCCCACGGGCACTTCGCCTGCGCCGACGACGAGCGCGTCGCCGTCTCCGACGCCCACTGTCTCCAGGTCGTGGCCGTTCAGTCCTACCTCGCGCCTGACGCCGACGCCGGCGCCAGCGGTGGAGCCAACAGCAACAACGAGTAGCGGGTCCTCAGCCGAAACAGCCTCGCCCTCGTCTACTGCGACAGCTACAACCACCGCCACACCTACCGACACCGCAGCATGGTCCGAGCCGGCGGGACCCTGACGGGAAACTCCCAGACTGCACGCGTACCCTTGATGGTTGGCAACGAATCACCTGCATGACCAACCTTTCAAAGGACGGCGCTGTGACAGACCTGTACACCATTCCCCTCACTCTCAACGACGGCACCGAAACCGATTTTGGCCGGTTCAAGGGCAACGTGGTGATGGTGGTGAACGTGGCGTCAAAGTGCGGGTTCACTCCGCAGTACGCGGGCCTGGAGACGCTCTACGAGAAGTTCCGGGACCGCGGCTTCGACGTCCTCGGGGTCCCGTGCAACCAATTCGCCGGCCAGGAGCCAGGCAACGACAGCGAGATCGCCGAGTTCTGCGAGCGGAATTTCGGTGTCACTTTCCCGCTGACAGCCAAGGCCAACGTGCGTGGCAAGGACCAGCATCCGCTCTATGCCGAGCTGACCAGGTTCAAAACCAGTGTGCTGCCCGGCCTGGTGAAATGGAACTTTGAGAAGTTCCTGGTCAGCCGCGAGGGCGAAGTGGTGGCACGCTTCGCGCCCACCGTCGAACCGGACTCCGCCGAGGTCATCGATGCCATAGAAATGGCACTGGCAGAATTTGACGGCCCGGCGGCCACAACCGAACTTTCCAGGGCTTAATTCTTTAGTTTTTCCAACTTGGCCGCAACAATTTACCCACAGTTTGCCAATTGTCTGATTGGATAATAGTTACTGAAGGGTAGAAGGGAAACGCCGTTTCCCACCAACCACAGAGGCAGCAATGAAGCACATCGAGGCCGAACACCCCCGGCCACGCCACTTCCTTCTCCACCTGAGCGACCCCCACCTGTTGGGAGGTCCGGATCCCCTTTACGGCGCAGTTGACAGCGAAGCCAAGCTCATTCAGCTTTTCGAAGAGGTCAGGGCTTCCGGCGCCCGGCCCGAGGCCGTGATCTTTACGGGGGACCTGGCCGACAAGGGTGATCCTCAAGCCTACGCAAAGCTCCGGGCAATTGTTGATCCCGCCTGCGAAGACATGGGCGCCCAAGTCATCTGGGCGATGGGCAACCACGACAACCGCGCCAACTTCCGGACAGGGCTGCTGGACGAGCCGGCGAGCGATGCACCAGTGGACCGAAGCTACTTCATCAATGGCCTGCGCATCATCACCATGGACACCTCGGTCCCGGGGTACCACCACGGCGAGCTGAGCCCGTCACAGTTGGGGTGGCTCACCCGCCAGCTGGACACCCCGGCCCCCGACGGCACCATCCTGGCGCTGCACCATCCGCCGGTCCCGTCGGTCCTGGACCTTGCCGTGCTCGTGGAACTGCGGGACCAGGCAAGCCTGGCCTCCGTGGTCCGCAACTCCGACGTCCGAACCATTCTTGCCGGGCATCTGCACTACTCGACCACCGCCACCTTTGCGGGGATTCCTGTCTCCGTCGCCTCGGCGACGTGCTACACCCAGGACCTCAACGTCGCCGTCGGCGGTACCCGCGGCCGGGACGGCGGGCAGGCCTTCAACTTGGTGCACGTCTACGAGCACACCATTGTCCACTCCGTGGTTCCGCTGGGGAACGCGGCCACAGTAGGCGAGCATGTCACGTCGGACATGACTGCCGAGCGACTGGCCGCCGCGGGCGTCAGCATCCCTGACAGCGCGAAAGCAGGAGGCACCAGGAAGGTAGCCGTTCCGTACTACGCTATCTAGCCTTGCTCGGCGGGCGGGCCGGAGCCCCCAGCGTCGGCTACTCCAACGTTGGGGGCTGTGGACGTCAGAGCTCCCAGGGCGCCTTGATGGGGTAGTACTTCTCCAGGAAATCGGTCACGATCTCGGCGCGCTCGTCCGCGGGGACCTCGGGGAAGCTGCCGTCGTTGAGGCAGAAGAAGTCCATGTTCCGCTTCGCCAGCAGCTTGGGCAGGTAGTTCAGCCCCGCGCGGGCGGTGGTGTCCACGTAACGCACCTTGGCCGCGGTCTGCGTGACTGCACGGCCTGTGAGCAGGGCGTAGTAGTGGTAGAAGGAATTGGTGACTGAGATGTTGTCGGCGCCGCGGAACCTGCTGCCGGCCGTCTTCTGGAACTCCTCCGGGAACTCACGCTCCATCTTGGCCACAACGCTGCGCCGCAGCGGGGCGGCGGTGTGCTCAAGGTGCCGCGTGGTGATCCGCCCGAAACGGTTCCAGAGCAGCTTCCGGTTAACGCGGGCCGCGTTCTCGAAGCCACTGCGCTCGGCATCGTTGTCGCCCAGCCCGATCCGGGTCTCGGCCTCGATGAACTTGGTGACGCCACCCGGAGTGAAGAACATGTCCGGGCCCACGGGCCGGCCGAAGAACATATCGTCGTTCGAGTAAAGGAAGTGCTCGGAGAGACCCTCGATGTGGTGGAGCTGGCATTCCACGGCCTGCGAGTTGTGCGTGGGCAGCACTGTGGGATCGGCGAAAAATTCCTCGCTGCGGACGATGGTCACCGACGGGTGCTCGGCGAGCCACTCCGGGGCGGGGGAGTCCGTGGCGATAAAGATGCGGCGGATCCAGGGCGCGAACATGTACACCGAGCGCAGGGCGTATTTGAGTTCGTTGATCTGCCGGAAGCGGGCTTCGTTGTCGTCGCCTTCGCCGAGAACCACTCCTTTCTGCTGGGCGCGGCGGGCCGCGATGTAATCGGGCGAGCTGCCGTCCACCCAGGAGAAGACCAGATCGATGTCGAAGCTGATGTCGCTGGCATGGTCGGCGAACATGTTCTCGATGGTGGGCCAGGTGTGACCGTACCGTTCAACCGTGCCGCGGACAGCGTCCTGGGACTGCATGGTGCGGCGGGTCAGGGAGTTTTCGATCGGGAGGATCAGCTGATCGCCCTCAAAGCTCCAGAGCTCAATCTGGACGCCAGCGGAGGAACCGAACTCGAAACCGCCGTCGGGCTCAACCCGTGGACGGTAGAGCCGGAAGATGCGGGCCTGGCGGTTGGGGGAGAGATCCCCGTCGGCCACCAGCACGGAGGACTTCTTTTTCGCGTCCACGGTCATGGAGTAGACGGGCTCGTTGCGGCAGGCCTCCACCAAGGCTGCCCGCAGCTTCTTGCGGTCCTTCCAGTCCAGGGCGATGACCGGACGGTCGTTGTTGCCCCGGACCAGCAGGTAGTCCAGGCCTTCGCCCGCGAGGACACCACGCAGGAACAACAGGTCCTCAACCATGGCCTGGTACGGCGTCCGGTTGTGGTTGATCAGGGCATACCTGCCCTTGTGCCGGACGACGTCAGGCCGGTGTTTGAGTCGCGCCTCAGCCGCCGGAGATGTCACCTCGGCGTGGGTGCGCGGTTCTACGGACGCCTGGCCGCCGTAGTAGATCTCGTCCTGGACAGGTGCTTCTGTAATGGTTGTCTCCGTCGCGGGTAAGTGGTAAGCGTTCTTACCTGAATAATAGCGCGGCCCCCAAAACGGCGGCCCCCAAACGGGCGCTGCCGGCCGGGGACGGGCTCAGCTGACCATTGCCTCCCGCCAGCTGCGCAGGAAAGCTCCGCCGGCGTCGTCGTGAATGACATCTTCCCCAAGCCCCAGATCGGTGGCCGTCAACACGTCATAAGGTTTGACCGGAACGCCGTCCGCCGGGCGGACATCAACGTGCTTCACGGGATGGTCATTGTGGTGCAGCCAGTCCGCCATGGCGTAGTCCGTGCGGGAATCCCCCACGGTCCGCCACGCCTGCGGCGTGATGCCCTGCGCCGCCAGCAACTCCACCGCGCGGCTGGCGCCGAGGTCCTTGCCCAGCCGCACCGACTCAATATCGGTGGAAATGATGGTGGGATCGACGCGGTAGTCCACCTCGTCGTCGGAATTCGGTGCGTGGTGCTCCAATCGGACCACGCCCATGCCGTGGCGGGCCATCAGGTCCATGGCGTCGGAGTCGAAAAGCTGCTGTTCGGCCAGGTAATCGGCGGAAGGCACCTCGATGTGCTGCTCAACGGACACCATGGCGCGTTTCGTCTCGTCAAAAAACATGTGCCTGGAGTAGTCCTCGGCCACGAGCCTGCGGACGTCATCGCCGTAGGCCTTGGGTACAGCAAGTTCGTGATCAACGTGGATGGGGCCGGGCCCGGCAGCGGTGTAACTGAACCACACGGCACCCTTTTCGCAAATGGCGTGGATGACCGTCCCTGCGGGAATACCGGCGGCGATCATCGGCACCATGACCTGCTCCCGGATGAACGCATCGGAGCGGCCGGTATTGAAAACGACCGGGATCCCGGCGGTGGCCAGCGCCACAAGATCGGCAATGATGCCCGGTTTCACGTCGCGGGTCACGGGGCTGGCCACGGGTCCGTCGACGTCGAGCAGGAGGGCGAGCGGCGGGGTGGACGGCAGGCGGACGCCGGGCGTGGTGCTGGCAGGGAATTCGGGTGCAGTCATGGCTCCATTGTGTCAGCCAGGAGACTCCGATCCTGCGCCGGGCGGGGCAAAGTCCGCGGCATGCGACACATGGTCACTGTTTGGCTACAACCTTGGGCTGCTGCGGGCCGGACACTTCTCTTGGGCCGCCAAGCTGCCTAGGGTGGCATGGTGATCTTCAAAGCTGTGGGCGAGGGACGCCCGTATCCCGACCATGGTTTCAACACGCCCAAACAGTGGGCGTCGCTGCCGCCGCGCCCTGTCCGCCTGGACGAACTGGTGACCACCAAACGGACGCTGGACCTCGAAGCGCTCCTGGCCGAAGACTCCACCTTTTTCGGTGACCTCTTCCCCCACGTGGTGCAGTACCAGGGAACCCTGTACCTGGAGGACGGCCTGCACCGCGCCGTCCGGACAGCGCTGCACCAGCGGACCGCCATCCACGCCCGCGTGCTGGTCATAGATGGCTAGGAAACCCAGGGACGCCAGCGTCCTGCACGGCCACCACGTTGTCACCGGCCCTGAACTGCGGGCCACGTTTGAGGCTGCCGGCGACCCCGACAATCCGGTGCGGTTGCGCCGGCGCGTGGTGCATGGCGTGGTCCTGGTTTTGCTGCTGGGCCTCATTGCCGGCGCCATCATCGTTGCGCTGGCCATCATGAGCGGGCACCTGAAGCTTCCGACGACGCCGGGCAGCGATGAGCCCCGGGCCACCTGTCCCGGGGCCACCTTTGACTACACGCCCAACGACAAAATCAACCTCAACGTCTACAACTCCACCAGCCGTCCCGGGCTGGCTCGCTCCGTGGCGGATGAGTTGCTGGTCCGGAAGTTTGTGGTGGGGGCCGTGGCCAACACGGAGGCCGGCTTCCGCGGCGTGGCCGCAGTGGTTTCCGGGGCTGCCGGTCAGTCTGCGGCCTTCAGCGTCCAGCGGAACCTGCCGGGCTCCGACTACTTCCAGGATGGCCGGACGGACGCCAGCGTAGACGTGATCCTTTCCAGCGATTACAAAGAGCTGGCCGCCGCGGACCGTGTGGACCAGACGCCAGGGAAGCTCAGCTGCCCGCGTGAAAGCCGCCGGATCGCTGACGATGCCAAGTGGCCGGTTATTCCGACGGCCGGCCCCTGACCATTTGCCGTTGCTCTATCACGTCTGGTCGTTAAAGCAGCCGGATGACGACCGGAAGTGATAGAGCAACGCAGGGGTTTACGGCAAGGGGAGGCTGACCCGCAGGGGTGCGCCGTTGTCGTCGAACCTTGCTCCGGCGCCCAGTTGGATGAACCGCACGGTGCGGGTGACCCGGGCCTCAAGTTCCGCGGGCTCGTTGCTGCCGCGTGCCGCGCTGGAGGAGAGTGTGCCGTGGATGAGCTGCGCCTGCTGGCCAATGTCCGCCCGCGGCAGGTACCCCTGCGCCATGCCGTCCCGGAGGATGCCCTGCAGCAGGACGCTGAGTTCACCCACGTGGTCGGCCAGTTTCGCAAAGGACGACGGCGACAGCACCGCCGCCATCGCCGGTCCGGGCGGGAGGTGGCGGCGGCTGAGGTCCTCCACCTGGGTGCGCACGTAGAGGGCCAGCCGTTCGACGGGGTTCTCGAGCGTGCTCAGTGACTCGCGGAGTTCGGCGAGGAATCGCTCGGTCTCGTCCAGGGCGTAAGAGATCAGCAGTTCTTCGATATCCGCGTAGTAGTTGTAGACCGCGGTGCGCCCCACCCCGGCATGCCGGGCGACGTCTGTCATGGTCAGTCCGGGCAGGCCGTGGGTGAACAGGAGTTCCCCGAACGCTGTCAGGACCCGGCGTTGCGTCTCGGCGCGTTGCGCGGCGTTGTTGGCCGCCGAAATCCTGGGCATGCAGACACTTTATCGCGATGTGTCAGTAAACCCGGAGTTGGGTCCGTGTGTTGCCCCGGATCGTTCAGACCGCGCAGCCGTCCGGGCCGCAGGCCTCGCCGTCGTTGCCGTCCGCGGCGTTAACCAGAACCAGCGGGTTCGTCTCCTGCCAGGCCTGGTTGAGCGCCGCCGTGAACGTTGCGGCAGGCTGGGCACCAGAGAGGCCGAACTTTCGGTCAATCACGAAGAATGGGACACCCGTGATGCCCAGGGCGCGGGCTTCCTCGAAATCGAAGCGGACGTCGTCGGCGTATTTGTCCGTGGTGAAGAGTTCGGCGACTGCATCGGGGTTGAGGCCCAGCTCCTGGCCCAGAGTCGTGAGGTATTCGGCGCTGCCGATGTCCTTGCCGTGCTCGAAGTGGTCGCTCAGCAGGCGTTCCTTGGCGGCATCCTGCTGACCGTGCTCGGCCGCGAGGTGGATCAGGCGGTGGGCGGTGAAGCTGTTGGCCACTACCACCTGGTCGAACCGGTAGTCCAAGCCCTCGCCCTTGGCTTGTGCGGTGACGTGGTCAAACATCTGCGAGACCTGCGCCGGGGCCATGCCCTTGCGCGTGCTCAGGTACTCCAGCTCCGTGCCGTGGTAGTGCTCCGGGAGGGTGGGGTCCAGCTGGTAGCTGCACCACTTCACCTCCACAGCGTCGCGGTGCGGGAACTCGGCCAGGGCGGCCTCGAAGCGGCGCTTGCCGATGTAGCACCACGGACACGCGACGTCTGACCAGATCTCAATCTTCATGCTTGCCACAACTGTGCAGGTCAGACACCCATTCCCCGCGGGCCGTGTCGGATTTGTCACATTGGGCCTTGAAATGGCTCCCCGCGCGGGGCGATAGTCGAAGCAACGGTTAAGCAGAGGCCATTCTGAACACATCAGTCGGTCGGGGGACTCGGACTGCGATCCTCCCGGAGGCACAGTATGCGGATAGGACTTGTCGCGGCACCATGGATTCCGGTTCCCCCGGCCGGGTATGGGGGCGTCGAACGGGTTGTTGACTCCCTGGCCCGGGGACTCATCGCCGCAGGGCACGAGGTGTTGTTGGCTGCAGCGTCGGACAGCACGTGTCCGGCGCCGCTGGTGCCGGGGATGCGGCCATCCGAGCCGGCTGCATTGGGGTTCACACTTTCAGAGCTCAGCCATGTCATCAGGGCTTATGAAGGCCTGGGGGACGTGGACATAATCCACGACCACACGCTGGCTGGGCCGCTGGTGGCCCGGCGAAGGTCCCGCGCCCCCGTGGTGACCACCATTCACGGCCCCCTCACCCCGGCGTCGGCCGATTTGTACCGCGCGATGGCTGCCGACACAGCCATCATCGGAATCTCACGTGACCAGGCTTCCCGTGTGCCGGATGTTCCGATCACCCGCGTGATCCATCACGGAATGGACGTCTCTGCCGTCCCGGTCGGTTCCGGCGCAGGCGGGTACGTCTGCTTTGTCGGCAGGATTTGCCCGGATAAAGGCGTTCTCGAAGCCATCCACATCGCGCGCAGGGCCGGCATTCGGCTGCGGATCGCGGCCAAGATGCGCGAGCCGGACGAGATCGCGTACTTCCGCTCCGTCATTGAGCCGCTCCTGGGCTCCAATGAGGATTTCCTGGGCGAGCTGGGGGACACCGACAAGTTTCAGCTCATGGGTGAGGCGATGGCGTTCCTGAACCCCATCCAATGGTCCGAGCCGTTTGGGCTGGTGATGATTGAATCCCTTTCAACCGGCACTCCGGTGGTGGGAACTCCGATCGGATCCGCACCGGAGATTGTGGACCATGGAAAGACGGGCTACCTTGGGCCCACGGACAGCCTGCACACCTTCCTGCCCCTTGCGGCACAGCTGGACAGGGCGCATTGCCGGGACCGGGCCCTCAAGCTGTTCAGCACCGAAAGGATGGTGGGCAACCACCTGGACCTCTATACAAAACTGTTGGAAACGAGTCGGTTTCCCGGGGTTCCGGATGCTTCCCATGTGGGCCAGAATCAAGTAGGGAGAGCAGATATCGGGGCGTTGGAACCGGGCCCGGTCTCTAGCAGGCGTTCATGAGGGAGGAGCGCATCCATGACTGCATGGAATGCCGACACTGAGGCTGATGTTGGCGGTGCTGAGGCCATAACGGTGGTGGAAGGGTCTTCCTTCTGTATCTCTTCCCGGAGCGGCGACATCAGTGCCGACGGTGAAACGAATGGCGCGTTCTACCAGGACACCCGGATTGTGTCCCGGTGGATCCTGCGGGTCAACGGCGCGATCCGTGAGCCGCTGGTGGCGCAACGGCCGAACACCTACGAGGCCACGTTCGTGGGCCGCGCCCAGTGGCCCGGCGGCAGGTTCGACAGTCCACTGGTAGTCCGCCAGGTCCGTCATATCGGACCCGGGCTGCAGGACGACATCACACTGGAAAACTACTCAGCGGAAGCCGTGGACTGCGATATCGAACTGTTGGTTGACGCCGATCAGGCCGACCTTTTCGACGTCAAGGGCGGGCGGACTCCGCAGGGCGCGCGGGTGAGCCGAACTGTCAGCGACGGCGGGCTGCTGATCGAGGCCCTCCGTAACGGTCAGAGGCGCGGCTCCGCCATCCGCGCAGCCGGCGCCGAAATCTCCACCGAGATGCTTCGCTTCCACGCAATCATTCCGGCGCGTGGCGAGTGGTCAACCAGCGTCATAGTGGTCCCGCTCATCAACGGTGTGGGACCCGCGGCGCCGTTCACGGAAGAAGGGCAACCGCGCGGCCGCGTAGGCGTGCAGCGGCACTTGGCGTGGGAAGAACATATTCCCCGCATCAGCGTCGCGAACGGCAATATCGAGGCAACCCTGCGCCGGAGCCAAAGCGATTTGGGCTCCTTGCGGATTTTCGACGCCGAGCACCCGGACCGCGCGGCGGTGGCTGCGGGGGCGCCCTGGTTCATGGCACTGTTTGGCCGGGATTCGCTCCTGTCCTCCTACATGTCCTTGCTGGTTGACCCCACGTTGGCGGCCGGAACCCTCCAGACGCTGGCAACCCTCCAGGGTTCGAAAGTGGACCCAGACTCCGAGGAAGAGCCGGGCCGCCTCCCGCACGAGGTGCGGCTGGGCGTGACTGCGGGGCTGTCGCTGGGCGGAACCGCGTACTACGGCACAGCGGATGCCACCCCGCTCTTTGTCAGTCTCCTGGGCGAACTGAGCCGCTGGGGACTGTCCGAGGACATCATCGATTCGCTGATTCCCCACGCCGACCGGGCCCTCGACTGGATTGAAAAATACGGCGACCGTGACGGCGACGGCTTTGTGGAATACCTTCGCCCCAACCCGCACGGTCTCCTTAACCAGGGCTGGAAGGACTCCTGGGACGGGATCAACTTTGCCGACGGGCGGATGGCCGAACCACCCACTGCCCTGTGCGAGGTCCAGGGCTACGTCTACTCCGCCTATGTGGGCCGATCCCTGCTGGCGCGCTGGGCCAGGGATGCTGAGACAGAGCACCACTGGGCCGAGCGGGCAATCGCCCTGAAGGAAGCCTTCAACGAGAAGTTCTGGCTGCCGGACAGGGGTTACTTCGCGATCGCGCTGGACAAGGACAAGACTCCGGTTGACGCATGCACATCCAATATGGGCCACTGCCTGTGGGTGGGCATCGTGGACGAGGAAAAGGCTCCTTCAGTGGCGGAGCGCCTGATGTCCCCCGAACTGTTCACCGGCTGGGGGATCCGGACCCTGGCTTCGGACATGGGCGCCTACAACCCTGTCAGCTATCACAACGGATCGGTGTGGCCGCACGATACGGCGCTCGTGGCTACAGGGCTGATGCGCTATGGATTCGTTGACGAGGCCATGAAGATCGCCAGCGGGATCCTGGACGCCGCCGAACACTTCGACGGCCGGCTGCCGGAGCTGTTCTGCGGGTTCGACCGGTCTGAATTCCATGGTCCCGTGCCTTATCCCACGGCATGCTCGCCCCAGGCCTGGGCCGCTGCAGCTCCCATCCAGCTTGCACGGATCCTGCTGCGATTCGACCCGGACTTTACCCGCAACGTGGTGCATCTGGCACCGATTCTCCCATCCGAAATCGGGGACTTCAGGGCCGAGAACGTCCTGCTGGGGACTTCGCGTGTGGCCATCAGCGCGCGCGGGAGGGAGGGCCGCATCGACGGCCTCCCAGTGCGGCTGGCTGCTGAAGGAACCGCGTCCGCCCCTCGACGAGCGCCTGGGCGGACGGGCCGGCGACTAGCGGCAGGTTTCTCGGGGAGCGCTTAGGGCAGGGCCCGCTCAAGGACGAAGTCGTGCTCCACGGTGGTCCCCAGCCGGAAGGACTTGCTGCCCACCTTGTGGAAGCCGGACTTTTCGTAGAAACGGATGGCCCGCGCGTTCTGGCTGTTGACACCAAGCCACACCCCGGCCGCGCCCGCTTCTGCCGCTGCATGGAGGCTGGCGTGCATCAGTCCGGCGGCCGCGCCCAGGCCGTGGTGGTCGGGGTGGACGTAGCATTTGCTGAGCTCCATGGAGGGCAGGACCTTCAGCGCCGACGCGACATCCGGATCCTTCGCTGGCCGGTTGACGAGCAGGCTGTAGCCGCGGAGCCCGCCGTCGGCGTCGATGACCAGGACTGTGACATCAGGATCCGCCAGATACTCCCCGAAGTGCCGTTCGCTGAGCGTGTTGGCCACGTGCGCGGCAATGTCCTCCGGTGACGACGACGGCGGGCACGCCAGCGGGAAGGTGACGGCCGCCAGTTCGGCGAGCGGGCCGCCGTCGTCCGTTGTTGCCTTTCGAATCGTGTGGGTCATGCCGGGATTCTACGTGCGCTTCCTAGGGCTTCGTGCTGAAAGCGGCGTCGAAGCTGGTCTGGGAGGCGGGGAAGTCGAACTTCTTCAGCGCTGCGAGGGCTTCTGGGGCGCCGTGCAGGCGGTCCATGCCGGCGTCTTCCCATTCGATGCTGATGGGGCCGTTGTAGCCGATGGCGGTCAGGGCGCGGAAGGACGATTCCCAGGGCACGTCGCCGCGGCCAGCGGAGACGAAGTCCCAGCCCCGGCGAGGGTCGCCCCACGGCAGGTGGGAGCCCATGACGGTGTTCCGGCCGGTGGGGCGGAGCTTCGTGTCCTTGCAGTCGACGTGGTAGATCCGGTCCTTGAAGTCCCAGATGAACGAGACGGGGTCGATGCCCTGCCACATGAAGTGGGAGGGGTCCCAGTTCAGGCCGAACGCGGGCCGGTGGCCGATCGCTTCGAGGGTGCGGACGGTGGTCCAGTAGTCGTAGGCGATTTCGGAAGGGTGGACTTCGTGGGCGAACCGGACGCCGCATTCGTCGAAGACGTCCAGGATGGGGTTCCAGCGGTCGGCGAAGTCCTGGTACCCGGCCTCGATCACGGCGGCGGGGACGGGCGGGAACATGGCCACGTACTGCCAGATCGAGGAGCCGGTAAATCCGACGACGGTGTCCACGCCGAGTGCCTTGGCCAGCCGGGCGGTGTGTTTCATCTCCTCGGCGGCGCGGGTGCGGACGCCCTCGGGATCTCCGTCGCCCCAGACTTTCGCGCCCACGATCGCTTCGTGGCGGAAGTCGATGGGGTCATCACACACGGCCTGGCCCTTGAGGTGGTTGGAGATGGCCCAGACCTTGAGGTTGTACTTGTCCAGGACGGCGAGCTTGGACTCGACATAACCGGGTTCGTCCCAGCGCCAGGCGTCCAGGTGGTCCCCGGAGACGGCGATTTCGAGGCCGTCATAGCCCCAGCCGGAGGCCAGGCGGGCGACTTCCTCGAAGGGGAGGTCGGCCCACTGGCCGGTGAACAGGGTATAGGGGCGGGGCATGTCAGGCTCCTTCAGAAGTAGCGGTCAGGGCTGTCGGCGTGCCGGCCGGGGCGCCGGCCAGTTGGATGATGGAACTTTTCGCGGCGGCGGATTCTTCAATGGCGTTCAGGATCCGCTGGACGGTGAGGCCGTCCTCGAACGACGGCAAGGGTTCGGTCCCAGCGTCGACCGCCAACAGGAAATCGCGGACCTCGTGCGTGAACGTGTGCTCCCAGCCGATGATGTGGCCCTGCGGCCACCATGCTGCAAGGTACGGATGCTCTGGTTCATTGACCAGGATCCGGCGGAAGCCCTGCTCGCGGGCGGGCCCGGTGGCGTCCAGGAATCCCAGTTCGTTCAGGTTCTCCAGATCGAAAAGAATGGCGCCTTTTTCCCCGTAGATCTCCAGTTTCAGCGAGTTCTTCCGGCCGGTGGCTACCCGGGAGACCTCCACGGAGGCGATTGCTCCGGAGGAGAGGGACAGTGTTGCCCAAGCGGCATCGTCGACCGTCACGTCCTCCAGTCCGGCAGCTCCGGGACGCTGCGTGGTGAACGTGTGGGTCCGGCCGGACACGTCGGTGACCTGGTCCCCGAGCAGGAACAGCACCTGGTCGATCGCGTGGGAGGCGATGTCCCCGAGCGCCCCTGAGCCCGCGGTCTCCTTTTTGAGCCGCCACGTCATGGGTGCACTGTCATCAGCGAGCCAGTCCTGGAAGTAGGCGGCACGGACGTGCCGGACGGTCCCCAGCCTGCCCTCCGCAATCAGCTCCTTCGCGAGGGCCAGGGCCGGGACGCGCCGGTAGTTGAACCCCACCATGGACTGCACTCCTGCTGCCCGGGCAGTCTGCGCCGCTGCCGTCATGGCCTCGGCCTCAGCCAGGGTGTTGGCCAGCGGCTTCTCCAGAAGCACGTGCTTGCCCGCCTCGAGGGCGGCGATTGCGATCTCGGCGTGCAGCCAGCCCGGGGCGCAAATGTCAACGATGTCGATGTCATCGCGTTCGATGACCGTCCGCCAGTCGGTGGACGTTTCAGCCCAGCCGTACTTCCCGGCGGCCTCGGCAACCCCGGCGGCGTCCCGGCCCACCAGGACCTTCTGCTCAAACGCCGGGACATCGAAGTAGCTGGCGACGTTCCGCCACGCGTTCGAGTGGGCTTTGCCCATGAACGCATAACCGATCATCGCCACACCCAGTTTTTTGAGCTCCGGGCGCGGATTGTTCGCTGGTTCGTGTGAGGTCATGGTGGGTCTCCTAGAGGGTAGCGGTTTCCGGCGCCCAGTCCTCAGGGAGGGCTGGGGATGCCGGAGCAGAGCTTTCGACGTCCACGAAAGTTCCGGATTCCATGGATTCGGTGATTGAGACCATGGAGTCCAGGACGTGGTAGGCCAGGTCGCCCGTGGCGCGGTGTGGCACCCCGGCGCGGATGGAGCGCGCCATGTCCAGGACGCCCATGCCACGGCCGTTGGCGGGTCCCGTGGCCGGGACGGTGGTCCAGTCCTCGTCACCGGCACGCCACAGGCGGATGTCGCCGTCGAAATAGTTGGGGTCCGGCAGGGACAGCGTGGCTTCCGTGCCAGTGATTTCCACGAAGCCCATCCGCACACGGGGGGATTCGAAGGAGAAGACGCTGTGCGAGGACGCGCCGCTCTCGAACTGCGCCATGGCCGACACATGCGTGGGCACCTCGACGGTGAACTCCTCGCCGGCCTTGGGCCCTGAACCAATGACCCGGACTTCCTTGGCCTTGGAGCCGACGGCGGCCACCTTGCGGATGGAGCCGAACGCCTGGATCAAGGTGGTGAGGTAGTACGGGCCCATGTCGAAGAGCGGGCCCGCGCCGTGCTGGAAAAGGAAAGCCGGGTTGGGGTGCCAGGATTCCGGACCGGGAGTCTGGAACGTGGTCATGGCGGTCAATGGCGTGCCGATGTCGCCGCGTTCGATGAGCCGCAAAGCGGTCTGCAGCCCGGCGCCCAGGAACGTGTCCGGGGCGCAGCCGAGGCGGATGCCGGCGGCGTCCGCGGTTTTGAGCAGGCCGAGCCCTGAGGCGCGGTCCAGGGAGAAGGGCTTCTCCGTCCAGACATGTTTGCCGGCATTGACGGCGGCGGTGGCCACCTCCACGTGCGCTGCGGGGATGGTGAGGTTGACGATGATTTCGACGTCGGGGTGGTTCAGTGCCGCGTCCACGCCGCCCCACTCCGCGATGCCGTATTCCTTGGCGCGGGCTTCGGCGGCTTCCTCAAAGAGGTCCGCGATCACATGGACTTTGAGGTCCGGGAAGACGGTGAGGTTGTCCAGGTACTGCTTGCTGATGTTCCCGGCGCCGATGACGGCAACTCCCACCGGGCCGCGGCGGGTCGATGCTGCGTGGCTCATGCGCGTGCTCCGGCTGTGCCGGTGCCCTGTGCGGCATTAAGGTAGGCGAGGCTCTCCGCGATGCCTTCGAAGATGTCGCCTGCGTAGTCGTCGAACTCCACCACGCCCACTTCCAGGGATTTTGCTGCGGCGATGACGTCCAGAACCGGGACGTTGCCCTTGCCCGCGGGCTGCTGGGCCTTGGTGTCCGTGTTCAGCGGGCCGTCCTTGATGTGGATCAGCTTGACCCGGCTGCCCAGCTTGGTGAGGATGTCCACCGGGTCCTGGCCGCCCACGGCAACCCAGTAGGTGTCCACTTCGAGGACCAGTTCGGGGTCCAGGAGGTCCGCGAAGTACTCCAGCGCCGTGCGGCCCTCGATGGTTGATTCAAGTTCCCACGCGTGGTTGTGGTAACCCACGCGGATGCCGTGCTCGGCACCCTTCTTGGCCGCTGCATTGAGTTTGGCTGCGGTGGCCTGGATGTCCTCGGCGGACTGCCAGTGCTCGGCTGGAAGGTAGGGGTCGATCACGGTGGTGATGCCCAGTTCTTTGGCTGCCGCGAAGATTTCGTCCTGGTCCTGGCTGAGGAGGGGTGCGTGTCCGGACGGGGCGGTGAGGCCGTTTTCCTTCAGCGCGGCGCCGAGTTCCTTGGCCGTGGCCACGAAGTTGTAGGGCTCAACCTGGGTGAAGCCGATCTCCGCGACCTTGCGGATGGTGCCGGGCAGATCCTCCTGGATGGCGTTGCGCAGGGTGTAAAGCTGGATCGAGTAGGACATCGTGTTTCCTTTACGGGAGTTGTCGGTTCTGGAAGACAAGTTGGTTTTGAGGCTAGCGGCCGGCGAGGGATCCGCCGATACCGCCCACGCTGAAGTACTTGTTCAGCGCGGCGAAGACGATGACCGGCGGGAGCATCATGACCACGGCGAGGGCCATGACTGAGGTCCAGTCCGTCTGGTTCTGCTGGAAGAAGGACTGCACGCCCATGGGCAGTGTGAAGATCTCGGTGGAGCGCAGGAACACGATGGCAACGAGGTAGTCGTTCCAGGCCAGCAGGAAGGCGAAGATCGCCGTCGAGAGGATGCCCGGCAGCGAGTTCCGCAACACTACCTTGGTGAAGGAGCCGAAAACGGAGCAGCCGTCGATCCAGGCGGCTTCTTCCAGGCTCATCGGGATGGAGTCGAAGTAGGCGGCCATCATCCAGGTGGCCACTGTCATGGTGGAGCCGACGTAGATGATGGTCAGGCCCATCAGGTTGTCCACGAGGCCCATCCCTGCGAACAGGATGAACAGTGGCACCACCGAGGTGATGATAGGCAGGGACTGCATAACAAACAGCAGCAGCGAGTAGCCGGAGACGGCCTTGCTGCGGCCGCGGGAAAGGACGTACCCGGCGGGCGCTGCGACAGCCACGGACACGGCCACCGTGCTGAGGGTGGTGATGAGGCTGTTCTGCAGCCAGGTGGAGGCCAGCGTTTCTGAGAAGACCGAGCCAAAGTTCTCCAGCGTGAAGCCGGTGGAGGTGCTGGTGGGGCCGGGCGTGAAGGCGAGCACCACCGTGACCATGATGGGCACGAGGACAATCACGGTGATGGCCAGGATCAGGACGAACCGCCACCACTGACCGGTGTGGCCGGCCTCAGAGAGGACGCGGCGGTTATTGGTTGGGCCGGCGACGCCGAGGAGAGGGCCGGACTCGGGATGGGCGTGGACTACTGCGCTCATTATTCGACGCTCGACTTTCGGATCTGGCGGTACAGGAGTACGGAGACGACCACCAGGGTCATGGTCATGAGGAAAGCGATGGCGACGCCGGGTCCGGTCTGGAAGTCCTGGAAGACGCTGCGGTAGGCCAGGACAACGAGGGACGTGGTGGCGTCCACCGGGCCGCCGCCGGTGAGCAGATAGATGGTGGGGAAATCGTTGACGCAGAAGATGGTCATCAGGATCCAGCTGATGTATGTGGACCGGGCGATCAGTGGCAGAGTGATCTGGCTGAACTGCTGCCAGGGGGTGGCGCCGTCCATGCTTGCCGCCTCGTAGACGGTGCTGTCCACGGAGGCCAAGGCCGCCGAAATCATCATCATCATGAAGGGGAAGCTGATCCATACTTTGAACACCATGACGGTGACGGCGGCGAGGGTGGGGTCGGCGAGGAAGAGCGGGGTGCCGAGGCCGAGGTTCCGGAACAGGGAGGGAACCAGGCTGCCGGGCGTTGCGACGAGCCAGTTCCAGGCAGTGGAGGA
Organism: Pseudarthrobacter cellobiosi; assembly: GCF_023913815.1. Taxonomy (NCBI): domain Bacteria; kingdom Bacillati; phylum Actinomycetota; class Actinomycetes; order Micrococcales; family Micrococcaceae; genus Pseudarthrobacter; species Pseudarthrobacter cellobiosi. Next base: position 122,805 of record NZ_JAMXBK010000023.1, read on the forward strand.
CACCACGATCGGGACCACCCAGGGCAGGAGCAGCAGGACCTTGAAGGTGCTGCCCGCGGGAATCTTCGTGCGGAGCAGGAGTGCGAGCCCCAGGCCCACGAGCCAGGAGCCGAAGACTCCGACGATGGTGAACAGCAGGGTGAATCGGGCTGCACGCCAGAAGGCGTCGGAGCTGAGGACGTTGGCGAAGTTCTCGCCGCCGACGAAGTTGCCCGTCTCGATCAGCGAGCCGTCATGGGTGGCCTGCACGCCTGCCTCAACCAAGGGGTAGCCGTGGATGAGCACGAGCAGGATGATCGAAGGCAGCAGGAGCCAGAAGAACGTCCGGCTGGTCTGCGCGCTGAGTTTGCTTTTGCGGTTTGCGGTGCCCCCGGGCCCGCCGGGAGCAATTCCCCGGCGGGCCCGGCTGAGGCCGGATTTTGCTGTTGTCAGTGCCATGGAAAGGGCCGCTTATTTCTTGATGACGGATTTAAGGCCGGACTCGAACGCCTGCAGTGCGGACTTCGCGTCGGTCTTGCCGGTGAGGACGGTCTGGGTGAACTGGTTCAGGGCCTGGCCGCCGTCGAGTACTGCGAGGTTGTCGTTGAGTACGGTTCCCTGGGATGCGAAGGTCTTGGCGATGGGCTGCCATTCCTTGACGATCTTTACGTTGTTCGGATCGCTCGAGAACTCGGGGAGTTCGGTGATGGATTTGAAGACCGGCAGGGCGTTCATGAGCTTCTGCTTCCACAGTTCCTTCAGCTGGCTCATGTAGTGGACCAGGAAGGCTTCGGAGGATTCCTGCGACGGAGTGTTCGTGTACATCATGATGTTGTTCGGGAACACAAGTCCGCCCTTGTCGCCGTGCGGTCCGGCGATGGGGCTGGCCACCACAATGTCTCCGGAGGTGTCGCCCACCCGCTGGGGCACGCCCAGAACGTAGGGGCCGAAGGCTGCCTTCTTGTCCTTCCACATGGCGTTGAGGTTTTCGGTCGTGTAGCTCACCGACGCCGGGTCGATGATTCCGTTGGACACCAGTTCGAGGAGGAACTCGATGGCTTCGACGTTGCGGTCGTTCATGACGTCCAGTTCGCCGTCCTTGCTGAACACTCCGCCGCCGTTGTTGACCATCATCATGATCATGGAGTGGTTGCCGATGTTGTTGCCGGCGCCGGAGCCGGTTGCGAAGCCGAAGGCGCCGATGGTCTTGAGCTTCTTGCCTGCCTCAAGGAGGGAAGCCCAGTCCTTTGGCACCTCCACGCCGGCCTGCTCGAACAGCGACTTCCGGTACCACATCACCCGCATGTCCAGCTGCCACGGAACGGCCACGTAGCCCTTGTCCGACTTGAACGGTTCGAGGACGCCCGGCAGGAAGTCGTCGAACTGGCCGTTGCTCTTGAGCTGGTCAATGACCTTGTCCGCGTACGCGATCTGGCCCTGCTTCTCGAACTGGAAGGCCTGGAAGCCACCACCGGTGGACACCGCTGGTCCGGTCTTGGAGGCGATGGCCGAGGAGAACGTCTGGTAGAAGTTGTTCCACTGGATGGTCTGATAGCTTGCTTTGAGATTGCCCGACGCGGGGGCATAGCCTTCCGCGATCTTCTTTGCGGCGTCGTTATAGGCGGGCGTGGCCCAGGGCATGTCCCAGAGCTTGATGACGCCGCTGGCGCCGCCGCCCTGCGATGCGGAGCCGCCGCCACAGGCTGCCAGGAGCGGAACCGATGCGGCTGCGGCGGTCAGGCCGAGGAAGCCTCGGCGGGAGAGTGCGGAAGATGCTGCGGAGGATTTGTTGAACATGGTTTTCCTTTCGGGAGCCGGTCCGTTGAGCTGGCCGGTCCTTCTCGTCACTGAGTGTTGAAGGAGCTACTGCATAAAGAGGAAGTGCTGGTACTGCGGTCAGACGGTGAGCTGGCGGACTGTGGAGGTCAGGGCGGCGAACTGCTCAAGATCGCTGCCCGGTGTGCCGGACAGCAGCTGGTCGCGGAGCCGCGTCCAGCTGTGCCGGTGGGTGGATTCGTAAAGCGAGGGAAGGGTCGTGGCGCCGCCTGCGGTGACGGTGCGTACTTCCGCGGGCCAGGCGGCGGATGGATCGGGAAGTACGACGTCGGCACGCCCGGAGGCTGTCAGGATGGACACTCTTGCGGTGGCCGGCGCTGCGGACGTCAGGACGCCGTGCAATACCAGGGGCGCACCGTTGGAAAGCTTGCCGGCCACCACGTAGCCGTGCGGGGTGCGTTGCACTGGCGTCCATCCGGACACCTCAACCCCGCAGGCGTGGATCGCGGCCAGGTGCTCGGTCAACAGCGCTGCGGCATCGCTTCCAGCCGCGGCTTGTGCCACGGAGTCCACCAGGACGGCGTCGGCCAGATTCTTCGCCAAGAGGACCCGGACGTCTTTTTGCGTCTCTGCCAGTACCGGATTTCCTGCCCACTGCTGGTCAAGGATCACTGCCGCGCCGTGCTCCTTTGCGACGGCGGCCAGCGCAGCAGGATCCTCAGCCTGCGGGTTGACTACTACGACCCCCTTGGCGCCGTGGCGGATAGCGGCGTCCGCACGTCCGGTCCAGCCTGCTGAGCCCGCAATGGCGACGAGGTCGGCAGCAGCATCGGCGGGCTTGAGGGAAACGGGGAGGGAAGAGACGACGGCGGCGACGGCGCCTGCCGCTTCGGCGTCGGCGTCTGCCTGGACTGACAGCTGGGCGGTCATACTGTGGCCCCCGGGCGGGTTGCTGCTTGGACGTCCACCCGGGCGGCAGCCGCCTCGGCTATGGCCAGGGCGAACTCGAGGTCGTGGATGAGGGTCTCACCGGAAGGGGCCTGGCCGTTACCCCTGGCCAGGTCTGCCAGGGCGCGCCATTCACCTTCGTAGCCGTTGTGGCCGAACGGGCCAAGGACAGTGGTTTTCCCTGCTTGGCGCAGCTGGGCCGTTGCCGAGCCGGCGTGCACGTAGGAGGGGGTGAAGTTGATCTTGAGGGCGGCGTCGTCACCGATGGCTTCGAACTCCCAGGCCGGCTCCCACGTGGCGTTCATGGCCGCCCGCAGTTCGATGGTGACGTGGCCTGCCCGGAGGGAGATCACGTAGCCGAAGGGCTTGACGATCTCGGCGTAGAGCACTTCCACGGCCGCGAAATCGGGGGTGAACCGCCGCACCAGGGGCAGGTCATGGATAGCCAGGCCCATCACTCCGCCGGTGAGCATCGCCTTGATGACCTCCGGATCGGTGCTGTCACGTGCCGGCATGGGGGTGCGCCCCACGATCTCGGTGGCGAAGTCCTCGAACCGGGGATTGGGCGGCAGGACGATGGAGGACCTGATGGTGTGAACCTGTTCCGGGAGGTCGCCCCACGCGGCCTCAGCCGCGAGCCAGCCCGGATCGAAGGTGTGCATTGCTCCGACGATGATGGGGATCCTGGTTTCAGCAGAGACGGCCGAGATGCTGGCGGCCTCGTCGCCGCTCATGGCAAACGGCTTCTCGCACAGCACTGCCTTTTTGCCTGCACGGCAGGCCGCGATGACCTGGGCGGCATGGAACTGGTGCGGGCTGCAGATGGCCACCACGTCCACCGAAGGGTCCGCGAGCAGTTCCCCCATGCTGGTGCTGAAGGCTGCTCCCACCCGGTTCGCCACGGACTCCGCAACTGCGGGGTCAACGTCCATGATGTGACGGACTTCGAGGATGTCCTGCAGCCGGGCAAGGGATGGCAGGTGGATAGCCTGCGTTACCGGGCCGGCGCCGAGTATTCCGACGCCGAGGACGGCGGGTGCTGCCTGGGATTGGCTCGACAAGCTCTTACCTCTTTGTAGTCGCGAATAGAGAAACCGGGCCAGTCCTGGAAACCCACGGTGGGGTGAGCCGGCTCACACTCAAGCTAGAGGGACTTTTGTCGAACGTCAAGCAAAAGTTGCTAAGTTGATGACATTCTTTTGTGGTGTGACATGCAGAAGCTCCATGTGCTATCACTGACTCATGAGCTCAACGCCCGTTACTGACGCCGTCGCCCCTGACAATGGCGGCAGTCTCTCCCGCGCCGGCGATCTCTTCCAGTTGCTTCGGGACGGCAAGGCACGGACCCGCGCGGAACTTGCGTTGAGTACGGGGCTTGCCCGTTCCACCGTGGCGTCGCGGATCGACGCACTGATCCATTCAGGACTCGTGGGCCCGGCGGGGGAGGCGAACTCCAGTGGCGGCAGGCCGCCGTCGCGCTTTGCCTTCAACCCGGCGGCGCGCGCGGTGCTGGCCGTCGACGTCGGCGCCACCCACGTGATTGTTGCCGTCACTGACCTGGGCGGCAACGTCCTGGCCGAGCAGCGGCTCGTCCAGGATGTTGCCGACGGCCCCGAAGCTGTCCTGCACCGCGTGGTGGAAGAAGGCCGTTCCCTGCTCGGCAAGGCCGGCAGGAGTGCAAACGACCTCTCGGGAGTGGGGATCGGACTCCCAGGCCCGGTGGAACATGCCACCGGACGGCCGGTCAAACCGCCCATCATGCCCGGCTGGGACGGGTTCGACGTGGTCCGCTACGTGCAGCGCTCCATGCCGGTGCCCGTCCTGGTGGACAACGACGTGAACATTATGGCACTGGGCGAACGGACCGCCTACTGGCCGGATGAAGACAACTTCCTGCTGATCAAGGTGGCCACCGGCATCGGCTCCGGCATTATCAGCAACGGCCAACTGCAGCGCGGCGCCAACGGAACAGCCGGCGACCTAGGCCACGTGCGCGTCCCGCGCGGCGACGAAGTGTTGTGCCGGTGCGGAAACTACGGCTGCCTCGAGGCGCTGGCGTCGGGGCCGGCCGTGGCTGCGGACCTTAGCAGGCAGGGTGTGCCTGCAGCCAAGGGCAGCGACGTGCTGCGCCTGGTGGGCGAAGGCAACTTGCAGGCGATCCAGGCGCTGCGCCAGGCGGGCCGGGATGTGGGCGACGTGCTGGCCACCGTGGTGAACCTGCTCAACCCGTCAGTCATTGTCATCGGCGGAAGCCTTGGCCAGGCAGGGGAACACCTGATGGCTGGCGTCCGCGAAGTGGTCTACCGGCGGTCCTTGCCGCTGGCAACCAGCCACCTGCGGATCGCTCTTTCCGTGGCTGGGGACCAGGCCGCGATTCTCGGTGCCAGCCAGATGGTCACGCAATACGTCTTGTCGCCTGCAGCAATTGAGGCAACGCTTCAGGCGGCCGGTTAGGCGGCTTTTCGGCAGTCATCACCCTGCTGTAAGCACGCGCACCGGCGAACCCACAAGCCAGGCCCTGACGTCCTCGAACGCGCCACCATACAACTGCCGGTAGCTCTCCGCTGTCACGTAGCCGAGGTGCGGGGACAGCACAGTGTTGGGGGCGCTGAGCAGCGGGTGGCCCGCGGGAAGTGGTTCCTGGTCAAAAACGTCCAGGGCCGCGCCCCGAATCCAGCCCTCATTCAAAGCCCGCACCAGGGAATCCTGGTTCACCAGCGGACCCCGCGAGGTGTTAACCAGGATGCCTTCCGGCCCCAGGAGCCGCAGTTCCTGCTCACCCACGATGTCCTCTGAACGGGGAGACAGCCGCAGGTGGAGGGAGACGACGTCGGAATTCCTGAAGAGGTCCTCCTTGCTGACCTTCTGGACACCGGCATCCGCGGCGGCCTCATCGGTCAGGTTCTGGCTCCAGGCGAGCACGTCCATGCCGAACGCCTGCCCGTACGCCGCGATCCGCCGCCCGATCTTGCCCAGGCCCACAATGCCTAGGGTCTTGCCGGACAGCTCCATCCCCACCGAGGTCTGCCACGTGCCCGCGCGCAGCGAGTTCTCCTCGGCCGGAAGGTTGCGGGCGATCGCGAGCAGCAACGCCCAGGTCAGTTCGGGCGCAGCGGTGGGGGACCCGGGCGTGCCGCACACGGTAATGCCGAGTTCCGCCGCTGCGGCCACGTCGATGGCGGCGTTGGCCATGCCGGTGGTCACGAGCAGCTTCAGCCCCGGGAGACGTTCCAGCACGGTGCGGGGGAACGGGGTTCGCTCACGCATCGCAATGACGATCTGGTAGTTGGCGAGCGCCGCTGCCAGGGCGTCCTCGGACTGGAAGGGCTCGCGGAAGACGGACGTTGCGACGCCGGCCTGTTCCAGGGAGGACCAGTCGGCGAAACCGTGCGCCACGTCCTGGTAGTCATCGAGGATGGCAAGCCGTTGCTGCATGTCTGTTCCTTCGTCCGAGGTGCGCGGCTTAGCAGCCCGCACGTTGGCCGGCCGGTGTGAGCTTCATCGTATGCCAGGGCGCCATGACGTTGACTGGGGCATCCGGGGCAATGCGCCGTGATAGCAATGGAAGTGATGAAATCCTATTTAGCCACCGCGGAATCCTCATGAGCGGACAGTTCCTGACCAAAGTTCCCAAGGGCTGGATCCTCCTGGCCTGTATCGGACTGCTGGCGCTGAACCTCCGCGGGCCCTTCGTTGCCGTTGCCCCGGTGGTTGACCTGATGCAGGCCGACCTCGGATTTACCCCCGTGATGTTGGGCCTGCTGACCAGCATCCCGGTGCTGTGCTTCGCGCTCGCCGCGTCGCTGGCGTCACTGACCACACGGAAACTCGGCGCGGAGTTCGCTGTCTCCCTCACCATCCTGGGCGTCCTGGCAGGCGTGATTGTGCGCTCGGCGGGCGGCCCGGGCCCGGTGGTGGTGGGCACGGTGATGATCGGCCTGGCCATCACGGTGGGCAACATCGCAGTGCCGTTGATTATCCGCCGCGACTTCTCCCCGATGCGCCAAGGGACCGCCATGGGTGTGTACACGGCGGCTCTGAACATCGGATCATTCCTGACATCCATGGTCACGGCGCCCCTGGCCGAACTGGCCGGTTGGCGGGTGGCCCTGGCCGCCGTGGGCATCCTGGCTGTGATTGCCATCGTTTTCTGGACCCTGGCCGTGGGTAGCCGCACTGCGTTTGTGCCCTCCCGCACCGTGGTGGCCGGCGGGCAGGAACACCCGGCCGTCAAGGGGTCCGGCTGGATTACCGCTGGGCTCACCGCAGGCTTCGCCGGGCAGGCGTTTTCCTACTATGCGGTGACAGCATGGCTGCCGAGCTACCTCAACGACGAACTTGGCATGTCCGCCTCGGCGGCCGGGGCAGGCTCATCGCTGTTCCAGATCTTCGCCATTGTTGGCGGCTTGGGAGTGCCGTTCGCGGCCAAGTATTTCAGTACGACGACGACGACGGCAGTCACCGTGGGATTGTTGTGGACGGCCGTGCCGGCCGGGCTGCTGCTGGCGCCGGAGCTTTGGTGGTTGTGGTCCACCTTCGGCGGCATCGCGCAGGGCGGCGGGATCACGCTGATCTTCATCGCCATCATCAAACTGGCCAGGGACCAGGCGTCCGCGGGCCGGATGTCCGCCACGGTCCAAGGGCTCGGTTACTGCTTCGGTGCGGTGGCCCCGCCGCTGGTGGGGTTCGTGCACGACACCTCGGGTTCCTGGACCCCGGCGCTGCTGGTGATCCTGGGCTCGGTGTTGATGTTCTTCGTCTGCACAACCCTGGCCGTGCGGTTGGTGCCGAAAGGACGCTGACGCGTCCCGCCGTCGTACATTCCCTTGTCCCCCTGCATGATTTACCAACGCTCTCTCACTTAACGCAGCTTAACGACTGACGCTCTCTCACTATCTTGTGGATAGTGAGAGAGCGTCCGCGGTTCACACGGGGTGTTCCGTCGCCGGGCCGGCGTCCCGGATCTCGGGGGTGCCTGTTGCGAAGGGCGTGCCTGCCCGGCGGACGGAAATCTATTCAGTTGCCTGCTGCAGCGCTAGGCCGCGGCGAGCTCCTCTTTGGTTGCCTTTTCGCGGGCCTCGGTGAGGTATCGGGCGTAGGCGGGGAGGGTCAGGAAGGACGGGAAGTCCTGGCTGAGGGTGACTTCTTCGAAGATGTCGCGGGAGTCTTCGAAGCGGTCGCCGTCGAAGCGTTCCAGGCGTGCGAACTCTTCGTCGAGCAGTTCCTCGATCCACTGGTGGGTGATGATTTCGCCGCGGTCGGTGATGGCGGACGCGAACATCCACTGCCAGATCTGGGAGCGGGAGATTTCCGCGGTGGCGGCGTCTTCCATGAGGTTGTGGATGGCGACGGCGCCGTTCCCGCGGAGCCAGGACTCGATGTAGCGGATGCCTACCTCGATGTTGTTCCGGATTCCCTGCTCGGTGATGGTGCCTTCGGTGGCGGCCACGTTGATGAGTGCGCGGTCGTCGGGGATGACGTCCTCGCGGGTGCGGTCCAGCTGGTTGGGGCGTTCGCCGAGGGTGGCGTCGAACACTTCGCGGCATACTGGCACGAGGTCCGGGTGGGCCACCCAGGAACCATCGAAGCCGTCGTTGGCCTCGCGGGTCTTGTCGGCGCGGACCTTCTCGAACGCGTTGGTGTTGGCAGCCTCGTCCTTGCGGTTGGGGACGGCGGCGGCCATTCCACCGATGGCCATGGCGCCGCGCTTGTGGCAGGCACGGACCAGCTGTTCGGTGTAGGCGCGCATGAACGGCTGGGTCATGGTCACCTGGGCGCGGTCCGGCAGGACGAACCGGGGGCCGCGGGTGCGGAAGTTCTTGATCAGGGAGAAGATGTAGTCCCAGCGGCCGGCGTTCAGGCCTGACGCGTGATCACGCAGTTCGTAGAGGATTTCCTCCATTTCGAATGCCGCGGTGATGGTCTCGATCAACACGGTGGCGCGGATGGTGCCCTGCGGGATGCCCAGCAGGTCCTGGGCGAGGATGAAGATGTCGTTCCAGAGGCGTGCCTCGAGGTGGTTCTCGATCTTGGGCAGGTAGAAGTACGGGCCCTTGCCCTGGGCCAGGAGGCGCCGGGCGTTGTGGAAGAAGTACAGGCCGAAGTCCACGATGCCGCCGGCCACGGGAGCGCCGTCGATGATCATGTGCTTTTCAGGAAGGTGCCAGCCCCGGGGGCGGACCACGATGGTGGGCAGCTCACCGGCCGGGCGGAGCTTGTATTCCTTGCCCTCGGGGGACGTGAAATCGATCCGGCGTTCCAGCGCATCGGTGAGGTTCAGCTGGCCCTTGATGACGTTCCGCCACGTGGGGGTAGAGGAGTCCTCCATGTCCGCGAGCCAGACCTTCGCCCCGGAGTTCAGCGCGTTGATGGTCATTTTCTTGTCCACCGGTCCGGTGATCTCCACCCTGCGGTCCTCCAGGCCAGGTGCCGGGGGAGCGACGCGCCACGACGGGTCATTGCGGATGTCCTCGGTTTCGCGGAGGAACCTCGGATCCTGGCCGGCGGCGATGTCCGCCCGGCGGGTCCGGCGTGCCTGCAGCAGTTCCTGCCGGCGCTCAGCCGTAGCCCGGTGCAGCTTGGCGACAAACTCCAGAGCATCCGGAGTAAGAACCTCGTCCTGCCGGCAAATAGGCTGCGCGGTCAAAGTGATCCCGTTGATGGTGAAGCTGTCTGTGAAGGTGTTCATTTCTGTCTCCTGGTGCAGGGCCCAGCTGGGTAGCAGTAAGTGTCGTTTTGAGCCTCCAAAACGACACTTACTGCTACTTACTTGGGGAAAATTTAGTGGAACTGGCCTTCTTCGGTGGATCCCACCAGTGCCAGGGTTGATGCGTTCGGGTTGAGCGCAGTTGCAATGTCGTCGAAGTAGCCGGTGCCGACTTCGCGCTGGTGCTTGGTCGCGGTGTAGCCGCGGGATTCGGAAGCGAATTCCTTCTCCTGCAGCTCGACGTAGGCGCTCATGCCTTCACGGGCGTAACCGTGGGCGAGATCGAACATCGAGTAGTTCAGGGCGTGGAAGCCGGCCAGGGTGATGAACTGGAACGTGAAGCCCATGGCGCCGAGTTCACGCTGGAACTTGGCGATGGTGGCGTCGTCCAGGTGCTTGCGCCAGTTGAACGACGGCGAGCAGTTGTAGGAGAGCATCTGGTCCGGGAAGTCGGCCTTGACGGCCTCGGCGAACTTGCGGGCCAGTTCCAGGTCCGGGGTGCCCGTCTCCATCCAGATGAGGTCAGAGTACGGGGCATAGGCCTTGGCGCGGGCGATGCAGGGTTCGATGCCGTTGCGGACCTTGTAGAAGCCTTCCGGGGTGCGCTCGCCGGTGACGAATTCCTGGTCGCGGGGATCGACGTCGGAGGTGATCAGCGTGGCTGCCTCGGCGTCGGTGCGGGCGATGACCACCGAGGGGGTGCCGGCGACGTCGGCCGCCAGGCGGGCGGCGTTCAGTGTGCGGACGTGCTGCTGGGTGGGGATGAGGACCTTGCCGCCGAGGTGGCCGCACTTCTTCTCCGAGGCGAGCTGGTCTTCCCAGTGCACACCTGACGCGCCGGCCTGGATCATGGATTTCATGAGTTCGTAGGCGTTCAGCGGGCCGCCGAAGCCGGCCTCGGCGTCGGCAACGATCGGGACCATCCAGTCCTCAACGGTCTGGATGCCTTCGGAGAATTCGATCTGGTCGGCGCGGAGGAGTGCGTTGTTGATGCGGCGGACCACGGTGGGAACCGAGTTGGCCGGGTAGAGGGACTGGTCCGGGTAGGTGTGGCCGGAGTTGTTGGCGTCGGCGGCGACCTGCCAGCCCGAGAGGTAGATGGCGCGCAGGCCGGCCTTGACCTGCTGCACGGCCTGGTTGCCGGTCAGGGCGCCGAGGGCGTTGGTGTAGCCGCCGGTCTTGTGCTCTTCGGTGAGCTGCTTCCAGAGCTTCTCGGAACCGCGGCGGGCCAGCGTGTGCTCTTCGGAGACCCGGCCGCGGAGCTTGACGACGTCCGTGGCCTTGTAGTCACGGGTCACACCTTCCCAGCGGGGGTTGGCGGCCCACTCAAGCTCCAGGGCGGCGGCCTGCTCTTCGGGCGTCTGCTGGGTGGGCTCAAATGCTGCAGTCATCGTTGTCTCCTTGATTGAGCTCCGGGTAGTTATCTGCCGGCCGGAGCTGCTTCCTTGCAGTTCCGGCCGGCTACCCCGGTGCGGTGTTTCTTTCCGTGATCACTACTTTTCAGCACTTCACAACACTTCTCTAGGGGAAAACCCTGGAAAGAAATGCACTTCTTCGCGTATCCTCAAGAAATGACGCCTGGAAGCTGGAACCGCGAAGTCACACCGCCGCCGTCGTCCGCCGCCTCCTCGGAACTGGACGTCATCAGCCTGGGCCGCCGCGTGCGGCATCTGCGCAAGCAAGCCGGGTACACGCTCGATGACCTGAGCGCCGCCGTCGGGACCGCCCCCAGCCAGTTGAGCCTGATCGAAAACGGCAAGCGGGAGCCCAAACTTTCCCTGCTGCAGGGACTGGCCGCGGCCCTGAACGTGAGCATTGACCAGCTGCTTGGCTCCGAGCCGCCGAGCCGCCGCGCGGCCCTGGAAATTGAGCTGGAACGCTACCAGCGCGGGCCCCTGTACGAGTCCCTTAATCTGCCCAAAATCCGCATCAGCTCGCGGCTTCCGGTCGATGTGTTGGAGGCGCAGGTGGGGCTGCTGCACGAGCTCGAACGCAAGCTGAACGAGCAGGTGGCGACGCCGGAGGAGGCCCGCCGCGCGAACGGTGAGCTGCGTGCCATGATGCGTGAGCGCGGCAACTACTTCCCGGAGTATGAGGCCGAGGCGCAGAAGGTCCTGGGGCTAGTGGGTTACACGGCCGGGCCGCTGAGCCAGCACGTCATCGCCGACATCGCCGAGAAGCTCGGATTCACCCTCCATCACGTGAGCGACCTGCCGCATTCCACCCGTTCAGTGACGGATTTGAAGAATCACAGAATTTACCTGACGCAGAGCCAGCGGCAGGACCACGACCCCCGCTCGGTGCTGCTGCAGGCGCTGGGGCACTACGTCCTGGGGCACGAGACGCCGAAAAACTACGGCGACTTCCTTGGCCAGCGGGTGGCCACCAACTACTTCGCGGCCGCGCTCTTGCTGCCCGAGCAGGCCACCGTGGACTTCCTGCAGAAGGCCAAGGCTGCCAAGGAAATCGCGGTTGAGGACATCCGTGACGCCTTTGCCGTCTCCTACGAGACCGCCGCGCACCGCTTCACCAACCTGGCCACGAAGCACCTGGGCGTCACCACCCACTTCCAGAAGACCCACAAGAGCGGGATCATCTACAAGGCCTACGAGAACGACGGCGTGACGTTCCCGATGGACCACACCGGCGCCATCGAGGGCCAGCCGTCGTGCAAGGCCTGGACCTCGCGGGCGGTGTTTGATGTGCCGGACAAGTTCAGCGCGTACAGCCAGTACACGGATACTCCGTCCGGCACGTATTGGTGCACGGCCCGGACGGAGCGATCGGCCAGCGGCGAGTTCTCCCTGAGCATCGGGGTGCCGTACCAGCACGTGAAGTGGTTCCGCGGCCGGGAAACCACGGCGCGCGAAAAGTCCACGTGCCCCGACCCGAACTGCTGCAAGCGGCCCCCGGCAGCACTGGCCTCCGAGTGGGCCGGAAACGCCTGGCCGGCGGCGCGGGCCAACACGCACTTGCTGGCCGCCATGCCGCCCGGCGCGTTCCCCGGCGTGGACGAGACCGAGGTCTACTCGTTCCTGGCTGCGCACTCGGGGAGCTGACCCGCAGGCGTCACGCAGAGCATGTTTTCAGTTCCCCGCCAGAGAGCTGAGGGCTGTAAATCCCCGGTAATCCGCGAAATGCAGTCACGTGCCGTGGACGAAGCCCGCTAAAAGCATGCTGTGCGTGACACGGTAGAGGGCCAAGGGACGAAGTTGGCCGGACCACCCTCAGCCGTGGAGCTCCCGGTACGCCGCTACGGCGCCTGGGTGCAGGGGCAAACCCGCGGTGTTGATCAAGGATTCCGGACTCAGGAACTGGACGCCCAGGCTGGAGCGCGGGATCAGTTCCTCGGCATGGCCCACCAGCAGTTCGACGGTCCGTTTGACGGTTCGGTCATCAAGATCGCTCCGGCACAGCAGCAGGTTCGCCACGCCCACGGTCCACACGGCCGGAATGCCCGCGTAGGCGCCCGCCGGGATCAGCACCCGGTCGTAGAAGACGCCGTATTTCGCCCGCAGTGCCGGCAGCAGCGGCGACAGATCCAGGAAACCCAGCCCGACGTCGTCGTTCACGGCGGCAATGGCCGCGGTAGGCACGCCGCCTGACCAGAACAGCGCGTCCACCGTTCCGTCCCGCAGTGCCGCGAGGCCCTCGTTGAGGCCGAGGCTCAGCACCGTGACGCCGCCGGCGGTGCCGGCCGTGGAGCTCAGCCCGGCAGCCTCGAGCAGCCGCGGAGTGGTCAGCGACGTCCCCGAGCCGGGCTCGCCGACAGCCACGGTCCGGCCGGCAAGCCCGCTAATGTCCCGGATCCCGCTGTTTTGCCGGATGACGCAATGAACGTAGTTTTCATACACTTTTCCAACGGCGGAGAGTCCGACGGCGGGCGGCTCACCCGCCGCTGTGCTTTGGGCAGCCGAATCCGCGAGCGCGACGGCGAACGTGGCTTTGCCGGTCAGCAGATGTTCGAGGTTGTCCAGGCTGCCGCCGGTAGTCAGCGCCGTGGCTTGGCCGGCAACCCCGTGACGCTGGAGGGACGCCGCCAGCAGCTCGGCGAACTCCAGATAGAAGCCTCCGGGCTCGCCACCGGCCACAGTCACGGTGCCCGGGCGGTCCGTGGGCGTGCATGCACTCAGGCCCGGCAGCAGCAGCCCGGATAAACCGGCCGCGAGTCCGGCCTTGAGGACGGTTCGCCGTGGGGGAAGCTGGGGACTCGGGGGCAGGGCCCGTGCTCCGGTCAGGCGCCCCCCGAACAGGTCAGCCACGCGGAGCCGCCTGCTCCGGCCCGGCCTGCTCCGGCCCGGCAAAAGGCCCTGGCACATCCCCGGCACGCGGAAACTCGAGGCGCGCGATCAGGCCATGCGGCGAGGCCTCGGCAAGCACCAGTCGGCCCCCGTTGGCGGCTGCCAGCTTGTCCACGATGGTCATGCCCAGCCCGGTGCCGCGGATCGTCCGGTGCGCCGGGGACCGCCAGAAGCGGCTGGTGGCCGCTGTCCGTTCGTCGGCGGAAAGCCCGGGGCCGTCGTCGGACACTTCGATGGAAACCGTTCCTTGGCGCGCGCGGGCAGCCACCGAGATGTGGGCGCCGGGAGCGTATTTGATGGAATTGTTCAGAAGTTCGCCGACCATCTGGGCCAGTTCCGCGGAGTTGCAGGCGATGTGCACGGCGGGGGCAAGCGGATCTTGCAGCAGGATGGATGCTCCGCTGCGCTGGGCGGCAGGGCCCGCCCGTTCAGTTTCTTCCTGCAGGACCGGGTACGGGTCAACGGGGGCTTGCGCCCCACGTGACGGGGTTCCAAGCGGGCCCCGGGCGGAGTCCTCAGAGGCCCTGTGCTCGGCGGCCGCCAGCCGAAGTACGCCATCGAGGATCTCCTCCACGCGTTCGAGCTCGGCAAGCACCCCTGCCGCAGCGTTGTGTTCCCGGGCGGTCTTCAGTTCCAGCTGCAGCAAATCGATCCTGAGCCGCAGCGCCCCCACCGGATTGCGCAGTTCGTGCGACGTGTCCGCTATCAGTTGCCGTTGGGAATCGAGGCTGTGGCTGACGGTGTGCGCCATGGTGGTGAAGGAACGGCTCAGTTCCCGAAGTTCCGGCGGCCCGGCCTCCGGAAGCTGACCGGTCCGGCCTGTTGCCTCAAGCTCCGTGACGGCCGCATTCAGCCTATGCACGGGGCGCAGCACCCACTCGGTCACGCGGGCCGCACCCAGGAGAAGCACCGCAGCCAGGGCCGCCGCCGCCAATGCCACGATGAGCCACCTCTCCCGCAGTTTCTGCCGGGCCGCGTCCAGGTTGACCTCGAGGACGGCCTCGCCCAGGACCTGGCTCGCGCTGCCGAAGGACCGGGAGATCACCTCGGACGAGGGCCCGAACGGCTGCAGCGGGGTCAGCGTGGTGTCGTTGAGGTTCAGGCTCGCCCTGCCCACCGCGTCCCGGACGTCCGCCCGGTCGTCGCTCAGGCCACCGGAGCGCAGGGTTCCCTGCTGAAGACGGATCAGGATTCCCTCCCCGTAGAGTTCGGAATACCGGTCCATCTCCGTCTGCAATTGAGCGGTTTCGCCGGCAGAGGCGGCGTCGAACGCCACTTGTGCCAGGCGGTTGAGCGACGCGGCACGGTTGATCTGGAGTTCCTGGGTCAGTTCCCGGCCGGCGGACGTCAGGATGGCGTTGGAGGCGATGATGACGATAAGCACGGCCAGCACACTCAGGATGCCCAGGACGCGCAGTTTCACGCCGGGTCCGCCTCGACCCGGTAGCCGACGCCGCGGACGTTGATGATGAAGCCCGGCAACTGGAGCTTCGCCCGCAGTCCCGTCAGGTGCACGTCAAGGGACCGGGAAGAGGCCACGAAGGCGTCGCCCCACAGCGCGTCCAGGATCTGTTCGCGGGTGACCACCGAACCGGCGTGGCTGGCCAGCAGGGCCAGCAGGTCAAACTCGGTGGCCGTCAGCGGGAGCACCTCGGAACGGAGGGCCGCCACGCGCCGCTCGAGGTCGATCTCAAGATCACCCAGCACCACACTCCGCTGCCGCGTGCCGCTATGGCGGCCGGCACGCCGCGTGACGGCTTCGATGCGGGCAAGAAGTTCCACGAGCTTCACAGGCTTAACGAGGTAGTCGTCCGCTCCGGACCGCAGGCCGAGCACCACACTGCGTTCGTCGTCGCGCGCGGTGAGAATCAGGATGGGCACCGGCGTGACCTGGCGCAGTTTCCGCAGCACCTCCAGTCCATCCATATCCGGAAGGCCCAGATCCAGCAGGATCACTTCGAACTTCCGGTGGACCAGCAGGGCGTCGGCTCCGCGGGCAACCCGGGTGGGGTTGTGCCCCGCGGTCGCGACGGCGGCGGCGAGGGCGGACGCCATGGCGTCGTCGTCCTCGACGATGAGCAACTCCATGGCCTGGTTCCCTTATTCGCTGAGCGGGCAACGTCAATCTGCCCGCTTTGGAGATTACCCCTTCTCCCGGCGAAACCTAAGGAAGTGTTAGGAAATGCCCTCCCCCGTTGGATGTGCCTTGGATCACGCATAACTTGGATGAGGCCCTCGGCGTTTGAGGGGGACCGTCAACGTCGAGGAGGAACCATGGGCAACGTAGCCATGGACAGCATGAAAGCAAGCCAGGAATCGCCGCAGCCCGGGGAGGTTCAACGATGAGCACCCAGCAGGCCGAAGTCCAAAGTGAAGCAGCACAGACCCGCCGTGCCGTGAGCAACATCCTTAAGGGTTCAGCGGGCAACCTCGTGGAGTGGTACGACCTCTACGTCTATACCGTCTTTGCCGCCTACTTCCAGTCCCACTTCTTCAACTCCACGGACGACCTGCAGGCCGGGCTCGAGGCGATGGCAGTCTTCTCGACGTCGTTCCTGATGCGCCCGGTGGGCGCCTGGTTCTTCGGCCGCTATGCCGACCGCAAGGGCCGCAAGGCGGCCCTGACGCTCAGCGTGACGATCATGTCCGCCGGTTCCTTCGCCATCGCCATCCTGCCGACGACCCAGCAGATAGGCGTCTGGGCGCTGATTCTGCTGATCCTTGTGCGGCTGGTCCAGGGCTTCTCCGTGGGCGGCGAATACGGCACCAGCGCCACCTACATGTCCGAGGCCGCCACGTCCAAACGCCGTGGCTTCTTCTCCAGCTTCCAGTACGTCACGCTGATCGGCGGCCAGATGCTGGCCCTGCTGGTGCTCGTCATCCTGCAGAACACCATGGACAAGGGCGCCCTGACTGAGTGGGGCTGGCGCATCCCCTTCGCGATCGGCGGCGTCGCCGCGCTCGTGGTCCTGTGGCTGCGGCGCTCGATGGAAGAAACCGTGTCCGCCGAGCAGGTCGAGGCCGCCAAGGTTCCGGCCGTGGCCGGCGTTGCCCAACCCGGCACCATGAAGTTGCTGTTCACCCAGCACTGGAAGCCGCTGCTGATCTGCATCGGCGTCACCCTCGGCGGCACCGTGGCGTTCTACACATACACCAACTTCATTCTGAAGTTCATGAACGATACCTCCGGGATCGCCAAGACCGACACCTCCGTGATCAACTTCTGGGCGCTGTTCATCTTCATGCTGCTCCAGCCGGTCTACGGGATCATCTCGGACAAGGTCGGGCGCCGGCCGCTGCTGCTGTGGTTCGGCATCACCGGTGTGTTGTTCACCTGGCCGCTGCTCTCCACACTGTCCAACACCAAGGACCCGTTCACCGCGTTCCTGCTCATGATGGGTGGCCTGCTGATCGTTGGCGGCTACACCTCCATCAACGCCCTGGTGAAGGCTGAGCTGTTCCCCGCCTCCATCCGCGCCCTCGGCGTTGGCCTGGGATACGCGATCGCCAACTCGCTCTTCGGCGGCACCGTCCCGCTGCTTGGTGCGGCGTTCCAGAAGGCCGAGCGCGTGGACCTGTTCTTCACCTACGTCACCGTGGCCATCGCCATCTCGCTGGTGGTCTACATCTTCGCCCTGAAGAACAAGAAGACCACCCACTTGGACCGCGAACAGGGCGACGCCTGGAACCGCCCGGCCAAGGACGACGACAAGGACAAGGACCTCATCAACGCCTAGCGCTCTGGGCAGCTCCCGTGGGCGTACGACGGCGGGTGGCCACCCGCCGTCGTACGCCCACCACCCGCGCCGCCCCCGCACCCCGGACGCTCTCTCAGATAATGCGGCAAAACCCGGGACGCTCTCTCACTTTCTTGTGGAAAGTGAGAGAGCGTCCCGGGTTTTCTTGCGTTAAGTGAGAGAGCGTTTGGATGAGACCAAAATGAGTGCAAAGCGTGACCGTTCAGGCATCGTCTCGCGCCGCCGTCGCTGGTTCACTGGGAGCAGGCGGATTCCCGCCCTTGTGTGCCGGGGGAGGCGACAGTGGTGTTTCGTTTTCAGCGGGCGGTGGCCTTGGGTGCGGTGCTGGGACTGGCAGCATGTGCGGCCCCGGCCCCGGCGCCTCCGGAGCTCCTGACGGCCGACGGCGTGGAGCGGGTTTCGGTGGACCGCGCGGCTTATGCCGCTGAACTGCGCTCCTTCCGTGCTTCCGCCCTGGGCCTCGGCGAGGCGCTGCTGGCGGACGGCGGCGACGGCGCCAACGGGAACGTCGTGTCCTCGCCCGGGAGCCTGTTGATTGCCCTCGCGATGCTTCGCTCCGGCGCGTCGGGCGAGACCGCGGCGGAGATGGACAGTGTCCTGGGACTCCCCGCAGAGAATCGCGACGAGGCCATGAACGCGGTCCTCAGCTCACTTGGGAAGTTCGACGGCGACCCCGGCGCAGTGGATGAGGACAACCCGCCGCGGAAACCGGTCATGCACGCCGCCAACGGGCTGTTCGTGGACAAGGGTGTGCCCACCGGCGAGTCCTTCCTGGACACTCTTGCCCGGCACTACGGAGCCGGTGTGTATCCCGTGGACTTTAGCGATGAGGGTGCCACGAAGCCCGCCATCGATGCGTGGGTCAACAGGAACACGGGTGGCCGGATCAAGGAAGCGCCGGCCAAGTACGATCCCAGGAACACCTTCAGCCTCCTCAATTCCCTGTATTTTGCCTCCGCCTGGAGCGCGCCGTTTGACCCGAATGCCACTTCGGACCTCCCCTTCACAACAGCTGCCGGCGAGGAAATCGACGCGCCTGCCATGCACAACGAGCTCAAGATGAAGTACGCGGAAGGCGCAGGTTGGCAGGGCGTGGACGTTCCCTACGCCGACGGTTTCGTCATGCGGCTGGTCCTGCCGGGGGCCGGAGTCGACGCCGGTTCGCGGCCCGCCTCCGCAGCCTTCGGCGCGGATAAGCTGACGGAAATCGTGGAGGCCTTCGATACGGCAGCGCTTGAGACCGTGCAGATCCAATTGCCACGCTGGGACCACAAGTCCAGCTTTGACCTGCGGAAGGTTTTTGAGTCCCTGGGACTCAAGAAGACGCTCGACACCACCGAGGACTTCAACAACATCCAGCCCAAAATGGCGATCACCCAGGCCGCGCAGGCCGCCAACATCACGGTCGCCGAAAAAGGCACCATCGCCGCAGCTGTCACCCAGATAAACGGAGCTGTCACCAGCGCTCCGCCGCAGCCTGAACGGTCCATCAGCTTCGACCGGCCGTTCCACTACCAGATTGTGCATGTTGAAACCGGCATGCCGCTGTTCATGGGAACGGTGGCCGACCCCCGCTCGTGACCGTGGCTTCCCCGGGCTGAGCCTAACTAACTGGTCTTGCGGGAATTGCGGCGGCGCAGCAGGGCGCCGTAGCCGGCAAAGAGCCGCGGCACCACGAGGTAGACAGCAACCGGAACCACTACGAGCGTCAGGACCAAGGAGCGGAGCGCAGAGTGCCAGCCCTCGGTCAGCGGTGCCACAAGCAGCATGCCCACGGCCACCAGCGGAAAGATGGCCAGCCACGTGATGACGGCGCGGACGTGGATGGACGGCGCCTGCGGCACCGGTCCGTGAACAGCGACAGGCGCGGCTGACGCGGGAGCAGTTGCCGTGGGGCTGAGGGTGCTATTCATGACGAACTCCAACTAGTTAGTTGCTTTTGATAAAAGCGAGACTAGTACGGGCTCCACAAAAGTGCAACTACTTAGTTGGAAACGGGTAGAATCGTGACATGGCCTGGAATACTGACCGCACCAAAGCACTGCTGCTGACTGCCGCCACCGAGGAGTTCAGCGACAAGGGCCTTGCCGGCGCGCGGGTGGATCGCATTGCGGCGGCGGCGGGCGTGAACAAGGAACGCATCTACCAGTACTTCGGCAAGAAGGATGAGCTGTTCGACGCCGTCCTGGCCGCTGAACTGGTGCGGGTGATGTCCGAGGTCCCCATCGAAGGGCATGGCGCGGCGTCCATCGGAGAGTACGCCGGAAGGCTTTTTGACCGTCACACGAAAGACGGTGCCTTGGCCCGGCTCCTGTTCTGGGAAGGCCTGGAGCGCGGGAGAAATACCGTGGACCGGGCCACACGCGCGGACCACTGCGCCGCAAAAGTGGACCAGATGCTGACAGTTCTGCCCGGAATCGACCGCACGGATGCGGCCGACCTGGTCCTCACCATCGTGACCCTGTGCGACGGCTGGACGGTGCTGCCCCAGATCGACGCACTTTTGGCGGGTTCCGCTCCGGACCGCCTGGACCGCCGTCGGGCCTTTATCGTGCGGACGGCCACGCTGGTAGCCGACGACTTGCTTGAAGAGGCCCGGCTGGAAAAGGCGCCGCTGGAAGGGGCCCGGCTGGAAAGGGCGCGGCTGGAAGACTCAAGAAGCTAGCGCGGGCCGCCCTGCCAGAGGGCGTCGAACGGCGCGCCGGAGGCTACCCGGTTGCGGATTCCGGCGGTGACAAAGTCCTTGGCGGCCCGGGCAGCCTCCAGCGGCGTGGCGCCCTTCGCCAGCTCGGCCGTCACCGCCGCGGCGAGGGAGCAGCCGGCGCCGGATACGGCCACTTCGCCCACCTTGGGAGCGCTGAGGACTTCGAGGGTCTCGCCGTCGTAGTAAACGTCGACGGCGTCCGGGCCTGCCAGCCGCACGCCGCCCTTGGCCAGGACCGCGGCGCCGCTGAGCTCGTGGATGCGGACTGCTGCGGCTTTCAGGGATTCGACGTCGGTGATCGCCAGGCCGGACAGCGATTCGGCTTCGAAATGGTTGGGTGTGACAAATGTGGCCAGCGGCAGGATCTGCGCCTTCAGGGCCTGGTCCGTGTCCAGTGCGTGGCCCGGCTCCTGGCCCTTGCAGATCAGCACCGGATCCAGCACCACGTTGCGGAACCGGCCCGTTTCCAGCGCCGCGGCGACCGTACTGATGGTGGCCGGGCTGCCCAGCATGCCGATTTTCACGGTGTCCAGGACCGGCCGGCCTGGAGCCGACGGCTCTCCCGACGCACTCTCGAAGGCGGCGCCTGGCGCCGGACCGTAGGCCGCCGTCGTGGCTTCCAACTGGTCCGCAATGACCTGCTGGTCCACCGGAACAAAGCGGTGGTTCCAGTTGTCGCTCGGATCGAAGGACACGATGCAGGTCAGGTTGGCGATGCCAAACACGCCGAGCTCCTGGAACGTCTTCAGGTCGGCCTGGGCTCCGGCGCCACCCGTGGCTTCAGATCCCGCGATGGTCAGGACGACGGCGGGAGCGGACACGGGGGACTGGAGGGCAGCTGAGGCTAAAGTCATGGCACTAT
The DNA here is from genome assembly GCF_023913815.1 of Pseudarthrobacter cellobiosi. NCBI lineage: Bacteria > Bacillati > Actinomycetota > Actinomycetes > Micrococcales > Micrococcaceae > Pseudarthrobacter > Pseudarthrobacter cellobiosi. The sequence goes on from NZ_JAMXBK010000023.1 coordinate 143,839, forward strand.
CCTGCCATCCGGCGTCGGGCCCTATTGTTCAGTGGGAGAATGGCGTGACAGTGCTAATACAGCCGGCGTCCCGCGCAACTTTCGTTGCGGGAACAGTACGCCGAGCGAACCACTACGAATGGAATATCCCATGCCTTCCCCCTCGGGCCCAGACGCCCTGCCCATCGCCGACTCCGCCCGGACGTCGCCGAAATTCGCATCAATCGGCTCGCCGTACTTTGGCATCATGCTGGCGTTTATGGCCGTAGTGCTGATCCTGTCCAACATCGGGGCGTCCAAGGGCGTCGCGATCGGCCCGATCATCACCGACGGCGGCTTCTTCCTCTTCCCGCTCGCCTACATCCTGGGCGACGTCATCAGCGAGGTCTACGGTTTCAGGGTGGCGCGCAAAGCCATTTTCACCACGTTCGCCCTGTCCGTCTTCGCCTCGGTGTGCTACTGGGTGATCATCGCCCTGCCGGGCTTTGATGATGACTTCGGCACGTCCAAGCAGACCGCCCTTGAGGGGGCCCTCGGTCCGGTGCCGCAGATTGTGCTGGCCTCGCTGCTGGCATTCCTGGCCGGCCAGACCATCAACTCGTGGATCCTGGTGAAGATGAAGGCCCGCTCGGGGGAGAAGTCCCTCTGGGCGCGGCTGATGGGTTCCTCCGGCGCAGGCGAGTTCGTGGACACCCTGATTTTCTGCAGCATCGCGGCCTCCGTCATAGGCATCACGGACTTCGGCACGTTCCTGAATTACGTGGTGGTGGGCTTTGTCTACAAGACGCTCGTGGAGTTCCTGTTTGTGCCGCTGACCTCCCTGGTAATCGGCTGGATCAAGAAACGCGAACCGAGCTACGGGGTCTGAGCGGCCATCCCCGGGCCGCCATTTCGACGGTTCCCTGCGCAGACGATGTTCGCAGTCATCGAGTGGGCAGGGAACCATCGAAACGGCGCGGAGGACGACGGCGGGACGCAGGGAAGGCGGGCGGGCAGCGAGCCGGGCACGCGCTTAGGAGTAGTACTGCGCCAGGGTCTCGGCCTTGAACTCGAAGAAGGTCCCGGCTTCGATGGCCAGCCGGGCGTCGTCCACCATTTTCACCACAAAGCGCTCATTGTGGATGGAGATCAGCGTGGCGGAGAGCATTTCCTTGGCCTTGAACAGGTGGTGGATGTACGCGCGCGAATAGTTGGCACATGCGTAGCAGTCACAGCCCTCCTGGAGCGGCCCGAAGTCGCGCTTGTACTTGGCGCCGGAGAGGTTGAAGCGGCCGGCAGGCGTGTAGAAGGCGGAGTTGCGGGCCACGCGCGTGGGGGAGACGCAGTCGAAGGTGTCCGCACCGTTCTCGATGGCAGTGAAGATATCGTCCGGCTCGGAGATGCCCAGCAGGTGGCGCGGCTTGTCCTCCGGCAGTTCCTCGTTGCACCAGCGCACAATTGTGCCCAGGTTTTCCTTCTCCAGTGCCCCGCCGATGCCGTAGCCGTCGAAGTCCATGGCGCCGAGGTCCCGGCAGGCCTTCCGGCGGAGGTCCTCATACTGGGCACCCTGGATCACGCCGAATAGCGCCTGGTACGGCTTCCCCACACGGGACGTGGTCAGCCGGAAATGCTCCTCCAGGCAGCGCAGGGCCCACAGCCGCGTGCGCTCCAGCGATTCCTCCTGGTAGCCGCGGGAGTTCTGCAGCGTGGTCAGCTCGTCGAAGGCGAACATGATGTCCGCACCGATCTGGTGCTGGACCTGCATGGAAATTTCGGGGGAGAAGCGGTGGCGGTCGCCGTTGAGATGCGATTTGAACCAGACACCGTCGTCGTCGATGTGGGCCAGGCGTTCCTTGCCCGGAGCCACGGCATCGTCCGGCCCGGAAGTGTCCACCGATTTCATGTCGATGACCTTCTTGAACCCGGACCCCAGGCTCATCACCTGGAACCCGCCGGAGTCCGTGAACGTCGGCCCGGACCAGTTCATAAACGAGCCCAGCCCGCCGGCCTCGTCCAGGATGTCCGCGCCCGGCTGCAGGTACAGGTGGTAGGCGTTGGCCAGCACTGCCTGCGCGCCGAGTTCGGCGATGGACTCCGGCAGCACGGATTTGACTGTGGCTTTGGTCCCGACGGCGATGAACGCTGGGGTGCGGATCTCGCCATGCGGGGTGGTGATGGTCCCCGTGCGGCCCAGGAATTCGCCGCCGTTGGCAGATACCTGAGCAGACGACGGCGCAGACCTGTCAGCAAGGCGGGTGCCAACGGTGAAGGAGAACTGCGACTGGTCGGCTGGAGCGGCGGAGCCGGCCGCCGCTGCGACGGGATCAGCTGAGACGGCCGAAACGGAGACGGATGGCGCGGGGGCGGGGTTGGCTGGCACGGTTCCAGTGTGCCAGCAAACGCCGCCGATCCCTCAGTGGGCCGTTTCCGATGTGGGGTAGTTCTCAGCCCGCCAACTGTCCCAGAGCGAATGGATGGACTCCATTTTGTGGGCACCCAGATCGAACGTCGAGGCGATCACCGTGGCGCCGCCGTGGGGCCTCACACCTTCAATGACGGGCTGGTCCGCCACGATCAGCAGGCCGTCGCCGTGCTCCGCATAGCTGTGGACGGTGAGCCCCACCTGGTGGTTGCTGCGGAACCAGACCTTCCCGGTGATCTCTTCCCCGGTGGACAGCGTCAGCCCGTATGTCTCACCCGGCGCAGGCACGTCCGACAAGCCCAGCTTTTCGATGGCGGAAGCCGGCTCGCCGGGAAATTCGAAGAACATCGTGTGCCGTTTGCCGTGCGGGTGGTGTTCCAGCGCGAAGCGGAGTTGCTGCAGGAACGTCAGCCAGCCTTGGGTGATGTCCTCGTCCCAGGCCGCCCATTCCGAGTTGTGGTCCAGGGCTGCCCGCGTGACACTGACCAAAGTGCCGGCGGACACCGGTTTCAGGTCAAAGACGTCGCCGCCGTTGGTGGTCAGGCTGGTGTGGTCCGGGGCTTCAACGACGTTTCTGCTGAAGTAGATCTTGTCTATCTCATCAGCCAGTTCATCGGCCTCCCAGCCATGCCACTGGGCAACTTTGGCCGGTTCACGCAGCATGGTCCAGACCTGCGGCGCATCAGCATTTATCACCACGCTCAGATTGTTCGTCATAGCCCGAATCTACAACGCGGGCGCAGCCCCGGGTAGGGGGCAATTCCCCCACCCCGACGGCTTAGGCCCGGACGGCCTCGAGTTCGTTGCTGATCCGGCGCTGGAGTTCGCCTACCCCGATCGTCTCAGACCCGCCGTGTGCCCGGAGGAACAGCAGGGATTCGAGACGCAGCAGCCGCCACTCCCGCTCGGCCTCATGGTTGGAGTTGTCGATCGAGCGGAAGATCTCTTTGTCGTACAGGTTGGGTTCGTTCAGCGAACGCTGGCGCACTTTGGCGTTCATCCGCGCCTTGAACGGGTCCGTTTCCTGGTTTTCCGGCAAACGCAGCAGCTTTTCATAGACTTCGGCGCGCTCCTCCTGCCGGTCCTGGCGGCAGACGAAGCTGGACAACGCCAGCGACGCCTCCACGGACGCCCACCGGCCCGGGTTGCCGTCGAACGGGAGGACGTTGAGCAGGTCCGCCACTGTGAGCGCCCCGTCCGGATCCTTGAGCGTGATGAACAGTTCGTGGGCCAGGTCGCTGAGGTCCTTGAGGCAACTGCCGGACTTGAAGTTGATGCCCTTGGCCAGCTTGTCCGCCAGCAGCAGCACCCCAACGGCGTCCGGGTGGGCTTCGGCGGCAGCCTCCACCACCGCTTCGGGTGTGCCCTGCGGCGACGGAATCCGCGCCAGTTCTTCCGCGGACGGGCCGCTCATCGCGGGCGGGATGGCCGGCAGGGGAGGTACGACGACGGCGGGAGCCGCCGGGGCCACCCCCGCTTCGCCGGTCTGCTGGGGTTGTTCGGCAGGGGGTTGCGCCGCGACCGGAATCTGCGTGACGGCGTCGGGCGTTGTGTCCTGAACGGGGGTGTCCGGAACCGTGATGACCCGGACTGTTGTGTCCAGGATCTTTACGGTGGAGCCGGCTGCGATGCGGAGCGTGCCGCCGCCGGTGAGGTTTGCCAGGACTACCGCAGGGGTCCCGAAATCGTCCGGTTCAAACTCCACATGCTGGATTTCGGCGGTGCGTTGACCGTCGGGGAGGAGGAGCTGATCGCCGGTGGTCAGAGATCCAGCCTGCTGTTCGCTGTAGTGCCTGGCGGCTGGGTTTTCGGTCATGGGAGTCCTTAAGTTCTCTTGTGGTCCGCCCTACAGTCTACAAAGCGGGGCCCTGGAAGTCGGGGACGCCGGGGAACCCGCAGGCGTCAGTTACCCACTCCCGCAAAGGCCAGCGCCTGGCGGACCAGGGAGCCGCGGCCGCCGCTGAATTCGAGCTGGACGTCGGCGCTGAGCACTTCCGCCGGAGTCATCCAGGTCAGTTCCAGGGCGTCCTGGCGGGGTTCGCATTCGCCTGTCACGGGGATGACGTACGCCAGGGACACGGCGTGTTGGCGGTCGTCGGTGAAGCCGGTCTGGGACGGGGCCGGGAAGTATTCGGCCACCGTGAAGGGGACCGGGCTGATGGGGAGCTGCGGAAAGGCGAGCGGCCCCAAGTCCTTTTCCATATGGCGCAGCAGTGCGGCGCGGATGGTCTCGCGGTAGATCACACGGCCCGATACCAGCGACCGGATCATGTTCCCGTCCTCGTCGGCCTGCAGCAGCGTGCCAACCTCGTTCACAAAACCCAGCGGATCCAGCCTTACCGGCACGGCCTCCACATAGATCATGGGGAGCCTCCCGCGGGCCTCAAAGAGGTCTTCTTCGGAGAGCCAGCCGGGATTGGGGTCAGGAGTGCGAACGTTCATGGTTAAGTTCTACCCCATCGGACGGCCGCGGACCGCTGAGGGGTGAGCTATCAGCGTAAAGCGTCGCCCAAAGCGCCGGAATCTCACCCCTCGGTCGGTCCGCCACGGTTCGCCCCAGGGCATCCGTGCCCGGGCCGGATCACTCTGCGGCGAGGCGCTGCGAGATCCAGAGAGTGGGCGGGACATGCGGGGCGGTTGTGGCTGCGGCAGCACCGGCGGTTCCGGAACTTCCTGCGCTGCCTGCGGCGTCGGGGTTGGCCACGTGCAGGGTCCGGCCGAAGGCTTCCTCGGTTTCGCTGACGTCCAGCCCGGCGGCGGTGAGCCGGTCCCGCAAGGCGCCCAGATCGCCGTCGTACTCAAATCCCAGGCCGGACCGGGCCGGGCCGGACGCGGGGCGCACCATCAGCACGCCGCCGTTCTTGGCGGTAAAGTCGGCGGTTTCGTCGGCGTCCGGGACGGGGCGGAACCTGGCGCCAATGTCCTGCAGCGTCACGGCGGCGGCGCCGGGATCCTCCGTAAACCAGACCCCGACGACGGTCAGGGCCGGATCAGCGTCAGCCGCGTTCAGCGCCCGGGCCCCTTTGTCCGCCAGGAAGCTGAAGCCGTCCCGGCCGGTGATGCGGCAGGACTCGCCGTGGTCAGCGGCGATGAGCTCGGCGACCGTGTTCCCGGATTCCTCCGCGGCCAGGGCGGTGCGCCGCGCGAATTCCGCCAGATCGCCCACCTCCACGCCCAAGGCAGTGGTGCCGTCGTCCGTGGCGCCAGCGTCGGCCACATGCAGGGCCAGCCTGCCTGAACCGGCGTCGAACTCCCGCCATGGGCCGTCATCAACGGTCTTGGCCAGGCCCAGGGCAGTCAGGAGCTGTTCCCAACTGTCTGGCCGGGAGGTGAAATGGACGGGTCTGACACGCAGCATGGGTTCCTCCTCGAAACCAGGACAGGTCGGCTACCGCCATCATGCCACTTCCAGCAGAAGGCGGGCAGAATAGGGCCATGGCCATTGAACTCAAGGAACTGCTGGTAGCGGACGCGGCGGAGTGGCGGCTGTGGCTGGAACAGCACCATGCCACCAGCCCTGGCGTGTGGCTGGTGCTGCATAAGAAGGGCGGTAACACCACTGAACTGGACTACGAAGCAGCGTTGCAGGAGGCGCTGTGCTTTGGCTGGATCGACGGTCAGGGCAAAAGGCGCGACGACGACAGCTCCTTCCAGCGGATGACCCGCCGCGGACCGAAGAGTGTCTGGTCGGCGCGGAATGTGGACCGCATCGGGAAGCTCGAGGCTGCCGGCAGGATGACTGCGGCGGGCCGCGCGGCCGTCGACGCCGCCAAAGCGGACGGGCGCTGGGAAGCAGCCTATGTGGGGCAGGCGACGGCTGAGGTCCCGCCGGACCTGGCCGCCGCGATTTCCGCCGTCCCCGAAGCCCAGGCCATGTTCGACGTCCTCACGTCCGTGAACCGGTATGCCTTGATTTACCGGACGAATTCCGTGAAGCAGGCGTCCACGCGGGAACGGAAAATCTCCGGATTTGTGGAGATGCTGGCCCGGGGTGAGGCGCCGTACCCGCAGAAGAAGAAGCCTGCCGACCCGCCGCCCCACCCAACTAAGTAGCTGTAAGTGTCGTTTGAGGGCTCATAACGACAGTTACTGCTACTCAGTTGGGGTTAGTCGTCCAGCGGGAAGGCGACGGCTTCGCCAACCACCCGCAGGCAGAGCTCCATTCCGGGCCGGGCAATGGAGGCGTTCCAGTGGCGGATGGTGATGATTTCGCCGCCGCCGGGGTAGCGGTGGTCGGTGCCGGCCAGTTCGGGTGGCACAGAGAGTTTGAGGCGAACGGTGGTCTCCGGGCCGAAGTAGTCAGTATCCACCACCACGCCGCGGATGGGGCCATCCTCGGCAATGCGGATCTGCTCAGGACGCAGCATCAGCTGCACCCGGCCCTGGGCAGGCGGGCGGCGCACGGGAATTCCGCCCAGTGAGCACGTGGCCAGCGAGCCTTCCATCCAGGCGTCCAGGATGACGGCGTCGCCCAGGAACTCTGCGGTGGCGCGGTCGGCAGGGCGGGTGTAAACCACAAACGGGTTGCCGATCTGGGCCAGCTTGCCGCCGCGCATCACGGCCACCTGGTCCGCGAAGGACAGAGCCTCGGCCTGGTCGTGGGTGACCAGGATGGTGGTGACGCCGGCTTTGTTGAGGACCTTGGCCACGGCCCGCCGGGTTGCCACGCGCAGGCCGGCGTCGAGGGCTGAAAAGGGCTCGTCCAGCAGCATCAGTTCGGGTTCGCGGGCCAGTGCACGGGCCAGTGCCACGCGCTGCTGTTGCCCGCCGGAGAGCTGGTGCGGCCGGCGCTTGGCCATGGAGGTGTCCAGCGAGACCATGTCCAGCAGCTCGCTGATCCGGCCCGCCGCCCCGCGGCGGCCACCCGTCAGCTTGGCCGTGTCCAGACCGAACGCGATGTTCTGGCCCACAGTCAGGTGCGGGAAAAGAGCCCCGTCCTGGGCCACGTACCCCACCTGGCGCTTATGCGCAGGCAACCAGACGCCGTCGCCGGCCACCTTGGCGCCGTTGAGCGAGATGCTACCGGTGGCGGGGTGTTCAAAGCCCGCGATTAGCCGCAGCAGGGTGGTCTTGCCGGAGCCGGAGGGCCCCACGATGGCGGTGGTGCCGCCCTTGGCGACGGACAGGTTCACGCCCCTGAGGACGGCCTGGGACGCAAAGTTCTTGGTGACGTCGGTGATCTGCAGGTGGCTGTTGGTGGAGGGTGCCACGGACGGCGCGATCCGCGGTTCCGGAAGCCTGGAGGGGGATTGTTCGGTCACTGTCCGGCCACTTTCTTGGACTGCTGGAAGAGAAGGTAGGTCATGGGTGCCGAGAGCAGGATCATCAGCAGGGCGTAGGGGGCGGCGCCGGCGTAGTCGATCTCGCTGCTCTTGCTCCAGAACTCGGTGGCGAGCGTGCGGGTCCCGTTGGGGGATAGCAGGAGCGTGGCGGTCAGTTCGTTGGCAATGGCCAGGAACACCAAGGCCGCGCCGCCCGCGGCCGCCGGAGCGGTCAGCCGCAGCGTGACCCGGATGAAGGCCAGCAGCGGCGGTTTGCCCAGGGACTGGGCAGCTTCGTCGAGTTCCTTGGGGGCCTGGGACAGGCCGGCGCGGAGGGTGACCAGCGCCCGCGGCAGGAACAGCAGGACGTAGGCGGCCACGAGGACTCCGGCCGTTTGGTAGACGCCGGGGACCAGCCGGATGCTGACGGTGACGAACGCGAGGCCCACCACAATCCCGGGCAGGGAACTGGTGACGTAGTTGGAGAGCTCCAAGGACTTGCTGAACCAGCTGGGGTGCCGCACTGCAAGGAATGCCATGGGGAATGCGACGACGGTGGTCACCACCGCACCCGCCAGGCCGTAGCCGAGCGTGGTCAGGAGGGCCGGAGCGAACTCGTCGGCCGCCCAGATCGCGGAACCGCCCGCGACGATCCAGCGCAGGACGAAGAACACCGGCAGCCCGAAGGCCAGTCCCGTCAGCGCCAGCAGGGACAGCTGGGCCGGAACCTGGTACGCGTGCAGGGGCAGGCGCAATGCCCTCGCCTGGGCGCCGGATCCAATGCGGGCGTAGCGCGCAGTACCCCGGCCGCGGACCTCCACCACCAGCAGGATCAGGCAGAAAAACACGAGAACGCTGGCGAGCATGTTGCCGGCGGTCCCGTTGAACGTGGACTGGTACTGGACCATGATCGCGGTGGTGAACGTGTCGAATCGGATCATCGCGAACGCACCGTATTCGGCCAAGAGGTGCAGGGCCACCAGAAGGGCGCCGCCGGTCATGGCGATCCTGAGCTGGGGGAGCACAACGCGGAAGAAGACCCGCCAGTTGCCGAGGCCCAGTGCGGCGGCGGACTGTTCGATGGCCGGGTCCAGACGGCCGAGGGTGGCGGCTGCGGGGATGTACACCAGCGGGAAATAGGACAGCGTGGCGATCAGGACCCCCGAGCCCAAGCCGGCAAGGGACGGGACTGCCGAGACCCACGCGTAGCTGTTCACAAACGCGGGAATGGCCAGCGGCGCCGCCAGCAAAACCGCCCAGATTTTATGGCCGCGGAGCTTGGTCCGTTCCACCAGCCAGGCACCTCCGACGCCGAGGATGATGCTAAGCGGGACGGTGATCACCATGAGCAGCACCGTGTTGAGCAGGAGTTCGCCGACGCGCGGCCGGAAGATCAGTTCGACGGCGGTGTCCCACCCGGTTGCCGCCGTCATGTACACGACGTATCCCAGCGGAACGAGCGAAAACAATGCGATGAGCACTGCCAGGATGGACACCGTGGAAACGCCGAAAGGCGGGCGGGGGCTGGTGCCCCGGCCCGCCGTCGTCTTGCTCTCCGCTACAGGGGGAGCCGATAGATCAGTGGTCACTGAATTACAGGAGTCCTGCCTTGGTCATCAGCTCGGTGACCTTCGTGGAGTTCAGCTTGGCCGGGTCCACTGTGGGCGCCTGAAGTTCCTTGATGGGAACCAGCTTGTCGTTGGCCGGTACCTCGGAAGCGATGGCGTATTCGAAGGAGGTGCCGTTCTTGAGGACTTCCTGGCCCTTCTTGCCGGTGATGAACTTCAGGAACGCCTGTGCATCAGCAGCGTTCTTAGACGACTTCAGCACGCCGCCGCCGGAGACGGATACAAACGCGCCCGGGTCCTGGTTCTTGAAGTAGTGCGGGGTGACGTTCTTGGAGTTCTCGCCGGTCTTGGCCTGGTCGCCGTAGTAGTAGTAGTGGTAGATCAGGGCGGCGTCGACTTCGCCGGCGTTGACTGCCTTCATGGCGGTGCTGTTGCCCTTGTAGGCCGTGAAGTTTTCCTTCATCCCCTTGAGCCATTCCTCGGCTGCGGCTTCGCCCTTGAGTTCGAGCAGCGCGGCGACGATGGCCTGGAAGTCAGCGCCGGACGGTGAAGCGGCCCACTTGCCCTTCCACTCCGGGTTGGCCAGGTCCAGCATGGACTTGGGCAGCTTGTCTTCGCTGATCTTGTTCTTGTCGTATACCAGGACGGTGGAGCGGGCGGCGATGCCCGTCCACTTGTTGGTGCTCGGGCGGAACTCAGCGGGAACCTGCTCGGCGGTGGCCTTGTCGACGTCGGCAAAGAGGCCGGCGTTTTCAACCTGAGCCATCGCGGGGGAGTTTTCGGTGAGGAAAACGTCAGCCGGGGACGCTGCACCTTCTTGGACGATCTGGTTGGACAGTTCGGTGTCCGAGCCCTGGCGCATGGTCACCTTGACGCCGGTCTCAGCCGTGAAAGCGTCGATCCATTCCTTCGTCAGGCTCTCGTGCTGGGCGTTGTAGACCGTGATCTCGCCGGAAGCCTGGCCGTCTGCGGCGGAGGAGCCGGTGGCTGCCGGGGACGTGCTGCCGCCACAGGCGGTCAGTCCGAGGGCTGCGGTGGCGGCGAGTGCGATGCCGGCCAGAGCGCTGTTGCGGATCTTCATTGAGTGCTACTTTCTGGGGAAAAGTCTGGCGGACCGTGGGTCCTGGCGAGCCCGGAGTTAGGGTTGGCTCACTCGTGAAACTGTAGGTTAGCCATACCTAAGACACCAAGCAGCATTGCCATTAAGTGAGCAGGATCACATGCATTACGGAACTGTTGCATGCCCTAATTTATTCACGGCTTTTGTGGATGGCCGCTGCGGCCTCCAACGCCATCCAGGCCTGCAGCTGGGTGGAAAGTTCGACGGCGGCTCCTGGCGGGTGGGTTGTGTCCGCCGGTTGTGCCGCGTGGATGGAGAACAGGACGCACCCAGCCGTGGCTGATGCCGCTCCGCGGCCGGTCGGCCGGCGGCCCGCCCAGAAGGCTGCGGCAGTAGCTGTCACGAGTTCCTTCGCGGTGTTGCGGGCGGACTCCGGGAGCCGGGCATCGACGGCGGCGAGTGCCAGGTACCGGCAGAGAATCCCGGTGAAGAGTCCGCCGTCGCCCGTTCCATCGCAGCGGAGGGTGCGCTGCCCCGGTACGGTGAGCTGGTTGGCGACCGCGTTCACCAGTGCCGCGGCCCGGGCGAGGTTGGCGTCGCCGCCGAGCTCCAGCAAGGCTCCCAGTACGGGGCCTTGGTTGTAGGTGTAGATGGTGCTCTCCACCATAACGTCGCCGGCCGGACTGAGCCGCGCCCCGTCAACATAGAGGCCCCGGGCCTCATCAAACAGCACGGCATTGAGCCAGTTCACCAACCGCTGCGCCTTGGCTTGCTGGCCTGTCCGGGCGTAGTAGAGCGCCACGGGGGCGGTGGCCGGGGTGTTTTTGAAGTCGCGCTTTTTGCTCCAGAAGGTCCCGCCGCCCAGGTCGTCGGTGGAGGCAGAATCGAACTGCAGTGTGAGGGTCTTGCGGACCCTGGCGCTGCGGCGGCGTCCGGGTTTACGCGTCTCCTCGGCCAGGCTTTGCAGGCGGTGCGACGCCAGCGCCAGCCATGCCATGTCGTCGTAGTAGTCGTTGACGAAGGTGAAGGCGTTGCGCAGCCGGATGCCCGTGACCAGCCTGGACGCAAGCTTGCCGGCGCTGGGGTGGTGTGGACCGTTGAACCTTGCCGCGGGGGTGGCTCCGTTGCCAAGTTCGCGGCGCCCGGCGTCCACCAGGCAGTCCAGGTAGTGCGCCTGCCACCAGTAGTGCCAGGGGTGGAGGAGGTTCTTCAGGTGTTTTGACGGCCATTGCACGGCGGCCAGGTGGGTTCCCGGCAGGAACAGCAGCCGCCGGCCGAAGAGCTCTGTGACGGAGCCGGCCGCCACGTTGGCCCGGTCTTGCCAGTCGGCGGGTTCGGCATCCGGCATGGTCATCCGTTCAGCCTAGTGGGTGCGGCTCGCAGGATTTTCAGTTAACATGCACTAACTAATGTTCCGCGCTGGTCTCCGGTGTTGGGACCGCATCAAGGAGGATGTATGGACGTCTTGGGTACTGTCGCGCTGATTACGGGTGGGGCGTCCGGGCTGGGGGCTGCCACAGCGAAGCGCCTGTTCGACGCCGGCGCCTCGGTGGTGCTGATCGACCTGCCGTCCTCTGCCGGTGCGGCCTACGCCGCCGAGCTCAACACCGCAGCGCTGAACGCCGCCGGCGGTTCAGGGGCACAAGCGGCCTTTGTCCCCGCGGACGTCACCAACGAAGCTGAGGTGCAGGCCGCAGTCAACACCGCTGTGGCGCTGGGGCCGCTCCGCATTGTTGTGAACTGCGCCGGCGTCGCCACCCCGGGCAAGGTCCTGGGCCGGGACGGAGTCCTTCCGCTGGACACGTTCAACCGCGTCATCCAGGTCAACCTCATCGGGACGTTCAACGTGCTGCGACTGGCAGCAGCGGCCATGGTTGCCACCGAACCGGTCAGCACTGAGTTGGGCGGCCCCGAGCGCGGCGTCATCATCAATACCGCCTCCGTGGCTGCCTTCGACGGGCAGATCGGCCAGCCGGCCTACGCCGCTTCCAAGGGCGCCGTCGCCGCGATGACGCTGCCGCTGGCCCGGGAACTGGCCCGATCGCTGGTGCGCGTGGTGACCATCGCCCCGGGCATCTTCGAAACACCCATGATGGCAACCCTCCCGCAGGACGCGCAGGATTCGCTGGGCCAGCAGGTCCCGCACCCGTCCCGCCTGGGCAAGCCGGCCGAATATGCCAGTCTGGTGGCCCACATTGTGCAGAACGCGATGATCAACGGCGAAACCATCCGGCTCGACGGCGCCATCCGAATGGGCCCGAAATGAGCCAGCCGGGCACCTCCGAGCCGGGCACCTCCGAACCGGCGATCGACGAACTGCCCACCGCCGATTTTTTCGCGTTTGAGTCCCTCCTCAACTCGAAGGAGCGGGCCAAGCTGGCCGAACTGCGAGAGTTCCTGGCGACGGAGATCGCCCCCTACGCGTCGGACTGGTGGAACAAGGCGGAGTTCCCGGCGCACATCCTGCCCAAGCTCGCCGCGCTGGAGCTGAGCACGCCGGCGCAGCGCGGCTACAGCAACCTTTTCGCCGGCCTGGTCATCGCCGAGATGACGCGCGTGGACACCTCGATCGCCACATTTTTCCTGGTACACCACGATCTGTTTGTGGAGTCGCTCTACGGTTTCGGTTCGGCCGGCCAGAAAGAGCGGCTGCTCGCGGACGCCTCAAGCCTGCGCATCACGGGCGCCTTCGCCCTCACCGAACCCGGCCACGGTTCCGACGTTGCCGGCGGGATGGAAACGAGTGCCCGGCGCATCTCCAGTGCCACGGGAGAGCCCGACGACGACGGCGACGCGTGGGTGCTCAACGGCGCCAAGCGCTGGATCGGGAATGGGACGTTCTGCGACTACATGCTCGTGTGGGCCAGGGACGAGGCCGTGGCTGCCAACGGGCATGGCGCGGTCCGAGGGTTCATCGTTGATGCTTCCTTGCCGGGTGTGAGCCGGAGCCGGATCGAGAACAAGATTGCGCTCCGGACCGTGCAGAACGCGGACATTGTGCTTAAGGATGTCCAGGTCGCCGAGGCCGACCGGTTCGCCGGCATCAGCAGTTTCGAGGACACCAACCAGCTCCTGCGCGGCTCGCGGATCATGGTGGCGTGGCAGGCGGTGGGGCAGCAGCTGGCGGCGTTCGACGTCGCCCGGCAGTACGCCGTCGAACGCCACCAGTTCGGCCGGCCGCTGGCGAAATTCCAGCTCATCCAGCAGCAGCTGGTCACCATGCTGGGCAACGCCGTAGCGAGCATGGCGATGATGGTGCGTATTGCCCAGCTGCAGGATGACGGCGTGGCGGATATGCCGCAGGTGGCCCTCGCCAAGTCCTACACCAGCGCCCGGATGCGCGAGACAGTGGCGCTGGGCCGGTCCATCCTGGGCGGCAACGGCATCGTGACCGACTACCGGATGGCCAAAATCTTCGCCGACGCCGAGGCCATCTACACCTACGAGGGCTCGTTCGAAATCAACACGCTCATTGTGGGCCGGGCGGTCACCGGCGTCTCAGCGATCGTCTGACCCACCATCTGGCGCGAAAGGACACTTGAGGCCCCGTTCCGCTGGGGCTTAAGTGTCCTTTCGCGCTCAATCAGCGAGGAGAGGTTGCTTTTCGCCGGCTTCGATCTTCGCGTCGAGGCTGTTGTTCTTCACGGGCATGGGGCAGGTACCGAACGGGGTGAAGGCGCTGGGGTAATTGATGGCGCGGTTGAAGTCCAGGACCACCGTGGCCTTCCCGGCCGCGTCAATGCGTGGCCGAGTCGTGGAGACCTTCCGCCACTCATCAGTTGATTCGCCGTTGGTCCCGTCATGGAACGTGATGGTCAGCGCGCCCAGTTTTTCCTCCTCGGCGTGCAGCCGGTACTGATGGTCGTTCCCCGGCAGCCGAAAAACCACCTCGCCCACCGAATAATGCACGCCGTCCACCAGCGGATTGGCCGTTCCGATCGGGACGGCCACCGGTTCGGGGTATGCCTCGAAGGCGGCCTCAACCACCAGGTCCGGGTTGTAGTCGAACGTGGGAACGCCGTCGAACTCCGTCAGCACCGGCGAGCCGGAATCGCGGGTCCGGATGGCGTACCGGTCCGCGCGCATGGCGAGTTCCACCACTACCTGCTGCCCGTCCGCGCCGCCGAACTGCACCCACATCAGGGATTCCTCGTTGGCGAGGGCGGCCGTAATGGTCCCGTCCACGGGCTCGCCGGTTTCCACCAGCGTCAGGCCGTCCTGCGCCGCAGCGGTGAGTGTCGCCGTCGTGCCGTCCGTGGACCAGAGGCCGGGGGCGAGTTCGACGCCGGCGGGCCGGGATTCCAGCCACTGGAAGGAGGTGAGCGTCAGCCAGCCGTGGCGGGTGGCGAGGGCCTTGTTCCGGTTCGTGCGGAAACGCTGCCAGCGTTCCCGCTGCGCGGTTGCGGTGGTGTCCATGGTTCCTCCCAAAGGGTTCTGATTCCCCGGCTACAACTTCAAGGCCTACAACCCGGCGCAGACGCTGTCCATTCCATCACGGACCGCCGCGGAGCACCACGGACCTAGCGCCGCGTTGCTGCCGCAGACCTTGTCTTGCAGGCGGCGGAGAGTAACGTCGAAGGCGACGGAACCTCGTTTCCGGACTCCCAACGGCTGACCTCGGAGGAACCATGAAAATCGCGGTCCTGGGCGCGGGTTTCGCGGGCCGGACCCTCGTGGGCGCGCTGTCCGCGCTGGGGCACGACGTGGTGGTGGGCACCCGCGACCCGGGGGAGACTCTCGCCCGCAGCGCGCCGGACGCCATGGGCGCGCCGCCCTTCAGCGAATGGCACGCAGCGAACCAGCACATAGCCCTGGAAACGTTCGCGGAGGCCGCAGCCGCGGCGGAACTGATAGTCAATGCAACGAACGGAGCGGGCGCACTCAGTGCCCTCAGCGCCGCGCGTTCGGCCAACCTGTCGGGGAAAGTGGTGGTGGACGTTTCCAACCCGCTCGACTTCTCCCAGGGCATGCCGCCGGTGCTGAGCCCGGTCAACACGGACAGCAACGCCGAACGGATCCAGCACGCGTTTCCGGAGGCGCGGGTGGTCAAAACCCTGAACACCATGAACGCAGGGCTGATGGTTGACCCAGGACGGCTGGGCGGCGGGGACCACTCGGTGTTTGTCTCCGGCGACGACGCCGGTGCCAAGAACTCCGTGACGGCGCTCCTCCAGGAGCTGGGCCACCGCGATATTATTGACCTCGGAGACATCACCACCGCTCGCGGAGCGGAGATGATGCTCCCGGTGTGGCTGCGCCTGTGGTCGGCGTTGGGGACTCCGGATTTCAATTTCAAGATCGTCCGCTGACGTCCGGCGCGGCAGGGGCGGAGACCGGCGCAATATCTGAGACGGATTCCGCCTTCGCCATCCCGTGCAGGTAGCATCGATAGCTAGTAACGTGGCTCACAGTATCCAGCGCAGTGTACGAGCCAAGTCCGAACCCTCGAAAGACAGTTTCCATGGCTAACACTGCAATGAACTCCGCAACCGACCTCGCCTCTGAACTGAGGGCCGACGTCCGGCGCGTCTCCACGCTGCTGGGTGAGTCCCTGGTCCGCCAGCACGGCCCCGAACTCCTTGCTCTGGTGGAGCAGGTCCGCCTCCTCACCAAGGAGTCCAAGGAAGCCGCCCGCGGCGGTGCCGATGCCACCGGACCATGGAGCGCGCACGACGTCGTCGAACAGGTCCGCGAACTGCTCGGCTCCCTGCCGATCGAGCAGGCCACCGACCTGGTGCGAGCGTTCGCGTTCTACTTCCACCTTGCCAACGCGGCCGAGCAGGTCCATCGGGTCCGCGGCCTGCGGACCCGGCAGGAGAAGGACGGGTGGCTGGCCAAGGCTGTCACCGAAATCGCCGCCAAGGCGGGGCCCGAAGTCCTGCAGGAAGTGGTCAACGGGCTGGACGTCCGCCCCATCTTCACCGCCCACCCCACCGAGGCTTCGCGCCGTTCCGTGCTGGACAAGATCCGCAAGCTCTCTGATGTCCTGGCCGAGCCCACGAAGGAAGGCACCTCCGCGCGCCGCCGGCAGGACCGCCAGCTTTCGGAGGTCATCGACCAGATGTGGCAGACCGATGAACTGCGCCAGGTACGCCCCACCCCGGTGGACGAGGCCCGCAACGCGATCTACTACCTTGGCGGCATCCTGACCGACGCCATGCCCGAGATGCTCTCGGATTTCTCGGAACTGCTCGGTGAGCACGGGGTCAGCCTTTCGTCCCAGGACGCACCCATCCGGTTTGGGTCCTGGATCGGCGGCGACCGGGACGGCAATCCCAACGTCACGGCGGCGGTCACCCGGGAAATCCTGCAGATCCAGAACCAGCACGCCGTCCGCATCAGCATCGCGATGATGGACGAGCTGATCTCCATCCTGTCCAACTCCACCGCCTTGTCCGGTGCGGACCAGACCCTGCTGGACTCCATCGACGCGGACCTGAAGAAGCTGCCGGGCCTGGACCGGCGCGTCCTGGAGCTCAACGCCCAGGAGCCCTACCGCCTCAAGCTCACCTGCATCAAAGCCAAGCTCATCAACACGGGCAAGCGGGTGGCCGCGGACTCCACGCACGAGCACGGCCGTGACTACAGCTCCACCGAGGAACTCCTCAACGACCTCGAACTGCTGGAGCTGTCCCTCCGCAACCACTCGGCGTCGCTTGCTGCCGACGGCGCGCTGGCCCGCGTCCGCCGCGCCGTCGCGTCCTTCGGCCTGCACCTGGCCACCCTGGACATCCGCGAACACGCCGACCACCACCACGACGCCGTCGGCCAGCTGATGGACCGGCTGGGCGGCCCCGGCATCCGCTATGCCGAACTGAGCCGTGAGGAACGCTTCGAGGTGCTCGGCTCGGAGCTCGCCTCACGCCGGCCGCTCTCCGGCCACCCGATCAAGCTCGACGGCGTCGCTGACGGCACGTACGACGTCTTCCGCGAGATCCGCCGCGCCCTGCGCACGTACGGTCCGGACGTCATCGAGACCTACATCATTTCCATGACCCGCGGCGCGGACGACGTCCTGGCCGCGGCCGTACTGGCCCGCGAGGCAGGCCTGATCAACCTGTTCGGTGAATCTCCCTACGCCAAGATCGGGTTCGCGCCCCTGCTGGAGACCGTTGAGGAACTGCGTGCCTCGGCGGAGATCGTGGACCAGCTGCTGTCCGTTCCGTCCTACCGCGACCTGGTCCGGCTGCGCGGCGACGTCCAGGAAATCATGCTGGGCTACTCGGACTCCAACAAGGAATCCGGCGTGATGACCAGCCAGTGGGAGATCCACAAGACCCAGCGCAACCTGCGCGACGTGGCGGCCAAGCATGGCGTCCGAGTCCGGTTGTTCCACGGCCGCGGCGGTTCCGTGGGCCGTGGCGGCGGACCCACTTACGACGCCATCATGGCCCAGCCCAACGGCGTGCTGGAAGGCGAGATCAAGTTCACTGAGCAGGGCGAGGTCATCTCGGACAAATACTCGCTGCCGGAGCTGGCCCGGGAAAACCTGGAGCTGTCCCTCGCGGCAGTGCTTCAGGGCTCGGCCCTGCACCGGGATCCGCGCACGTCGGACGACCAGCGCGAACGGTACGGGCACGTTATGGAAATCATCTCCGACGGCGCCTTCGACCGGTACCGGAACCTGATCGACCATCCTGACCTGCCCGCGTACTTCCTGGCCTCCACTCCGGTGGAGCAGCTGGGCTCGCTGAACATCGGCTCCCGCCCGTCCAAACGCCCGGATTCCGGGGCAGGGCTTGGCGGCCTGCGTGCCATCCCCTGGGTGTTCGGCTGGACCCAGTCCCGGCAGATCGTCCCGGGCTGGTTCGGTGTGGGCTCGGGCCTGAAGGCTGCCCGCGAGGCCGGAAACTCCGCCCAGCTGGTGGAGATGATGCAAAACTGGCACTTCTTCCGGTCCGTTGTCTCCAATGTGGAGATGACGCTGGCCAAGACGGACATGGACATCGCCGGGTACTACGTGGCCACCCTGGTTCCCGAGGACCTGCACCACATTTTCCGGGCCATCCGCGAAGAGTACGAACTCACGGTCACCGAGATCCAGAACCTGACCGGCGAGAACGTGCTCCTGGACGCCCAGCCGACGCTCAAGCGTTCGCTGGAGATCCGGGACCAGTACCTGGACCCCATCAGCTACCTGCAGGTGGAGCTGCTTCGCCGCATCCGGGCCACCCAGGGCGCCGAAGGCGAGAGCATCAGCGGTGCCGAGATCGACGAACGGCTCCAGCGGGCCATGCTGATCACTGTCAACGGCGTAGCGGCAGGCCTGCGCAACACGGGCTAGGACCCATGTTGCACAGCCAGCGGCCCGCTGACCTCTCGGAACGGATCGCTCTTACGGTTCGGGGCAGTGAACATTCGGGTTGTAGGTTGCCAGGACGCCGTCCGGATTACCTTGCCACAGGTATGCATGGAGGTCGTAGTGGATCGGCATGCCGGGAGCGTGCCCGAGCATGGGTCCGTCGAATGCCTTGCCGAACATGCTCGGCCGGTCTGTGTCGGTCGCCAGGTCCTGGTCGGCGTCGACCTTAAACCACTCCGCTGCGACCAGTCTGAGCTGGCCCGTTTTGTTCGCTGCATACGTCAGTGCGTCCGGGACCAATGGATCCATCTGACCGAACTGGCTGAAGTTGACGTAGTGAAAGCCCATTCCTGGAACGCACTCACCCACGGGCTGGTAGCCCGCGGCAATGGCCGCACTAACGTCGTGATATTGGGCTGTGGCCTGTCGCACTTTGGCCAGGTCACTCCGGCTGTCGGCGGAAGCGACGCCGATCCCTAACATTGATGCCAACATGCCTGCCGATACCGCCGCAATCACTCGCATTGTGGTCCGTCTCATGTTCAGTCTTCTTTCTTGATGATTGTCAGGTGTGACGATGAGACCGAGGCCACATACTAGTCCTGTCCCGCTCGGAAAACCATGGGGGTGCGATTCCTGACGGACCTCGGCAGCTGCTTGAGGTTCTTTGCCTGCCGCTGGCGCTGTCCCGCTGTCCCACTACAGGGAAGGGACCAGGAACACCCCGTATTAGGGTTGACGCATGCCTTCGTTCCAGACCCGCCTGAAAATCACCGGACTGAAACCTGGCAACCCGCCGGAAGCCGTGATGGCCGCCGCGGTCGAGGCATTGGAGACCCGTCACCATGTGGAATCCAACCAGATCGAACTTTCCGCCGGCGTCCCCCAACTGAACCTCCGATTCCTTGTGGAGGCGACCGAATACGGCGGTGAGAACCAGCAGGCGCGCGAATCGGCAGCGATGATGCGCGACGCCGTGGAACGCGTTGCGCTCACCGGCGCACTGACGGTGCTCCGCCGCAACCGCGGCCGCTGGGCGCCTGTCTAGCTCACTCGCCCTAGCTCACTCGCCGGGTGCGGGCTCGTCCACCGGTGAGCGCGTGCCGCGCCGGCGGGTGACAATGATGCCGACGACGGCGCCGATCACCAGGCCCAGCACCACGCCTATCAGCGAACTCGCCCAGAACGGCAGCTTGGTTGCCGATCCCGTGAAGTAGCCCAGGCCCACCAGCCAGCTGGCCCAGAGGACCGCGCCGAGGCCGGCGCACAGGCTGAAACCCCGGGCCGAAACGTCGGCGATGCCCGAAGCCGCCGACGTCGCCAACCGCCCGCCGGGGATGAAGCGGGCGCCGATGATGGTTCCGTAGGTGGAGGAGCGGCCGGCCTTGGCGATGGCCGCATGGATGCCGTGGTGGACTTTCCGGCCCCAGCGCCAGCGGTCCAGGACGTGGCTGAGCCGGCGCTTGAAGAGCTGGAATACCACCATATCGCCGACCCAGGAGGCCACCGCGGACAGTGCCCCCACCAGGAAGACGTTGGCCCGGCCGTCGGCCGAGAGGGCGCCGCCGGTGATCACCACCATCTCTGAGGGGATGGGCGGGAAGATGGCATCGCCGAGGACCACGGGGATGATCCAGAAGTAGATCGCCGCCCCCCAGCTGTCCGCGTTCCCAAAGTCCATGGCCACAAAGTACCGCACTTTTGCGCGGCAGCACGGCCTGAGGCGGCCGGGGGCACGGACTCGCCGGGCGTTGGGTTCAGCGAGTGCCTCAGTACCCGGTGCCGATGTTCCGGCGGCGTGGACGTGGGGCTCCGCCGGGAACTTCCCTGGGGACGTGGCTGAGGTGCCGGGCCGCGAGGAAATACCAGTACGGCCAGGCGACCCACGCTGTGGCGCCAAAGGCTATTCCCGCCCCGCCGATGCCCCAGCGGATCCAGGCCGGCGCCTGTTCCACCGCGGTCAGCGCCGCCAGGGGCAACGCCACCACCAAGGCGCCGCCAATGAACTGTCCCAGCTTCGCGAGATCCCGGGGATAGCTGCCCCTCGTGAGCAGTGCCCGGTGGGCCAGCAGGAACCAGCCGGCCTGGACCATCATTGCCCCCACCGAGATGCCAGTGGACACCGTGAAATCGAGCTTCTTCGCGACCAGGAGAAACGAGCTTGCTGATCCTGCGCCGCTGGCCGCGATCACCAGCCATTTGGCGGCCTCGGAGCCGGGTGTGCGGCGCAGGCGCCGGTGAACCTGGACGATCACCGGGATGATCACCAACTGGAAGACGCCGCCGGTGGCATCGTTGATGGTGCCGAAGACGTAGGGTCCGTTCTTTGGCACTTCGATGGCGTACATGGCGCCCAGTGATGCCACGCCTACGACGCCCACGCCGGCGGCCGCGTAGGCGAACTTGGCCGCCGTGCGGTCTCCGGGGATTTCGATGAGGGTATCCATGATGATTCCTCGCTCAGTGCGGATGCTTGATCAGTGCGGATGGAACGCGGACACGAGCTCGCTCAGCTGGCTTGAGGGCAGGACAACAAGTTCGCCCTCCAATCGGCTGGCAAACACAACACGCGATACCCCCAGATAACCATCGTGGCACTGGGGCGCATCATGTCAAGTCAATTTAGTAACAGGGATTCTTGAGGTTTATATACCGGCAATAAGTCCACATACTGGTCAATCAGCATGGCGCCGGGTGTCATTCAAGAAGGGCCTGCCGGCATCAACTCACCCGCTCAGGAAACTGCCGGCTACGCGCTGGCAGTGCTTTCTGAGGCATTCAGCACATCCAGCCCACGCTGCACAGCCCCGATGCTTTCTTCGGCATCGCCGGCCGTCTCCACGATTTCCTGGTCCTGGTCCTGGTCCTGGTCCGTGCCCGGATGACTGGAGATCAGGCGTGCCCGTACGCGATGGTTCTGGGCAGGGCCTCATCCAGGGCGCCTCCGTCCACCCGCGAGGCCTGGTTGCGTGCCTCGGCTGCCGTGATGCGGGGCCTATGAGCCGCACCCCGTAGGTGGGAAACTGGCGGCATGCGGATCACCATCCTCCAAGGCGATATCACCACCCGCACCGTTGACGCGATCGTGAATGCGGCCAACTCAGCGTTGCTGGGCGGCGGCGGTGTGGACGGGGCCATCCACAGGGCCGCCGGGCCGGAACTGCTGGCCGCCTGCCGCGAACTGCGCGAAACGGACCTGCCGCACGGGCTGGCGCCCGGAGCCGCCGTCGCCACGCCTGGATTCCGGCTGCCGGCACGCTGGGTCATCCACACCGTAGGGCCCAACCGGCATGCCGGCCAGACCAACCCGGCGCTGCTGGTTTCCTGCTTCAGCGAAAGCCTGCGGCTGGCGGATTCGCTGGGCGCGGCTTCCATCGGATTCCCGGCGGTGGGCGGGGGAGTGTACGGCTGGGACGGGCGCCAGGTGGCGGAGGCCGCGTACGACGCCGTCACAGGGTTTGGTGCCTCGCATCCGTCCAGCGCGCTCGAGTTGGCGGAGTTTGTGCTGTTCAGCCCCGAGATGGAGCAGGCCTTCAAGACCGTGTTTGATCAGCGCGGTGTTTGAGTAGCCTCGCTCAGGTGGAGCCCGCTGCGGTACTCCACGGGCTTCTTGCTGATGGGGTCCACAAAGCGGATGCCGCGTGCCAGGAGCTGCAGTGGCTTGGAGTAGTCGTCCGGGGCCTTGTCCAGCAGGTCCGGATAAAAAGCGTCGTTCACGATGCCCAGGCCCAGCGAGGCCATGTGCACCCTCAGCTGGTGCGTTTTTCCGGAGTGCGGCTCCAGCCGGTAGCGCGCCAGGCGGGCTGGGTTGGTTTCGGCGCCGGTGCCAGCGGCAGGGGTGCCAGGCACGCGGGTGCCAGCGGCACCTGCTGAAGTGCCGCCGTCGAACGTTTCCAGCCGTTCGATCCGGGTCTCCGCGTTCGGCTCGCCCTCGATCACTTCGGCCAGCAGGTAGCTGCGGGATTTGGTCATCCGGTTCCGGACCACCACGGGGAATTTGACGGCAGCGTGGCCGGCGGCGGGCTCCGCGGCGGAGACGCACTCGTATTCCTTCTGCACCTGCCGCTTCTCGAAGAGCACTTGGTAATTTCCGCGCGTTTCGGGATTGGTGGACAGCAGCAGCACGCCGGCGGTCATCCGGTCCAGGCGGTGCATGGGGATCAGGTCCGGCAGGCTGAGCTGGTTCCGGAGCCGAACGAGGGCCGATTCCTGGATGTAGGTGCCGCCGGGGGTGGTGGGCAGGAAGTGCGGCTTGTCCACCACGAGGAGGTGGTCGTCCTGGTGCAGGATGCTGATTTCCACCGGGATACGGGTCTCCGGCGGCAATGAGCGGTAGTACCAGATGAAGGTGTGGTCCTCGAGCCTGGTGGCCCTGTCCAGGGCGACGCCGCCCTCGCCGACGATCTCGCCGGCGTCGAACCTGTCCTCGATGCCCTGCGGATCGATGTGGCCCCAGCGGTGCATCATGTAGTCCATCGCGGTGGTCCACGGCCCCTCGTCCGGGAGGCGCAGGCGGGTGGCGTTGACGCCTTCGCGCACGGGGAGGGGGGATTGCATCACCGGTCCATTCTACTTTGCCGGTTCCTTTGGCCTCGCCTCGCCCCGCCCCCCCCAGCCCGCGCCCGCCCCCCAGCCCGCGCCCGTTTAGACGGTTCCCTGCGCACTCGATGGTTGGACCCATCGATTGGGCAGGGAACCATCGAATCGGAGCACGATTCCGGCGATCTCGGCACCGACGGAAAAAAAGTTCTTGACAATAAAAGTTGTCGGTTGGCAGGATGGAAGCATGTTGGACATCGAAGTGATCGAGGACCCGGCCGCGGCGGAAGCGTCGCTGGACCCGATCCGGACCCGCATCCTCCGGGAGCTCGCGGAGCCCGGGTCGGCCACGCAGCTTGCCGCCAAGGTAGGCCTGCCGCGGCAGAAGGTCAACTACCACCTCAAGGCCCTCGAGCGGCACGGGCTGGTAGAACTCGTGGAGGAGCGGCGCAAGGGGAACGTCACCGAGCGTGTCCTCCAGGCGACGGCGGCCTCCTACCTGATTTCTCCGGTGGCCCTCGCATCGGTGGCACCGGATCCGCACCGGTTCTCGGGCCGGTTCTCGGCCTTCTGGCTGCTGGCGCTCGCGGGCCGGATGGTCCAGGAGGTGGGGAAGCTGATCGCGGGAGCCGCGGCCGCGAGGCAGAAGCTGGCCACCTTCGCGATCGACGGCGAGATCACCTTCCGGACGGCCGCGGACCGGGCCGCGTTTGCCGAGGAACTCGGCGTCGCCGTGACCCGCCTGGTGGACAAATATCACGACGGCGGCGCGGCCGTCGGCCCGGGCGGCACCCCGGCGGGCGGCTCGCCCCCAAATGGCACTTCGGCGGGGGGCGGACGAAAGCACCGGCTCGTCGTCGCTCTTCACCCCGTTCTCAAAACCCCCATCAAACCCCTCTCAGCGAAGGAGCAGGACAATGACTGACAACCGTGAATTTGAGATCGTGTACGACACCGAACTGCCCGGCACGCCCGAGCGTGTCTGGGAAGCCGTGACAAGTGGAACGCCGGCGTGGATGTTCCCCACGGACCAGTGGCCGGACGTCAAGACCGTGCAGGAGCATCCCACGTATCTCGTCTCCCGGATGGACGGCCCGGATGGCTGGTTCAACCAGCTGGAGCACATCCTGGAACCGCTCGACGGCGGCCGCGCCCGGCTGCACTATGTCCACAGCGGGATCTTCGCCGACAACTGGGACGAGCAGTACGACGGCGCCAGCAAGCACACGGCGTTCTACCTGCACACGCTCGGCCAGTACCTGCAGCACTTTGACGGCAAGCCGGTCGTGTTTACGGACATCCAGTCTCCGGCAGCGTCGCAGACCTCGGACGGTTTCGACCACCTGAAGAAAGCTATGGGTGTGGATTCTGCGGCGCAGGGTTCCGCTGTTGAGCTGGAGCTCGACGGCGTGGGGTGGCTGTCCGGGGAAGTGGACTTCTCCAACAAGCACTTCCTGGGCCTGCGGACGTCGGATGCGATGTACCGGTTCTTCGGCCGCAACGCATTCGGCGCGCCGGTGGGTATGACTGTGCACGACTTCAGCGGCAGCGGTGACTCTTCAACGACCGCCGAGGCCTGGAGCGGCTTCCTCGAAAAGGTCTACGCGTAAGGGCTCCTGAGCCCGGCACCCGAATATCGACTCGCACATTATCTGGCGTACTGGGAAATCCACCTGCGTCAGATAATTTGCGCGTCGCGGGCGGATCGGCGCGTCGGGAAAGTCCGCACGGGCGCTCGCGAATGCAGTGGGGTCAGGCGGCCCAGCCGCGGGCGACGGCGTCGAGGGCTGCGTTGTATGCGGCAGCCCAGTCTGCGTCCGGCGGGCCCACCTGGGCCAGTTCCAGGCTCACGAGGCCGTGGACCTGCCCCCAGATTGCGACGGCGACCATTTCCACGGGTGCCTGCAGTATAGTGCCCGCGGACTGGGCGGAGGCCACTGCTTCCATCAGAGGCTCCATGGCATCGGCGGCAGCATCGGGGCTTGGCTGGCAATCGACGTAGGCGGCCAGCGCGCCACCGAACATAAGCCGGTAGAGTGCCCGATGCTCCAGCGCCCAGGTCCGGTAGGCCGCGCCGAGTCCCCGAAGTCCGCCAGGGGCCGCGGCGACCTGTGAGTCGCGGAAGGACCGAAATCCGTCGTCCACGACGGCCGTCAGGAGCTGGGATTTTCCGCCGAACAGCGAGTAGACGGCCGTTGTGGACGTTCCGGCCGCCGCTGCCACGTCCCGCAGATTCACGCGTGCGGGACCGTCGCGGTCCACCAGGTCGGCCGTAACGGCCAGCAGGCCCTGCCTGAGGGAATCGTTATGCACTACGGGTCTTGCCATGGAGTCCATTGTTTCATAACCTTGTTTCGTAACGTTGTTATGAAACAAGGTCATGAAACCGCGAACCGAAGGAGTTCCCATGGCGCAGAAAGTATTTCCGGGCCGGTACACCGCTGACCCGGGCCGCGAATCAGTCACCGTCTTCCTGATCGGCATGCGGGCGAACCGATGGTGGAAGATCGGGACTGTCGGCAAGGTGGCTGCCGCCATGCCGAGGATGCTCCAGCACCTGGCCGCCGACCCCACGGCAGGAATGCTCGGCTGTGAGCAGTGGTTCGGGCGCACCACCATCCTGCTCAGCTACTGGGAGAGCCCCGAGCACCTGCGGAAGTTCGCCGCGGACCGGGAGTCCCCGCACCTGGAACCGTGGCGACGATTTATGAAGGAACTCTCCGGGACAGGGGACGTCGGCGTCTGGCATGAGACGTACCAGGTGCCGGCCGGCGGGATCGAGGTTGTCTACAACGGGATGCCGGAGTTTGGGCTGGCCAAGGCGACGGCTCATGTCCCGGTCGGGGCCGGGACCAATACGGCCAAGCAGCGGATGGGCCGGCCCGCAGGCCGCGGTGCCAGCGGCAGCTGATCCCGAAAGCCCACCCGTCACGCGATAGCCAGGGCCGGCGCGTTCTTCAGGGTCCGGCGGAGCTGCGGGGCGGCGTCGAGCCGGTCCTGGGCTGAGCGCAGGGCCAGGACGGCGGTCTCCAGCTGGTCCGGCGGCAGAGTGAAAGGCACCCGGAGGTAGCGTTCGAACGCGCCGCCGATGCCAAACCGCGGCCCGGCGGCCAGCCGGATACCAAAGTCCGGAGCGATGATCGTCAGCGCCGTGCTGACCGGTGCTGGCAGCCTGCACCAGACGGACAGTCCGCCGGCCGGGCGCGCCGTTTCCCAGTCCGGCAGGTGTCCGGCAAGGAGCTCCAGAAGTGCGGTGCGGTTGTCCCGGAGGGCGCTAAGCCGTGCGGGAAGCGGCTCGTCGAGTGCGCGGACCAGGTGGGCGGCCGCCAACTGTTCCATAAGCGGTCCGCCCAGATCCAGGGACGTCCGTGCCGCCGCAAAGCGCTGGATCATGGCTTCGGAGGCGCGGATCCAGCCTGTCCGAAGTCCGGCCCAGTGGGATTTGCTGAGCGACCCGATGGTGACCACGGCGGGACTGAAGGCTGCCACGGGGCTGGTTTCGACGCCGTCGAGGTTCAGCTCGCGGAGGGTCTCGTCCACCACCAGAACTGTCCCCGCCGCCGCGGCCGCCCGGACCAGTTGGCGGCGCTGGACATCGGGCATCAGCTGCCCGGTTGGGTTGTGGAAGTCCGGCACCACGTACGCCATCCTGGGACGCTGCTGTGTCATGGCGGCCTGCAGTGCGTGAATGTCCCAGACCAAGGGGGGTGGACCGCCGTCGGCCCTGCCGGTGCCTGAGCCATGGGCTGCGGTGAACGCCACCGGAATGGGCCGGCAACCGGCCGCGCGGATGGCATCGAGGGCGTTCGGGTAGCTGGGGTGTTCCACCAGCACCCTGTCCAGCCGGGCCGCCAAAGCGCGGATGATGATATTCAGGGCGTGCTGCGCGCCCGATGTCACCAGGATCTGTTCGGCAGTGGTCGGCACCCCGGCCGCCGTATAGCGTGCCGCCACCGCCTCGCGCAGGGGGCGTAGCCCACTGGCGTCGTAGCCGAAGCCCGGCAGCAGTGCGGGAAGTTCGGTGAGGGCGGCCGCGAACGCGCGATGGACCACCTCGCCGCTGGCCGGCAGCGATGCGTAGGCGAGGTCAATCAGCCCCTCCGGTGCCGCGAGCCCCGGAGACGTTGTTCCGGGCGTCCGCCCCGCGGTTGTTAGGCCAGCGTCCGTGAGCACCGTGGTACCCAGGGGCGTCAGGCGCGGAATCCGGGTCCGGCCCCGGCTGCCTTGCCCGCTGCTGAGCAAACCCTGCCCGCGGAGGTGCCCGTAGGCAGCTGTCACAGTGGTGCGGCTGACGCCCAGCGCCTCAGACAGCGCCCGCTCGCTGGGCAGCGCCGTGTCCAGGGCAACCCTGCCGTCAAGGACCAGGAGGCGGACGACGTCGGCCAGCTCGCGGTAGGCGGGCGCGACACCGAGGTGCCACTCGCCCAGGAGACGGGCCAGTGCGGACGGGTTCAGCGAAGGGGACATGAGGCCAGTATCCCAGACTGGCTATGTAATTCAATGCCAGTTGTCTGGCAGAGTTGTCGTTTATGTTGACCCGCAGACTCCTCCAGCTCTTTACCGGCCTCGCCATGTACGGCATCTCCCTGGCCATGTTCATCCGAGCCGGACTTGGACTGGACCCGTGGGATGTGTTCCATCAGGGGGTGGCCGGCAGGACGGGACTGAGCATCGGCGTGGTGGTCATCATTGTGAGTTTCCTGGTGCTGCTCCTCTGGATCCCGCTCCGGCAGTGGCCAGGGTTCGGCACACTCTGCAACGCCGTGCTGGTGGGCGTCTTCGCAGACATCGGCCTGGCCTTGATCCCCGCGTTCTCGCATCTGGGCGGCCAGATCGGCATGCTTGCAGGCGCCGTGCTGCTGAACGGCATCGCGTCCGCCTGCTACATCGGCGCACGGTTCGGTCCGGGCGCCAGGGATGGCCTGATGACCGGGCTGGCACGGCGCACCGGCTGGTCCGTGCGGGTCTCGCGCACCCTGATCGAAGTGGTGGTGTTGGGAGTCGGCTGGCTGCTGGGCGGTTCCGTGGGCGTGGGCACGGTGGTCTACGCCCTCGCCATCGGGCCGCTGGTCCAGCTGTTGATGCCGTGGTTCATGGTGCCCGCAGCGCTTCCAGCCGAACCTGCAGCCCTCAAGCAGGACGCTGCCGAGTTGGACACCGGCGAGCCGGTCGCCGTCGAACGCGTGGCCAGGACTTCCTAGAACCGCCCAGGACCGCCTAGGACATGACGCTTAGGGCACCATTGGCTGGCACTGCGGGCAGAAGTAGATGTCCCGTTCTTCCTCGCCGTTGGGTTTGCCCAGCACGCCGCGGCGGATGGGGGTCCGGCATTTCAGGCACGGCTGGTGTTCGCGCCGGTAAACCCAGTAGCCCGGACGGCCCGCCATCCGTCCGACGGGCATGCCGCGCGGATTGAGGACGGTCGCCCGGCGTCCCGGGCCGAGGTTGGCTTCGAGCAGCCGCTTGGCATCCGTCATCAGGGTCCGGAGGTCGTGGACAGCCGAAACCGGTGTGGCCGGGTGCACACCGGACAGGAAGCAGGATTCGCAGCGGTAGATGTTGCCGATGCCCGCCAGGTTGCGCTGGTCCAGCAGGGCGACGCCGATGGGCACGTCGGGTGCCGCCCGGATCCGCTGCTCTGCTTCGGCCACGTCCCAGCCCGGACCCAGCAGGTCCGGGCCCAGGTGGCCCACGATGGTGTCCTCGTCCGCGGTGCGGACCACTTCCACGATGCCCAGTGAAAATCCGACGGCGTCCGCTGCCGCCGTGCGCAGAACGCACCGGGCGGTGAATCCCGGCTTCCGCCAGCGTCCACCCGGCGGATAAACCTGCCAGGTGCCCTCCATCTTCAGGTGCGAATGGATGGTGAGTTTCCGCTCGTCCGGTCCATTCCCGTCCGGTCCCACCACGCGCATCAGGAGGTGCTTGCCCCGGGGGACCACCTCCGCCACGGTCCAGCCGGCCAGGTTGAGCGTGGCGAACCTCGGCACGCGGAAGTCCGAGGCGGTGAGCGTCTGCCCAGCCAAGGCCTTGTGCAGTTCGGCGGCGGCCCGCCAGACGGAGTCGCCCTCAGGCACGGATCCTCAGACCCTTGGGCGTTGAGTATGCCCCGGCGGCGGCGAGTGCGGCCGCCACCGGGGTGTCCAGGATGCCGTGACCGTTGACCTTTTCCATGATGAGCTTGTCCACCGCGCCCCGGGTGACCACACCTACCAAGGCTGCCCCCGCGGCGGACAGCACGGCCGCGTCCTCGCTGAAGGACAGCAGCGTTTTACCGCCCCGTTCCACGTAGAGGACCAGGGCGCCGTCCACCATAACCACCAGCGCGCCGGCTTTCCGCCCAGGCCGGTGCCCCGTCCCGGCATCCTCGTTGAGGGCCGGCCACGGCAGCGCCGCGCCGTAGGGGTTGGCGGGATCCGTGGCCGCAAGGGCTAGCGCCATCGGCTCGGGCTTGGCCAGTTGGGTGTCCTCGGAATAGGAGCGGAGCCGGTCCACGGTTGCGGGGACAGCGAACTGTGCGGCCCCGAGGTGCTCGATGAAGTACCCGCGACGGCAGCGTCCGGCCTCTTCCAGCCTGGCCAGCACCTTGTACATCAGGCCGAACCCGCCCAGGATCTGCTCCGCCATGACCGATCCCCGGGTCACCACGCCATACCTGTCCAACAACAGTTCAGCCGTGGCACGGGCGTGGATGGTGGCGTCCAGCTCGGGCGAGGGCAGGGCAGACCAACGCCCCGCGGCCAGCGGGGTTGTTGCCACAGTGCCCGACAATGAGCCGTACCGTCCGCCGCCCAGCGCAGGGGAGCCCAGCGCAGGGGAGCCTAGTCCAGAGGAGCCCAACCTGGGCGATCCCAGGAGGCCGGTGCCGTGCGAGCGACCGAGCCTGCTCAGCCTGGGGGCACGGGCGCGGGGCGGGCGGGCCACCTGGCGATGCGCCGTGTGACCGCTGGCGATGAGGGCACGGACCGGGGCGAAGGTGTCGCCGGTGATACGGCCCGCCCACGCCAGATCCCACAGCGCGGACACCACTTCCTGGTCGCTGAGCACCGAGTCCATGCCACCGGCCACGTCCTTCAGCTGGCGGAAGAAGTAACCGCCGCCGTTGTTCCTCAGGTGGTCAAGCAGGCGTTGCTGCGCGTCACCGGGTTCGTATTCGAGGGCGGGATTCAGCGTCAGTTCGGCGGAATCGGCCAGGTGGAGGCTGACCCAGCCGTCGTTTCCAGGCAGCGCTCCCGCCCCGGACCAGAGTACCTCGCCGGCGGCCATGAGCTCGTCGAGCATGGCGGGCTGGTAGTTCGAAACCCTGCTGGCCAGGACCAGCGGCTCCCACGCCGAAGCCGGTACCGGCACGCCGGAAAGCTGGTCGATCGCGGTGACAATACCGTCCAACCCCCGCAGGGACGGCTGCCCGCGCCCGGCTCCCGGAGTGCGGACATGCTGCCAGGCCGGCAGGAAGCGCCCATAGGCGGCGGCGTCCACCGGTTCCACTTCGGCGCGCAGGGCTGCGAGCGAACGACGCCGGAGCTTGCGTAGCACTTCGGCGTCGCACCATTCGCTGGTGGTAGGAGCGGGAAGGTGCGTCTGCGTGGATTCTGTCGGAAGCGGCTGAGCCGTTTGGACATCCTCAACCGGTGTGTCGTCCGATGGCCCATAGCTGGCCGCCCGTTCCGGCGGGGCGGCGTGCGGCCGGAACTCGCCTTCCACCACCCGGCCGTCCGCGGCGAGCCGTTTCAATGCGGTGCTGACCACGGCGACGCCAAGCCCCAACCGGGCCGCGGCTTCCGTCGACGTGAAGGGTCCGTGCGTACGCGCGTACCGGGAAACCAGGTCGCCCAAGGGCTCTGCCACCGGTTCGATGAAGGCCAGGGGAACGCCCATGGGCAGCGGAACGCCGATGGCATCACGCAGCCGGGCGGCATCCTCGACGGCGGCGTAGCGCTCGGCCCCGCCGATGTTGACTCTTATGGCCCGGTTGGCCCGCAGCAGTGCGCTCAGGTGCGTCGTGGCCAGCGGAGTGTCGGCATACGGGGTTTCGACAGGCTCAACCACCGGAGTTTCGACCGGCTCAACCACCGGAGTTTCGACGGGCTCAACCACCACCGCAGGCTCCACCCCCGGCGCAGCCTCCAGACGGGCGGCGACCTCTTCCGGCGTCAGCGGACCCAGCAACCTGAGCAGATCGGCAACGCCTTCCATGCCCCTGGCCCGGCGGTCCGGCGCAAGGCGCTGGAGTTCAAGCTCGGTGGCCTCGATGACCTTGGCGTCCAGCAGTTCGCGGAGCTCAACGCGGCCGAGCAGCTCGTTCAGGAGCGTCGAGTCCAGGGCCAGGGCTGCGGCCCGGCGCTCGGCCAGGGGTGAGTCCCCTTCATACAGGAACTGGGCCACATACCCGAACAGCAGGGACTTGGCGAACGGCGACGGCTGCTGCGTGGTGGTCTGCACGATCCTGAGTTCGCGTCGTTCCACCGAGGCCGCAATGTCCTTCAGGGCCGGAAGGTCGTACACGTCCTGCAGGCATTCGCGGACAGTCTCCAGCACGATGGGGAACGTGGGATACTTTCGCGCGACGTCGAGCAGCTGCGCCGACCGCTGGCGCTGTTGCCAGAGCGGCTGCCGCTTCCCGGGGGTTTGCCGGGGAAGCAGCAAGGCACGCGCGGCACACTCCCGGAAACGCGAGGCAAACAGCGCGCTCCCGCCCACCTCGGCGGTGACAATTTGCTCCAGCTCTTCGGGATCAAACAGGAACAGCTCGGCGCCGGGCGGCTCGTCCTCCATCATGGGGACCCGCAGCACGATGCCGTCGTCCGCGGCCATGGCCGACCCGTCCAGGCCGTACCGCTGGTGTAGGCGCTGCCCGACGGCGAGTGCCCAGGGAGCGTGCACCGGCATCCCGAACGGGCTGTGCAGGATCACCCGCCAGTCGCCCAGTTCGTCATGGAAGCGTTCCACCACCAGCGTGGTGTCGCAGGGGACCACTTCGGTGGCAAGCTTCTGTTCGCTGATGTACTGGATCAGGTTGTTGGCGGCGAATTCATCCAGCCCGCTGGCCTTGCAGCGTTCGGTGGCAGGGCCGACGTCGGACGCGGACAGCTCACGCACGAAGGCGCCCAGCGCACGGCCCAGGTCAACGGGCCGCCCCAGCGAGTCACCTTTCCAGAAGGGAAGTTTGCCGGGCTGGCCGAACGCGGGGGAGACCAGGACGCGGTCATGGGTGATGTCCTCGATCTTCCAGCTGGTGGCGCCCAGCGCAAATATGTCACCCACCCGGGACTCATAGACCATCTCCTCGTCCAGCTCGCCCACGCGGCGGCCGCCCTTTGCCGGTGACGCGGCGGGTTTGCCGTCCGCGCCCGGCGCGCCGGAGCCTTCCACCTCGGTGCCGATGATGTAGACGCCGAAGAGGCCGCGGTCCGGGATGGTGCCGCCGGACGTCACGGCAAGCCGTTGGGCGCCGGGCCTGCCTTCGATGGTGCCGGCGTTCCGGTCCCAGATGATCCGGGGCCGCAGTTCCGCGAATTCATCGGACGGGTACCGGCCGGCCAGCAGGTCAAGGGTTGCCTCGTAGGCGGACCGGGGGAGGGACGCGAACGGGGCGGAACGGCGGACGGTGGCGAACCATTCCTCCACATCGATGCTGCCCAGGGCGGTGGCCGCGACGGTCTGCTGGGCCAGGATGTCCAACGGATTGGCCGGGACAAAGAGCCGCTCGATCTTCCCTTCGAGCATCCGCTCCACGGTGATGGCCGTGTGCACCAGGTCTGCACGGTGCTTGGGAAACAGCACCCCCTGCGAAATTTCCCCCACCTGGTGCCCGGCACGGCCCACACGTTGGAGCCCGCTGGCCACCGACGGCGGTGATTCCACCTGCACCACGAGGTCCACAGCGCCCATGTCGATGCCGAGTTCCAGGGACGAAGTGGCCACGACGCAGCGCAGCCAGCCGGACTTGAGATCGTCCTCAATGAGCGCCCGTTGGTCCTTGGAAACGGATCCGTGGTGGGCGCGTGCCAATAAAGGATCGGCTCCCGTCGTGCTGCCGGCCTGCGCCATCATGTGGGCCGGCGTCGCCGTGGAAGCGGGAGTGGAGGCAGGACTAAAAGCAGGACTGAATGCAGGGGCGCCGGACGGAAAACGTGGATCTGCGGCACCAGCGTCAGGCGAGTCCCAGCCGCCGCCGACCGCGATCAGTTGCCGTTCGGCGTAGATCTCGTTGAGCCGCGCCGTGAGCCGTTCAGCCAGGCGACGGGAATTGGCGAAGACGATGGTGGACTGGTTGGCCAGCACCAGGTCAACGATCTTTTCCTCCACATGGGGCCAGATCGACGCCTGGGGCTGCAGCCCTGAGGCGGGACCGGAGTCAAAGGCGCCGGCGGCACCCGGGAGGTCGGACATGTCCTCCACCGGGACGGACACGGTGAGGTCCCAGTTTTTGCGCGACGGCGGCGCCACGATTTCCACCGGCGCGGCTCCGGCCAGGAACTGGGCCACCAGCTCGCGCGGCTCCACCGTGGCGGAGAGCCCGATCCGCTGGGCGGGCTTGGACAGCAGCGCATCCAGCCGTTCCAGGGAGACCGCCAGGTGCGCGCCACGCTTGGTTCCGGCGACGGCATGGACCTCGTCAACGATGATGGTGTCCACCTCGGTGAGGGTCTCGCGCGCCCTGGAGGTGAGCATCAGGAACAGCGATTCCGGCGTGGTGATGAGGATGTCCGGCGGGTTGCTGAGCAGCGCGCGACGGTCCGCCGTCGTGGTGTCACCGGACCGGACCCCCACGGTGATCAGGGGCGCCGGCAGCCCCAGCCGCTTGGCAGTCTGGGTGATTCCGATCAGCGGCGAGCGGAGGTTGCGTTCCACATCCACGCCGAGGGCTTTCAGCGGCGAGATGTACAGGACGCGGGTCTTGCGTTTGGGCGGGCGGGGGCGTCGTCCTTTGGCCTGCCCTTTCTCCGGCACAGCATCCACGCCCGGCAATACAGGGTCACCCAGTTCCGGACCAGGGGAAGGAGCCTCAACAAGCAATCGATCCAAAGCCCAGAGGAACGCCGCGAGCGTCTTGCCCGATCCGGTGGGCGCCACCACCAGTGCGTGCGAGCCGGACGAGATGGCGTTCCAGGCGCCGGTCTGGGCAGGGGTGGGCTCCGCAAAGGCGCCCAGGAACCAGTCCCGCGTGGGCCGGCTGAAACGGCCCATGGGTTCCTCTTTGCGCCCGGCCGGGCGGGCTGCGTGGCCCGCTTCCGCTGGCTGATCCTCCTGCATTCCTCCATCATGCCCTACCCCACCGACAGTATGGCCGGCACCGCTGGAGGCGCGGATCAACCCTGCTCGAGTCTCGGAAGATCCCTGGTGGCGGGTCCTTCGAGCAGCTTGCCGTCGGGGCTGAAGCGCGAGCCGTGGAGCGGGCAGTCCCAGGTCAGCTCGCTGTCGTTCCAGTGGACAATCCCGCCCAGATGTGTGCAGACGGCGGAGAGCCTGCACGTGGTGCCGTCCACTGTGGAGACCGCCGCCGGCCGGGCGCCGTCGCGGTAAACCGTCGCGTCGCCGTCGGCCGGTACGGGACGTCCGGTGGGTGGGCCCGTCGACACGCCGGTTTCGGCGGGCTCAACGACAGGCTCAACCGCCGGCCTGCCAGTCACCGACTTGCCAACCGCCAGCTTCCCCCAGTCGGTGGCCAGCCGCGCAGCCACTCCCGCGTTGACGGCGACGGCGGTCATTGCCCCGCCCGGAGACGTCACGCGGTGATGGATCGTGTTGGCCCAGCGGAGGCTGCCGCCGAGGATGTCCGCGGAGATGCCAAGGGCGGCGGCCACCGCGTTGGTCATGCCCCACTTGTTGTAACCGGTGCCGAAGAAGATGTGGCCTCGGCCCCGTGGCAGTTTGCCAAAGAAGGGCATGAGGTTGGTGGCCTGGTAGTCCTGGGCCGACCACGTGTGGGTGGTTACCGCACCCGGGAAGTGTCCGGTAGCCCAGTCCAAGAGGCCCGACAGATGGGATTTCTCCGATCCGGTCCGTCCCACCTGGTGCCCGTGCCCGCCCACCAGCAGGAACTTGCGGCCGTCAGCCTCATAGTCGCGTAGCGAATGGGTGGGTTCCTCGGCGGACAGGTACATTCCGGGTGGCGCGGTGACTCCGGCCGGCAGTTCCAGGGCCGCGGCGTAGGAACGCAGGGGCTTGAGTTTGGTGAAGTAAAGCCCGCGGTCCAGGACGGGGATTCCGGTGGCCAGCACAACGTTGTTGGCAGTGACGGTGCCCTGGTCCGTGTGGACCGCCAGCGGTCCGCTCCCGGAGACATTTCGCAGCCGGGCCCCGCCCACCACGCTCCCGCCGCGGGCGCGGACATCCCTGAGTAGGGCATCCAGGACGTCTATGGGATTGATCTGGGCCTGATCGGTCAGGAGTAGGGCGCCTTGGATGGGGAAGGGGAGGCGAGCATCACGCACGTACTCGACGTCCAGGCCGGCGGTGGTCGCTGCGCCGAGTTCCTCAAGCAGACGCTCGGTCCCTTGGGCGGTGGTGGCGAACGTGTAGGCATTCCGGCGCTGATACGGCACGTGGTGTTCGTCGAGATAGCGGAGCAGCCACGACTGCCCCTCCTGGTTGGCCTCAACGTAGGCCCCAACCTGCTTCTGCGCATACTGCCTGGCCAGGCCGGACAGGATGGTCCCCTGCAGCAGACTGACTTTCGCCGTTGTGTTTCCGGTGGTCGCGGCCCCGGGAAACCTCGCCTCCAGGACCAGGACTCGCTGCCCCGAGCGCGCTAGCAGCAGCGCTGTGACCAGCCCCGTCAGCCCGGCCCCGGCCACCACGGTGTCGTAGCTGCTGCCTGCCTCGAATGTGTCAGTACTGAAGGATTGCCCGCGGTCCAACCAGAGCGACGTCATGGAAGCTAAGTGTACTTATCAGCGTCTGTCAAGCCCAGAGCCCAGAGCGATGCGGATCATCTGTTGACGCCCGATGTGATGCACGCTACAGTTGACCGAAGTTATACGAATAACCCACAAAACCAACTGGCCCGAGGAGGTGCCCATTATGGCTGGATCACGGCCAAAGCCAGGACCGACAATGCACGACGTCGCTGCTGCTGCCGGTGTTTCACAGGCCACCGTGTCATTGGTGCTGAATTCAGCCTCCGGGTCGCGTTTCTCCGAGGATACCCGCAAGCGCGTTCGGGACGCCGTGAACCGGCTCGGCTACCGCACTAACGCCCACGCTAAAGTCCTACGCGAGGGCGTGGCCGGCATGATCGGGTTCATCGGCGATTCCGTGGCCACCACTCCTTTTGCGGGCGCCATCATCGAAGGCGCGCAGCAGCGGGCCTGGGAGGACGGGCTCCTCCTGCTCTCGGTAAACACCGGCGGTGACAGGCAGCTCGAGGCTGCATCCTTGGATACCATGCTCTCTTATAAGGTTGCCGGCGTGGTCTACGCCGCCATGTATCACCGCCGGCTGGAAGTTCCGGAGGCCCTGGCGGGCGTCAGGTCCGTGGTGCTGAATTCGCAGGACCGGGCCGGTCTGGTCCCGAGCGTCGCCCCGGACGAGGTTAAAGGCGGGTACGCGGCCACGAGCCGGCTGCTCGAGGCGGGCCACACCAGGGTGGGGATGGTCAATATCGAAACCCTTGAAAGCGGCCTTCCTGCCGCCGTTGGCCGCTATGAGGGCTACTGCGCGGCACTTGAAGAAGCGGGGCTGGACGTTGATCCGTCACTGGTCCGTTTCGGTAAAGGCGGTGAGGAAGACGGCTACAAGTACACGCTGGAGCTTATGACCTCGAGCAACCCGCCCACCGCGATTTTCTGCGCGAATGACCGGGGCGCCTGGGGTGCCTACCAGGCCGTCTCGGACCTGCGCCTCTCGATCCCCGGGGACGTCTCGATCGTGGGATTTGATAATCAGGCGACGCTGGCGCCGTTTCTTCGCCCGGGATTGACCACTTTTGAATTGCCGTTCGTCGCCATGGGCCGGCGCGCGGTTGACCTGATCCTCCAGGACGCGGAACCCGATGGCCGGGTCGAGCTGATGGACTGCCCTCTGATTGAACGGAATTCCGTGACTCACCCTAAGGAGATGCCATGAGCCGCACCATCCCGGCCCGACGGGGCCGTCCTGCTGCGGCACCGTTGCCGCAACGAAAAATTTCTCTTTCGCTCCGCATGAAGAGGATTTCCCGTGCCTGGCAGTTATACGTATTACTAGCCCCGGCGATCGTCTACATTCTGGTCTTCAAGTACTGGCCGATGTACGGCGTGCAGATCGCGTTCAAAAACTACAACCCGGTGGACGGGTTCACGGACAGCCCCTGGGTGGGCCTGACGCACTTCATCAGGTTCGTGAACTCCTACCAGTTCGGCCAGGTGGTCGGTAACACCCTGTGGATCGCCGTCCTTGGCCTGTTGGTGGCCTTCCCGATTCCAATCATTCTGGCGTTGCTGGTCAACCAGCTCCAGAGCGAGAGGTTCAAGAAGTTCACCCAGACCGTGCTGTATTCGCCCGCTTTCATCTCCACCGTGGTGGTGGTGGGCATCATGTTCGTGGTTCTGTCCCCGAGGTCGGGGCTGGTGAACAACGCCATCCAGCTGGGCGGCGGTGAGCCGATCTTCTTTATGGGTTCGGCGGAGTGGTTCCGTCCCATCTACGTCATCTCGGATGTGTGGCAGAACGCCGGCTTCTCCATGATCGTGTACCTCGCGGCACTGGCCGCCATCGACCCTGCGCTGCACGACGCTGCCAAGGTAGACGGCGCCTCCAAGCTCCAGCGCATCCGGCACATTGACCTGCCGGGCATCATGCCCGTGGTGACGATCCTGTTCATCCTGGCTATCGGCAACCTGCTCAACGTCGGTTTCGAGAAGGCACTGCTGATGCAGACGCCCCTGAACCTCTCATCCTCGGAGATCATCCAGACCTACGTCTACCACGCGGGTCTGCAGCAGGCGCAGTTCAGCTACTCGGCCGCTATCGGCCTGTTCAACTCCCTCCTCAACCTGGCACTGCTCCTCGTTTTCAACACGATCGCGCGCCGGGCCAACCAAGCGACCCTGTGGTGATGCCGAAATGTCCCTGACAACCAACCCCCGCCCTACCGAGCACCGGAGCCGGCCTCTCAGCCAGGTCCGCCGCAAGCAGACTCTGCGCGACAAATACGGTGACCGTGCCTTCAACATCGCCGCCACCACTGTCCTGCTGCTGTCCATCCTGGCCGTGGTGTACCCGCTGTACTTCATCGTCATCGCCTCCATCAGCGACCCGAACGCCGTCTACGAAGGTAAGGTCTGGCTGTTTCCTTCCGGTGTCACTACCGAAGGCTACGAACGGATCTTCGCCGACAGCCGGATCTGGAACGGCCTGGGGAACACCGTCATCTATACCGTTCTTGGCACGGCCGTCAGCGTCAGCACCATCCTGTGCGGGGCCTACGCACTGTCCCGCAAGGACATGCCCGGCCGGAAGATCCTGATGCTCCTGTTCGTCATCACCATGTTCTTCGACGGCGGACTCATCACCAAGTACCTCGTGGTCCGGGACCTTGGCATGCTGGACACCGTCTGGGCAGTGGTCCTGCCGGGAGCGGTGGGCGTGTGGAACCTCATCATCGCCAGGTCCTTCTTCGAGCACACCATTCCGAACGAGCTACGCGAAGCCGCCCAGATGGACGGGGCAACCGACTTCAAATTCTTCTTCAAAATGGTGCTCCCGCTGTCCAAACCGCTGATCATGCTCATGATCATGATCCACGTCGTGGCCCAGTGGAACTCGTTCTTCGACGCACTGATCTTCCTCAACGACGACTCCAAATACCCGTTGCAGCTCGTCCTGCGCAACATCCTCATCCAGTCAGACGTCTCCTCCACCGGAACCACCGGCGGGGACATCGAATCCTATGCCGCCGCGCAACGGATCGCAGAGCTCACCAAATACGCCATGATCGTCGTCTCGAGCCTGCCACTCATGATTGCCCTGCCATTTATGCAGAAGCACTTCACCAAGGGCGCCATGATCGGCGCCGTCAAATAGCTCCTCCCGCATCGACCGCCCGGGCAACCGCCGTCGGACGGCACACCCACCTCAGAATAGGAATAACCATGGCACTCAGCCGTAAATACGCCGCCCTTGGCGCCGTCCTGGCCGGAACATTGATGTTCACCGCCTGCTCCGGCGGCGGCTCAGGCACCACGGAGATCAAAGACGCCTCCGCGGACTTCGGCTTCCAGGAAACAGGCTTCCCCATCGTCAGCAAGCAACTCGACCTGACGTTCTCCGGGACCAAGGCCGCCCTGGCCCCGGACTACAACACCATGACAGTGGTGCAGGAATGGGAAAAAGCCACCAACGTCCACATCAAATGGGAAAACCTGCCCGAAACGGTCTTCCAGGAAAAGAAGAACCTCATCCTCGCAAGCGGTGACCTGCCCGACGCCTTCTTCAACACCGGGCTGACCGACGCCGAGATCGCCACCTACTCCGGCAGCGGCACACTCATCCCGCTCGAGGGGCTCATCGAAAAGAACGCACCCAACCTCTCCAAGCTGCTCTCTGACCGGCCGGAGATCAAGGCCGCCATCACTTCCTCGGACGGGCACATCTACTCCCTGCCATCGATCGAGGAGCTCGGCCTGGTCCAGTTCCCCAACGAACTGGCCATCAACACTTCCTGGCTGAAGAAGCTGAACATCCCGATGCCGAAAACCATCGATGAGTTCCACGATGCACTGCTGGCGTTCAAGACACAGGACGCGTCCGGGACCGGCAAGACCATCCCGTTGAGCTTCATGCCCGGCTCCTGGTGCGGGGACATCGTTGACCTGATCGCGGCGCTGGGCGGAGTGCCGGACAACATGGACCACCGCATCGTCCAGGACGACAAAGTCATCTTCACCCCCACCCAGGACGGCTACAAAAAGGCCATCCAGACCCTGCACGAGTGGTACCAGGAAGGCCTGATCGACCCCGAGTCCTTCTCCCAGGACGACAAGGCGTACCTGGCCAAGGGCAAGGCCGCCACGGAAAACCTCGGCTCCTTCGTCTGGTGGGAAATCCCCGAAATGGTCGGCGCGGACCGCGCCAACAACTACGCCCTCGTCCCGGTCCTCGAAGGCGTGAACGGCAAGCGGATCGCCAGCCAGTCCAACAACCAGGAAATCGCCCGCGGCGCCTTCGCCATCACCCGGACCAACAAATACCCGGCCGCGACCATGCGCTGGGCCGACAACCTCTACGACCCCATCCAGTCCGCCCAGGCCAACTGGGGGCCCATCGGTGAAACCCTGCAAAAGGACGCCACCGGCCTCCTGACCCAGATCCCGGCCCCGGCCGGGACCAGCGAAGGCGAACGACGCCAAAAGGTCGCCCCGGGCGGCCCGAAGGCCAACACCGCCGAGAACTTCACCACCGTCGTCGCGCCCGAACCCCGCGCCGCCGAACGCCAGAAAACCGTCAACGAACTCTACAAGCCCTTCGCCGGCAACGACGGCTACCCCCCGGTCGCCCTCTCCAACGAAGAACTGCAACAGATCAGCACCATCCAGACCGACACCACCTCACTGGTGAAGCAGAACACGGCCAAGTGGATCGTCTCCGGCGGCATCGAGCAGGAATGGGACGGCTACGTCTCCCAGCTCAAGAACGTCGGCGTCGACAAAATGATCGAGGTCTACCAGCAGGCCTACGACCGCTACAAGAAAAACTCCTAGCTCCACCACCGGGGTGGGCCGGCGTAACCGGCCCACCCCACTTCCAGGGAACCCTGTGCACGAGGGTTCTGCACAGACCTGCTCAGAAGCGAGACCTCACCTTCATGACTGCCGCGACCGCCACCACGGCCGACACCTTCCGGCCGGCCCTGCACTACGCCGCCCGGAATACCTGGCTCAATGACCCCAACGGCCTGATTTTTCACGACGGCGTCTACCACCTTTACTACCAGAACAACCCCCTGGATAACGTCTGGGGAAACATGTCCTGGGGACACGCCACCTCCACGGACCTGACCACCTGGACCGAACACCTCGTCGCCATCGCATGCGACGAGGAAGAAGACATCTTCTCCGGCAGCATCGTCTTCGACCGGGACAACACCAGCGGATTCGGCAACGACTCGGCTCCACCGTTGGTCGCCGTCTACACCAGCGCCTACAAACCCGGTTCCGCACACGCTGGGCTCCAGGCCCAGTCACTGGCCTACAGCCGCGACGGTGGATACACCTGGACCAAACACACCGCCAATCCCGTACTGAACCGCGGATCCGCCGAGTTCCGCGACCCCAAAGTCATCCGCTACACCGGCGCCAGCAGCAGCTACTGGGTCATGGTCGCGGTGGAAGCCAAGGACTTCCAGATAGTGCTCTACAAATCCGAGGACCTGAAGAGCTGGGAGCTGCTAAGCACGTTCGGTCCGGCCAACGCCACCGGAGGCGTCTGGGAATGCCCCGACCTCTTCCCCCTCCCCGTCGACGGGGACCCGCAGAACCTTCAGTGGGTCCTCACCGTAAACCTCAACCCCGGCGGACCCAACAACGGCTCCGCCGGGCAATACTTCGTCGGGGACTTCGACGGGACCACGTTCACCTCAGCCACCACCGTGACCGAAGGCCTCCAGGACCCAGCCCTGCTGGGCGAGTACCAGTGGCTGGACTGGGGCCGGGACTACTACGCCGCAGTCTCCTTCAGCGACGCCCCTGACAATCGCCGCCTCATGATCGCTTGGATGAACAACTGGGAATACGCCAACCAGATCCCCACCTCCCCCTGGCGCAGCCCCATGACGCTGGCCCGCGAAGTATCCCTCCGCACCGTTGACGGAAAGCCGCGACTGATTCAAGAGGCCACCGGAGATTTCGCTCCCATTTCCGACCCGTCCCGGACGTTCAGCCTTGAGCACACGGAAATCGCCGACGGTACACACCTCTTGGACGGTGCAGCGGGCAGCGTCCAACGCATCGATATCACGCTGACGCCCGGAAGCGCCACGGAATTCGGGCTTGTGGTCCGCGGCGACGGGGACAAGGGAACCCGCATCGGCATCAAGCCCGTTGAAGGCGCCCTCGTTGTTGACCGCCGGGATTCCGGGCAGACAAGTTTCCACGAAACTTTCGCATCTATCGATGCAGCCCCCATCCGCGAGATCGAAGGCTCCTACAAGCTCACCATCTTCGTGGACCGCTGCTCCGTTGAGGTCTTCGCCCAGGAGGGCCAGGTCACCATGACCGAATTGATCTTCCCCGCACCCACCAGTACCGACCTTTCGCTCTATTCCATCGGCGGCACAGCCGCCATCACCAGCCTGAACGTCACCCAGTTCGTCGACTGACTCCAGAATTCGTGGTCACGGCACACCAGCGGAAGAAAATCAGCTGATCCACTACCCCGACGCGGCCGGCCCGGCCCGAACTTTCCTGGACGTCATCGTCGTCGCACGGCTAACCATCCCAGCATTGACCTCCCGGGTCACTGACACGGTTGGCGCCGTGGACTCGTAGATGGAGCCCTGATCCTGGGACTCCTCACCTGCGGGCCCGATGGCTTGGCACCTGCTGTTCCTGAGCAAGTTGGACGCACTGTAGCGATGGTGGCCGCCATCACGGTGCGGCGGCCCGGCACCAATCCGCCGACACTTGAGGAACTCCGGACTCATCTGCAGCCGGCGAATTAGCCTGCGCAGCGGACCGAATCCTTCCGACATTTCAGGCGGGCTGGAAGGCTCCGACGCTCAGGAGGGCGATGTTGGCGTTGCTGCACGCGCTGGTGGGCTGCGGCAGGAACAACGACGCCGTGTCTTCGGGCGGGTAGATGCGGTAACCGGCCGCGTCCGTCAGCGTGCAGTCGCTGTAGTTCGCGGCCTGGGTGTAGCGGAGAACAGCGGTTCCGGTCTGGCCCGGCGCGAGCAGGACGTCCGCTACGGGGGTGGTTTCGTCGCGGGT
This sequence comes from Pseudarthrobacter cellobiosi, assembly GCF_023913815.1. Classification (NCBI taxonomy): domain Bacteria; kingdom Bacillati; phylum Actinomycetota; class Actinomycetes; order Micrococcales; family Micrococcaceae; genus Pseudarthrobacter; species Pseudarthrobacter cellobiosi. The sequence continues at coordinate 186,859 of NZ_JAMXBK010000023.1, forward strand.
CGCGGCCGCGCCAATGGGTGCCCCGTCGGCGTTGGCGGTCAGCGACACCCCCGGGTAGCCCTTGAGCAGGCAGGGCGCCGTGCCCGTATTCGTGAGGTTCAGTTTCATGTAGACGCTGCCCGCCGCGCCCCCGCCGGAAGCATCGGTAGCCGCCGACAGCGTGGCCGCTTTGCAGAGCGCGGGACCGGCCTGAGTGGTGCCGGACGACGACGGCGACTGGGACGCGCCCGGAGACGCCGGCGTGGTGGACGGGCTGGCGGAGTTGGTCCCCGGAGTCGTCCCCTGCGCCTGCGGCTGGCTCGGTCCGCAGGCGGTGAGCATCAGCGCCGCCGCCGCGACCGCCGTCGTAATAACAAACCCTTGTGAAATGCGCAGAGACGTCATGGCACCACTTTTGTTGCTGCTGTGACGGGAGTCAACGATGCCACGGGCCCGCAGGAGGATTTGATGCCCGGATTGTGATCATCCGGGCATCAAATCCCGCGATGTTACGTGGCGGATTCCTGCCGGCGCTTTGAGTTGCTGCGCGCGAAGGCCACCCCGCCCAGGGCGAGGCCGCCGAGACCGGCGGCAAGCCCCGCCCAGCTGCGGGCGTCCGCGCCGCTGTCAGTCACCGCGGCTGCCTGCTCGGTGGCCGGGGTTTCGGTGGTGTGCGCCGTGGAAGCAGCCGCGCCGTGGCCTTCCGCGCTGGCCGCCTCGGTGATGGTGATGGACGGTGCCGGCGCCTTCAGGGAGTGCGGGTCCTGGCCGTCCTTGGCGATCTCCGACCAGTCAGTCTGCCCTGTTTCGCACGACTGCAGCGTGGGGAAGTACAGCGTGGAGCCTGCCGCGTCGGGCAGCTTGACCGACAGCACCAGGGCATCGCGCAGGTCGTGGGCCAGGGGAGTTTTGGCCGTGTACACAATCTGGCTGGTGCGTTTGGTGATGGACGTACCGTCGGGCAGTTTCTTCGGCTCGGCGAGCTGTTCGGTCACCTTTTCCACAGTCCAGTTGGGGTTCACCGTGGGCTGTGCGTCGTTGAGTTCGGCCGGCAGAGTGATGGCCACCTTGGTGGTGCCGGACTCCTCGCAGCCGTGCGGGATGCCGAAGGTCAGCAGGGCGTAGGAATTGGCGTCGGTTTTGTTCGGGGTGACGCCGACGTGGGCCGACGCGCCTGCTGCTGCGGTCAGGATCAGGACGGCTGCGCCGCCGGTGGCTGCCGCTGCGGTGAGGGTACGGCGAAGGAATGTGGTGGTCATGGGTTGCCTTTCGGACGCACGCCGAATGGGGGCGTGCGGAAGTACGGGATGGGGCCCGCGGCCTGCGGAAGTGCGGTGCGGGCGGAGTCAGGAAAGTACGACGGCGGAAGGCGGGCCGCGTCGGCTGTGTTGCCTGAGGTTCCGCCAGGGGCGGAGGGGGAGAACCGCCGGTGGGCCGGGAACCGCCCGCGGCGTGCCGGCGTCGGGCGTTACTGCTTCGGGGAGCCGGACGAGCGGCCTCAGCCACGCGGCCACTGCCCAAAGCGCGGCTTCACCCTTGGCAAGCAGGAGGGCGCACGCGCCGGTGGCGAGTGCGTGGGTCAGGAGCATCAGGATGCCCGCGGATCCGGAATCCTGGACGTGTCCGGTGGCCGCGATGACAGGTGCGGCAGCGCCGGCGAAGTGGGTGTTGTGGAGCCCGGAGGCAGCAGTGCTCATAGCCGCGCCCGCCGAACTGAACGCAGTGAAGGCTTCGTGCAGGATGAACTGTCCCGCGCCGAGGACGCCGAGCATGGCCGGAAAATTGAGCCGCAGCCTCGTGGCAGTGGTGGCTGCCAGTACTGTCAGCGCGAGCACGGCCAGCAGGATGCCCGGGGCGGGAAGGTCGCCGCCGCCGGCCGCGTGGGCGCCTGCGGCAAGAGTCAGGACTCCCGTGGAGAGGGACGCGGCGCGAAGGAAATGGAAGGGCGGCCGGGCGTGGTTGGTGCGCACGGATCCTCCTTATTTCGGTCGCCGGTGACGGGCTTCAGTCGCGTTCTTCCAGTGTTCTTCGGCGACGTTCAGATTCTACCGGCCTCTGGGCGGGCGGCCCGTCGGTGACGGTCCGTGCAGCGCGATCACGTTGGACGGGGATTCTGTGGCGTCGGATGGCTCGTCCGCCAATTTGAAGAAACCCATTGCCATGTCCAAGCACTGGATGGCCACCGGCGGAACGCGGTAATCCGTCGCAGCCTCCACCAATCCCAGCTCGGCGAGCAGGGACAGCTTCTGCTGTGCCTGGAGGGCCGCGTACGACGCGTAGAGCTCTTCGAGTTCTGAGTCTTCGAGGCCCGCTTCGTCGAGTTCGCTGTCTTCGAGGCCTGTCTCCTGAAGCAAGGCGCCCTCAAGGTCCGGCGACGCCAGCTTTTCGAGGTCCGCCACGGGCATCGGTTCATCGGTGGTGCCGTAGGTGAGGACGCCCAGCAGAATCGCGGCCACCGCTTCCTGGTCCCACCCCTGGCCCTCCTCGGTGAGCACTCCGACCAAAAGGACCACCGACAGCATCCGGCGGATGTCCAGCCGTTCCTCGATCCTCGCGCTGTTCCAGGCGGCCATTTCCGGGCCGGGAACGGCTTTGGTTGATCCGAGCCTGATTAGGTTTGCCCCCACCAAGGCTGACCAGATCTCGCGGAGCACCGGCACGTCGTGCATGGTCCCGACTTCCAGCAACGTTTTGGGCCGGCTCTCGGCAGTTTCCAGATCGAAAAGTGGGAGGGTCCGACTCGCGGCCCGCTTTCCACGGGCATGTACTCCTACGGCTGCGGCTGCCGGCTCGATGTCCTTAAGCCGCAGGGCACCAGTGCTGGTGACTTCCTTGCCGGTTCCGATCCAGTCCAGCAGGGAGGTGGCATGCTGGATCAGCGGCATGGCATTGAACGCAGCCTCCTGGTGGTCATCGCTGAGGTCAGGTACCTGGATAACCGGCAATTGCGGGACAGCCGCGGCGATACCGTTTCCCAGTGCTGAATGGAGTTCCTCGTAGGCGGCGTCCGTGCCGCTCCAGCGGCCGCTCCCTTTCAGGAAATGGATGTACGAGTGAAGGGCGAAGTAGATGTCGTCGAAGGCCTCGTCCATGTCGTCGGGGTCCAGCGACGCCGCAATTGCACCGGCCGCCTGCTCCACGCCGTCACTGTCGATAGCGGTGGCTGAACTCGAACCATTGATGGCGTGCTGCGCGGTGAGGAAGAGTTTGACCAGCTCGAGGCACTCGAAGGCATCGGCCGGGTCAGGGGCTTCAGCCGCGTTCCATTGAATAAACTCGACAGCCATCGAGTCAATTGCCCGATGGTTCAGGACCAGCTGCAGCGGCATCTTGGGGGCCGGGGGAACAGCCTTCAGGTGCCGCCGGTCCTTGTTGTTGCTCTTGGATTTGCCGGTCTTTTTGGTCAAGGATTGCCTCCGGTGTCAACGGGCGATCGTCCCACATTCGATGGCTGGGATAACCGCGGATGTATCGAGCTTACAAAACAGGGCTGCCGGCGAGCAGTTCGGCAAGTACTTCAGCGGCGGAGTCGTGCCGGACCAGTGATGTGGCCTGCCCTGCCCAGAGTGACATGAGTTCGGTGTTTCCCTGGGCTGCTGCCTGTGGGCGGAATCGGCCAGTGAGCCAGTTCTGGACGGGGAACGGGGCTATTCCGGCTGCCGAGAGCCCAGCTTCTGACAGTTCGGCGATGATGCGGTTGGGGATGCCGCGGGCAAGCCGTCCGCTGAGGGCTCTCGTCAGCACCGTTTCCCGCGCGGCCGGGCTGTGGAGGATGGCCCGGTATGCAGGGACGGCCGCAGATTCGCGGGCGGCCAGGAACGCCGAGCCCACCTGGACCGCGTCGGCGCCGAGGGCTCGTGCGCCGGCGTATCCGCGGCGGTCCGCAATTCCCCCGGCGGCGATGACCGGGATGCCGACGGCGTCAACCACCTGCGGAACCAGTGCAAAGGTTCCGACCAGGGACTCCTCCGCAGGCTTCAGGAACGAGACGCGGTGGCCGCCGGATTCCATGCCGCTGGCAACCACGGCATCCACGCCGCCAGCTTCCAGGGCCATGGCTTCCGCGACTGTGGTGGCGGTACCCACCACCACGATTCCACGCCGGTGCGCCGCCTCAACCAGTTCCGGCGCGGGCACACCGAAAACAAAGCTGACGACGGCGGGACCCGCCGCCAGGGTTGCCTCCACCTGCTCGTCGTAGTCGGGCAGGTAGCGGTCCGGCATGTGCGGAAGCGGAAGGTCCAGTTCGTCGAAGTAGGGCTTCAGGGTTTCGAGGTACTGGTCGAAGTCCGCCTGGGGGAGCGAGGTGGTTTCGTCGCCGGTGGGAATCCAGAGGTTGAGGGCGAACGGTTTGGCCGTCGCCTTCCTGAGCTCAGCTGCGGTGTTCCGAATGGCGTCGACACCGTAACCGTAGAGGCCGTAGGAACCCAGCCCGCCGCCGTCGCTCACGGCTGCTGTCAGCTCTACGGAAGAGACGCCACCGAAGGGGCCCAGCACCACCGGAACGTCCGTGCCGAACAATTCGGTGATGCGGTTTGAGCTGGCTGAAGTGCTGTTCTCGAGAGTCATGCGGTGGCTCCTGGCAGATCGACGTCGGCTTCAGGACCAGTCTCGCAGGGCTGGCGGCCGCTGCCCAACCTGTGGCTGGGTTCAGTCTGTTTCGGGGCCTGAGCAGTAATGGCAGTCGTCGGGGCAGGTTTCGGTCACGGCTGGCTCCAGGTGAGTTCGAAGCCGTCGCTGACATGGAAGAGCTTGCGGCCGCCCACCGGCGTCCTGACCCAGACGGTCTCGCCGTCCGTTGTCCTGTTGTCCACGGCGCCGGCGTACTCGGTGTGGCCGTTCCGGGTCAGCAGAACGGTGTCGCCCACCTGGACGTCGTCCCATTGGCCGGGGGCATTAACGCGATTCGTCATCGAAGTCACGGTTCTTCCTTTAAAGATCGGGTGCCGGACAGGTGTGCCGGGTCCACTTCATACAACCCGAAGGGCTCTGGTCTGCTCAATGGAGGAAGTGACCACTCTTGCTGCGGCCGTTTGTGCAGGCATCCAGTAGGGCCATGTACCGCGGCATGGGGCGGGGTTAGACTGCTGGCGTAAGTGGCCAACTACCTCAGGGAGCACATGATGAACTACTCAGGGACTGGCAACGAGAAAGCGATTCCGGCCAGTGAACTTAACAGGACCCACGTGAGTCAGACCGTCAGTTTTGAGCCAGACGAATTCACGCTCGTGTTCGGAAAAATCGCGGCCATTGCGCGCAAGGAAGGCGGCGTGACCATCGCACTGCAGGGCGTCGAAGGAAGCGGCGGCCTGCAGTCCAGTTACAGCCTCCCGGGCAGTCAACACGTCTACCTTCAGCCGGACATGCTGACGAATACCGAATCCACCATCAAGGATCTCTTCGGCAAGGTCCAGGAAAACCTGCGCGGCGGGCACAAGGGAGATGGCAAGACGGACAAGCTTTAACGGGGGAAGGGCCCGAATTGGGCCGGGCGTAGGGTGGAAGTTAGACGGAAGGAGCACTTCATGAAGAAAATCCTCATGGTACTGACCAGCGTTTCCGAGATCGGCGATACCGGAGAAAAGACCGGGTACAACGTGGCCGAGGCTGCACATCCCTGGAAGGTCTTCAAGGATTCAGGGCATTTCGTCGACTTCGCGTCCATCCAGGGCGGCCAGCCCCCGCGCGACGAGGTGGACTCAAAAGATCCCATCCAGGTCGCCTTCACGGAGGACGAGACCACGCGCGCCGGTCTCTACAACACTGCCCGCGTCGACGTCGTTGATCCCGACCAGTACGACGCCGTCTTTCTCGTGGGAGGGCACGGCACCATGTGGGACTTCCCGGACAGCGAAGGCTTGCAGAACCTCGTAGCCAGCGTCTACAACGCCGGCGGCGTTGTGGGCGCTGTCTGTCACGGGCCGGCCGGACTGCTGAACGTCGAGTTGGCCAACGGCTTTCGGCTGGTCGAGGGCAGGAAGGTCGCTGCCTTCACCAACGACGAGGAGGTTGCCGCAGGGAAGGACAAGGTCATCCCGTTCTTTCTGGCAGACCGGCTTGAGGGACAGGGTGCCACCCACGTCTCCGCTGGTGTCTTTGAGGAAAAGGTCGTGGTCGACGACCGGCTGGTGACCGGCCAGAACCCAGCGTCAGCGGCCGGCGTGGCCAAGGAGATGGAGAAGCTCCTGGCAGAGGTCATCCACCAGGAAAAAGCCGAGGAGCAGCACGAGGCGGAGGCTCTGCGCGCCGAGAAGGATGCCGAGAAGAACGCCAAGAAGGCTGCTGCGGCAGGCACCGAGCACTAACGCCCGCAGCGCACTGAAACTGGCGTCCGCCCCGACGACGGGGCGGACACCAGTCGGCGTACGTGCACCAACGCATCGCCGACACCTGCTTCAGGTTCCGCGCTCTAGGATCTATGGCCACCCCAATAGTCAACGGGCCAAGTTTGGGGAAAAACAAAACCCCTGCTTCCCTTTGTTATAAGGGAAGCAGGGGCCTTGCCAATTGGCGGTGACGGTGGGATTTGAACCCACGTTGGCTTTGACACCAAACAACATTTCGAGTGTTGCACCTTCGGCCGCTCGGACACGTCACCAACCTGAATAGGTTACCGGAGCATGCCGCTCATCCACAAAACGGCAGGCGTTCGGCCCCCGGATGGGGCGAGGGGAGAGTTAAGCCCAGTCCAGCGCGAAGGGACATTTAGGCCCCTTGCAGCGACACTGCTGGAGGCACTGATCGTTGGTTCGCAGAGTTATGCACATAGCCGTTCAGCCTCGCCGTTATTGTCAGACCCTCGCGGGATGATTTGAGTATGGATAGCAGAGGAGCTGTGGCGGCGGCGGAGGCCCTTGCGGTGTCCTTCGCTGAGCTGGCGGTTGTGATCGGTGAAGCTGGTGAGGCCTCGGGTCCGTGTGCTGATCCGTTGGATCGGCGGGCCGAGATTGCTTTGCGGACGCTGTCTGCCGTGGCCCGTGGGGAGGCGAAGTTGGCGGCCCTGAAGGTTCACGCGGCCGCCGTGTATGCCGACACCGCCAAGGCCCTGGCGGGCCCGGCAGTGTCGCCGCAGGACCATACCGGGCAGGAAATGGCCGTGGTTGCCGAGGTCGCCTGCGTCCTGACGGTCAGCGAACGCGCCGCGGGCGCCCTGCTCGGGGAAGCCCACAAACTCACCACGGCCCTGCCCCTGACGTTGTCGGCATTGCAGGCCGGGACGATCTCCTGGCAGCACGCCCGGATCATGGTCGACGAAACCGTGAACCTCGACCCTGCCGGCGCGCAGGCGTTGGAGGCGCATTTCCTGGACCCTCACGCGGTGAATCCGGCACGTGGCCCGGCCGGTGGGCTCATCCCTGGGAGGTTCCGGCACAAGGCCCGGACGTGGCGGGAGCGGCATCATCCGGTCAGCATCGAAAAACGCCACGCACGCGGTGTCCAGGATCGCCGGTTGGAGTATGCGCCGGACCGCGACGGCATGGCCTGGCTCTCCGCCTACCTTCCGGCCGATCAGGCTGCCGGGATCTGGAACCGGACCACCGCGATCGCCCGCGGTCTGCAGGGCCCGGACGAGCCCCTGACCCTCACACAGCTCCGGGCCGACATCTTCGCCGCCGCCCTCCTCGGCGGCGGGAACCCCGCAGAACATGATCCCGGGCAGGTTCCGCCACCGCGGGCTCACGTCCTCGTGACGGTGCCGGTGTTTTCCCTGCTCGGCGCCACCGAGGAACCGGCGATGCTTGACGGGTACGGGCCGATCCCGCCGTCCATGGCCCGGCAACTGATGGCCGACGGCGCGGAGTCGTTCCGCCGTGTCTTGGTCGACCCAAGGGATGGTGCGCCGCTGGAGATCGGGCGGACCAGCTACCGAGTGACGAAAGCCCAGCGCCAATGGCTGCGAATGCGGGATGGGAAGTGCCCGTTCCCGGGCTGCGGCAACCACTCCCTGGATAACGAAGCAGACCATATCCTGGCCTGGGCCAAAGGAGGCAGCTCCGGGATCAGCAATCTCGGCCAGCCATGCCACAAACACCACAGACTCAGGCACACCACAGGTTGGAGACCAACCGGTGCCACCAAGAACGAACCACCCGGCTGGATATCACCGACCGGACGTCACTACGCCAGCGAACAGCCCGACTGGAAACCACCCCAGTGGCCAAAACTTCGGCCACAACAACAGCCGGGCCAAAAGTCAGAGCTGGTTCTTCATGCTGATCCGCGTGGACTCAGATATCCAGGTGCACCCGTAGTCGAAACGCCCGGCGGCACCTTGGAGGAAGATCCATCTCCAGAGCTGCACGGCGTCAATATTCACGGCATTGACTTTGACCGGGCCGGCCCAAATGAGCCCGGCGATGAACTGCCCGACTATGCGCTGTTCCCGGACGACACGACGCCCGACGGACCCATGCCCGAAGACCCCTACCCGAACTGGGACTTCCCTTCCCACAGCACGGTCTAACCGCCAACCTCAAGCGGCGGCAGGGCCGCATTTGGTCTGAGGCAGAGTCGGGGCGGGCAGCACAGGGCTGCCTCCCATCAACCGTTCGCGCCGGGTGGGTGTCGCGGAGAGCCCCCGCGGACTAGATTCGTAAGCAAGATGACTAATTCAGGCAAAGAGGCACAGGCAACCGCGTACTGGACTACGGGCCCGGAGCATGGCGAGCTCCGGAACGAGGCCCTGCCAGCCCCCGGGCCCGGCGAAGCATTGGTCCGCACGCTGTATTCAGGCATCAGCAAGGGCACGGAAATCGTGGTGCACAAAGGCTCCGTCCCGCCCCGCGTGGCCGAGGAAATGCGCGCGCCGCACCAGGAAGGCCACTTCCCGTCGCCCGTGAAGTTCGGATATCTCTCCGTGGGCGTCGTGGAGGAGGGGCCCGAAGAATGGGCAGGCCAGAAGGTCTTCTGCCTCAACCCCCACCAGGACCGCTACGTCATTTCCACCGACGCCCTCACCAGGATTCCCGACGGCGTCCCGGCCCGCCGCGCCGTCCTCACCGGCACCGTGGAAACCGCCGTCAACGCCCTCTGGGAAGCCGGACCGAGACTGGGCGACCGGATCGCCGTCGTCGGCGCAGGTCTGGTGGGTGGCATGGTGGCGACACTGCTGCGGACCTTCCCGCTGGCCCGCCTCCAACTCGTGGACCTGGACCCAGAACGCAAACAGTTGGCGGACAGGCTCGGCGTGGAATTCGCCCACCCGGAGGATGCCAAACCCGACTGCGACATCGTGTTCCACTGCTCCGCTTCCCAGGAAGGCCTCGAACGGAGCCTGCAGCTGGCCGGCGATGAGGGGGAGATCATCGAGATGTCCTGGTATGCCAACCGCAAGGTCACGCTGCCGCTGGGTGAAGACTTTCACGCACGCAGGCTCTCCATCCGGGCCAGCCAAGTGGGCGTGGTTGCCCGGGCGCGGCGGCATCGCCGGACCACGGCCGAGCGCCTGGAATTGGCTGTTGAGCTCCTCAAGGACCCGGTCTTCGATGTATTCCTCACGGGCGCCTCTCCGTTCACGGACCTGCCGGCCGTAGTGCAGAACCTAGCCGACGGCACGCTCAAAGCCCTGTGCCATGTGATCGAATACCCCAACGCAGACAGCCCCGCGGAAGCCAACCCCAAAGACAGGAACTAGCCCGTGTTCAGCCTGACGGTCCGACGGCATTTTATGATCGCCCACAGCCTCCCGCGGAAGGCATTTGGCCCGGCCCAGGCCCTCCACGGGGCGACGTTCGTGGCGGAGGTGACGTTCCGCCGTCGTGCGCTGAACCAGGACTCGATCGTCCTGGACATCGGAGCCGCCGGCGGCATTATCGAGAACGTGCTGTCCGGCCTCAACTACAAAAATCTGGACGAACACCCGGACTTCGAAGGCAAGCTCAGCACCACCGAGGCGCTCGCGGAATACATCGCCCACGCCGTCGCAGCCAAGCTCACGGATGACGACGACGGCCGCCAGATCGCGGGGATCGACGTCACCCTGCGCGAAAATCCGGACGCGTGGGCCACCTACACCCTCGACCTGTCCGCCTGATCCCATGTTGGTCAGGTTCCTGGTCCCCGCCAACATCCGCCACAACTCCGGCGGCAATGTCTACAACGCGCGGCTCACCCAAGGCCTGAGATCGTTTGGGGTTGCCGTGGAGATACTGGCCGTGGAAGGTTCGTGGCCTGACGCCAGCGCTGGAGAACGACGGCGGCTGGGCGGCCTGCTGGGCGCCTGGGACGCCGGGGCGGACTCACCACAGGCGGACATCACCCCAGAAACGGTCACCCTCGTGGACGGGCTGATTGCGTGCGGTGCGCCTAGCGAACTGGAGTACGCCGCGGCCGCCGGACAACACACGTGGGTCCTGCAGCACATGCCGTCGCCCAGCCACCCCGACGGCGAAGGGCGGGCATTGCGGGCGGCCGCCGGAGTGATCTGCACCAGTTCGTCCGCAGCGGCCTCGGCGGCAGAAAAGCACGGGCTCCGCGCCAGCCGGGTTGTCTTGCCCGGGACGGATCCTGCCCCGGTGGCGTCAGGTTCGGCCCCGCCCCACATCATTGCGGTGGCCGCGCTGCTGCCCAACAAGGACCAGCTGCTGACCGTGGCGGCGCTGGCAAGGCTCCAGGACCTCGCCTGGACAGCGTCCCTGGTGGGAACGGACGACGCCGATCCCGCCTATGCGGCACAGGTCCGGGCAGCCATTGCCTCCTCTGGATTGGAGGACAGGGTGCGTGTGACCGGCCAGCTCGCCGGGACCGCCCTGGCGGACGCGTGGAACCGGACGGACCTGAGCCTGCTGGTGTCCCGGGCCGAAGCCTTTGGGCTTGTGGTGACGGAATCGTTGGCCCACGGGATTCCCGTCATCGTGCGGGAGGGAACCGGCGCCGTGGACGCGTTGGGACTCGCCCGAAGACTCGCCGGCAGGCTCGCGGGAAGACCGGACGGCGAGCGTGGTGGTGAACGTGATGCCGGGACATATGCGGTGCCAGGTGCCGCCGTCGGACCCGCCGGACCCGAAGGCGACGCACCTCGTGGCAACGGACCTGAAGACCACCACGCGGACGTGCTCGCTGCCGTGATCCGGCAGTGGCTGGTGGACGGATCCCTCCGAGCCGGCTGGCGTGCCGCTGCCCTGGCGGCACGGGAACAGCTGCCCGGCTGGGACTCCACTGCCCGGAACGTCCTGGAAATCCTCGGCGTGCCTGCTAAAAAGCCTGCTGCCAAAACGCCTGCTGAAGAAACCCCAGCCGAGGGGATGCCTACCGCTGCGCGTACGGCCGGTGGACAATAAGCCATGACCACGCTTCCGACCTCCGCCGCCGTATTGACCCCACAAGCCGTGATCCCACAAGCCGGGACCCCACAAGCCCTGAGCCAAGATGCCCCGGATCCGCAGGTGCTCACCCCAGAGCTCCTCAGGGCATGGGCCTGGCATAAGCAGGGCCTCGACGGCACACTGCAGGGCGCGGACGCCGCCGACGTGTTTAGCAGAGCGGGCTGGGCCCGTTCCGTCGGCGGCGCCAACCCGTACCTCACGCTCTTTGCCCGCGCCGGCACTAGCCGCGCGCAGGCGGATGCCCACGTCCTGTCGCTGAAAATCCACGAGCTGCCCACCGCCCGCGGCTGCACCTATGTGCTGGGACAGGATGACTTTGCGTGGGGCCTCCAGATCGGCCGGGACGCCGCCGTGGCGCCGTTCCGTGTGCTGGCAAGAATGGGCGTCGAGCGCGGCGAGATCACGCTGCTGGAGGAGGAGATCCTCCACGCCCTCGCCGAGGCCGGCAACCCGCTGGACCCCAAACAGCTCAAGGATCTCCTGGGCGATTCGGTCCGGAACCTCGGCGAGGAGGGCAAAAAGAAGGGCGCCGCCACCACGCTGCCCACGGCCTTGGGCCTCCTCCAGGCGGACGGCCGGATCCGGCGCGTGCCCGCCAACGGCCGGCTGGATCAGCAGCGCTACGCCTACACACTGTGGGGTCTGCCGCCCACCGCCATGGACGACGACGCCGCCCGCAGCCTCCTGCTGCAGCGCTATCTCGGCTGGACCGGCGGTGCCACGGTCAAGCAGTCGCAATGGTTCACCGGGTTCACCCTGGCCCACACGAAGGCAGCGTTGGCCGCCACTGGGGCAGTGGAGGTTCCCACCGCCAACGGTGAGGTGCTGTGGATGATGCCCGACGACGTCGGGCGGCTTGCGTTGTTCGCGGCGCCGGCCGAGGAACAGATTCAGCTGCTGGCCGGCACGGACTCGTTGGTCCTGCTCCGCAGGAACTCGGGGGATCTGTTTGCCGAGCAGGACAAGGGAAAGCAGATCCTGGGTTCCACGCTGGCGTTGCAGGCTGACCTGCCGGACCATCCCATCTTCGACCGCGGCCGGATCATCGGGCTGTGGCAATACGATCCCGGGAAATCACGGATTGCCTATTGGCTCTTTGACGGGGCCACACCCGCAGTATCCCGGCGCATCGCCGAGGTAGAGGCCTGGATCCGGGACGAACTGGGGGACTTCCGCTCCTTCAGCCTGGACTCACCGGCCTCCCGCCAGGACAGGATCGCCGCCCTGGATGCAGCCGGCTGAGAGTCGTGCAGGCAGGTGAGAGCGCTACAGCAGGCCCGAGACGAATTGCAGCCCGCCTGCGACCCGTTACAGCCGGCTGCGGTGCGCTGCGAAGAAGTCCCTGAGGACCGCTCCGCACTCCTCTTCCCTGACCCCGCCGTACACCTCAACCCAGTGGTTGAGCCGGCGCTCGCGGAGGATATCGAAAACCGAGCCTGCCGCTCCGGCTTTCTCATCCCAGGCGCCGAAGACCACGCGGGGAATCCTGGCCAGGACCACCGCGCCGGCGCACATGGCGCACGGCTCCAGAGTCACCACGAGCGTGCAGTCGGCCAGCCGCCAGCCGTCCCCGGTGCCGCCGTCGAGTTTGGACAAGGCACGCAACCGGTCCGCCGCCTGACGGATGGCCACTATCTCTGCGTGGGCAGTGGGGTCTCCCAGCTCTTCCCGCTGGTTCCGTCCGGAACCCAGCACGGCGCCGTCGGGCCCAATCACCACGGCGCCGATCGGCACGTCCTCGGTGTCCAGCGCGCGCCGTGCTTCGTCCAGGGCAAGACCCATCCATTCGAGGTGGTTCTTTTCTGCGGCGACCATGGCTCAATGATAGTTTCGAAGGATATCCAGCCTGCAAAGCATGGACGCCGGGAGGCATAGTGGACACGTTCAGGGACCGTCTGGGCCAATGGTTCAAACCATACGCCGCGCTGTGGCTGACCATGCTGGTGGGCGGCGCCTTAGTGGTCACCATGGCGCTCCTGGGTGCCGAGGTCTACAACAACGTGGTGGATGAAGAGGGACTGGCCGCCCTGGACCTGCCCGCGCTGGAGCTGTCCCAGGGCCTTCGGAACCCCGCGCTGGATGCCGGGGTGACGGCTTTCACCAACATCGGCGGGGGCATCGGCATGCCCATCCTAGCCAGCATCCTGACAGCCTGGCTCACGTTCCTGAGCCGGACCTTGCGGCCCATCGTCCTGGTGGGCGGCGCCGCGGCCGTCTCCACGCTGGCCACCACGGTGGGCAAGCGGCTCGTGGGCCGCACCCGCCCGGACCACGCCGAAGCTGTCCCTCCGTACGAGACTTCGCCGTCCTTCCCCAGCGGCCACACGCTGAATACGACGGTGGTGATCGGTGTCCTGGTGTACGTCATGTGCCTCCAGTTCGAAATGCTGTGGGCGCGCATCACTTCCATCACCGCCGGGGTGATCTTCATCATCGCGATGGGCCTGAGTCGGGTGTTCCTGGGCCACCACTGGCTGACGGATGTGATGGCCGGATGGTTCCTGGGCCTTGCCTGGGTGGGCATGGTGATCCTTGCGCACCGGCTGTTCCACGTGCTGCGGAAACGCGAGCACGCGGGCCCGGCACCCACGTTCGAACACCCCGCACTGCGGGATGATCCGTCGAGCTGATTCCCGGCCGGAGGCCCTCCGCGCGGGTGATAGTTTTGACGCATGCGCACTCTCGTTGTGGACCACCCGCTGGTCGCCCATAAGCTCACCGTCCTGCGGGACAAGAACACTCCGTCACCGGTCTTCCGGCAGCTGACGGAAGAGCTGGTGACCCTCCTGGCCTACGAAGCCACCCGCGAGGTCCGCACCCAGCCGGTCACCATCGAGACGCCGGTCAGCACTACAGTGGGCACCGCATTCACCAAGCCCACGCCGCTGGTGGTCCCCATCCTACGCGCCGGGCTCGGCATGCTTGAGGGCATGACCAAGCTGGTCCCCACCGCTGAGGTGGGCTTCCTGGGCATGGCCCGCGACGAAGAAACCCTGGACATCATCACCTACGCGGAGCGGCTCCCGGAGGACCTGACGGACCGGCAGATCTTTGTGCTGGATCCCATGCTTGCCACCGGCGGAACCCTGCGCGAGGCCATCAAGTTCCTGTTCAAGCGCGGCGCCTCCGACGTCACGTGCATTTGCCTCCTGGCCGCGCCGGAAGGCCTGGCCAAGCTCGAAGAGGAACTGGCCGAGGCCAACGTGACCATCGTGCTGGCCTCCATTGACGAACGGCTCGACGAGAAATCCTACATCGTTCCCGGGCTCGGCGATGCCGGCGACCGCCTGTACGGCATCGCCGGCTAATTCGGGGCTGCTTCGGATTTCAGGCCTTCTGCTTTCCTGCCGCTGCCTTTAGCCTGTGGCGCATGGACTGGAAACTTGAACTCGTTTTTGTGCCCGTATCCGACGTGGACCGCGCCAAGGATTTCTACGTCAACAAAGTTGGATTCAACCCGGATTTCGACGAGCGGCCCATGGCTGGCATCCGCTTCGTCCAGCTGACCCCGCCGTGATCCGCCCGCTCCATTTGTATTGGCGAGGGCCTCAATCACGCCCCTCCGGGTACGGCCCCAAGCCTGCAGATGGTGGTCAGCGACATCCAGGCTGCCCACGACCACCTCAAGGGTAACGGTGTGGAGGTCAGCGACATTGACGTGCAGGACTGGGGGCACTTCGTCTATTTCGCTGATCCCGATGGCATCCCGGGTCGTGACGCCTAAGGGCGTGATGCCTGGGGTCGTGACGCCTAAGGCAAAATGGGCAGCATGAACAGCCCCACACCTGCCGCCACGCGAACCCTGACCTGCCGGGCCGTCCTTTTCGATATGGACGGCACATTGGTGGACTCCACGGCAGTAGTGGAGGAGGTCTGGGGAGAATTCGCGGCCAGGTACGGCCTGGATTTTGCGGAAATCCTGCGCACTTCGCACGGCGTCCAGGCTGCCGATACCGTACGCCGGTTCGCGCCGGCCGGCGCCGACGTCGTGGCGCTCACTGCGGAACTCGGCGCGATGGAAAGGGTGCGGACTGCCGGTATCGTCGCGTTGCCGGGGGCTGCCGACCTGCTTCGCAGCCTCCCGGCCCGGGCAGTGGCGCTGGTGACTTCAGCGGACAGGACCCTGGCGGACATCCGCATGGACGCTGCCGGGCTGGCCATGCCGGCCACGGCCGTGACGGCGGACCTGGTCACACGGGGCAAGCCGCACCCGGAAGGCTATCTGATGGCCGCCGGTCTGGTGGGCGTGAAACCGGAGGACGCCGTGGTGTTCGAGGATGCGCCCGCAGGAATCGCGGCAGGCGTTGCCGCAGGCATCCGGACGGTGGCCGTGGGGCCCAATGCGGGCGAGTTGCCGGCAGGCGTGCTGCATATCGCGGATTACCGTGCCGTGACCGCCTCCGTGGAAACGGACGCCGCGGGACGGCAGCTCATTTCTTTCCGGCTTTGAGTCCGGCGGAACACCTTGGTGATCTGCGGCGCGGCGTGCGGCCAGCGCCGCGCCGCGCCGCGGGGGAGTCGGCCTAGTACCAGTTGTGCGACAGGTGGAAGTTCAGCGCGCCGCACGGTGACTGGTAGCGCTCCTGGATGTAGTTCAGGCCCCAGTTGATCTGCGTGCGGTAGTTGGTGACGTAGTCCGCGCCGGCGCTAGCCATCTTCTCAGCGGGCAAGGACTGGACGATGCCGTACGCGCCGCTGCTGGCGTTGGTGGCCGTGGTGGTCCATTCGGATTCCTTGGTCCACAGCGTCTGCAGGCACTGCATCTGGTCAGCGGACCAGCCGTACGTCGCCAGCTGGCCAGCAGCGTAGGCCTGCGCTCCTGCGGGGTCGTTGACGGCCACAACAGGCGCGGGTGCAGGTTCCGGAGCCGGAGCGGGCTCCGGGGCCGGGGCAGGTGCCGGTTCGGCGGCCTGGGGCGCGACGTTGATCTCGGCCGGCGCAGCTTCCGGGGAGGCCGGGGGCTGGATCTCGGCTGCCTCGAAGCTCAGCTTCGACTGGGCGCTGGCTTCTTCGGCGGCCTGGTCCGCGCTGGCCGCAAGCGACGCAGACTCGGAAGCGTGTGCTGCGGCACTGACGCCGACCAGCAGGGCGCACGCCGTCGCGAACACCGCGACGCGCTGGCCCACGGAGGGAATGCGGGCCGCCTTGGCCTTTGGGGACATAGCTGCACCGAAGCGGGTCTGCTTGCGGTGGCTGTGGGACTTTGTGTCGCCCTGCGGGCGCGTTTGTACCTTGAATTCAGACATGATGGATCGCCTCTCACACCTGCGGAGTTAGCTGTCGGGTTCGGATGAGGGCATCCGGCCACACGGCACAATCACGTGTTGGCTTAACCCCAAAGGGCACTTGGTGCCCGGGACGGTGGGTCCCCCGCCTCTGCCTCTGAAAACGGAATCCGGGAAGCGGCAGAGCTTGGCGTCATCCGGATATGCAGCCCAACGGGAACCACACGTCATCGACGCTACAGGAGTTGGAAGCTTAAGTCACATTTTGGTAACAGGAATCACGACGACGGTGTGTCGCCTTGCTGCGCTTGGGCGTTAGTGGGTCACGCCAGCGCGCTGGCAGGGAAGAGTAACGCGAACTCGGTCCGTCCGGCCCGCGATGTCACTTCCACGCTCCCGCCGTGGGCCTCCATGATCGACTGGACAATGGACAGGCCCAAGCCACTAGTGCCTTCGGACGCCCCGGCGGCCGAGGCCGGAGCCGTACCCTTGCGGGCCGCGTCTGCGCGGGCAAACCGGGAGAAAACGTGGTCAACGAATTCCGCAGGGATGCCCCCGCCGTCGTCCGTTACCGTCACCGCTGCACCGCCATTGGCAGACTTGGTGAGAGCTGTGACCACGGTGGTCCCGGGCGCCGTGTGCTTGCGGGCATTGGAGAGCAGGTTGACCAGCATCTGACGCAGTTGGGACGCATCTCCGGTGACGGCGAGCGGCTCGTCGGGCAGTTCAAGGCGCCAGCGGTGGTCCGGGGCGATGACTTTCTCGTCACTGACGGTTTCGATGACGAGTTGTGTGAGGTCAACTTCGCTGAGCTTCAGGGGCTGGCCCTCATCGAGCCGGGCGAGCAGGAGCAGATCCTCCACCAGGGTGGTCATGCGTTCGGACTGGCTCTGCACCCGGGCCAGGGACTTCCGGCCGTCGGGCGTGAAGCTCTCGGTCATGCGCATCAGCTCGGTGTACCCGCGGATGGCGGTCAGCGGGGTGCGCAGCTCATGGGAAGCGTCGGCAACGAACTGCCGCACCTTGGTCTCGCTCTTCTGCCTGGCTTCCAGGGCGTTGGCCACGTTGTCCAACATGAGGTTGAGGGCGTGCCCCACGCTGCCCACCTCGGTCCCGGGGTTGGAGTTCGACGGCGGGACGCGCACCGCGAGTGCCACCTCGCCGGCATCCAAGGGGAGCTGCGAGACGCGGGTGGCAACCTCGGAAAGCTGCTCCAGCGGCTTCATGGTGCGCCGGATGAGCACCGTTCCGGCAAGGCCGATCAGCACCAGCCCGCCCAGGGAGACAAACACAAACGTCCACACCAGCGACGCCAGAGTACTCTCCTTGGCGGCGAGCGGAAGGCCCGTGACAAGGACATCGCCGTAGCCGGTTTTCACGGCCACAATCCGGTAATCCCCGTTGGACAGCGAGCGGTTCACGGGAAGGCCGTTCTGCGTCAGCGCCAGCAGGTTTTGCTTGTCTTCGGCGTCGAGGGCCAGGCGCGTGGTGTCCGAGTCCAGGAAGCCGCCACTGTTGATCTGGCCGTTCAGGATCCGTGCATTCAGCGTTCCGACACTTTGCCCGCGGGAGTCAAGCGGGTCCGGCCTGCCGTTGAATCCGCCCAGGGGCGGGCGGCCCGGATCGTTCGAGCGTTTGGCGGCCTGGCTCAGCTGTTCATCCAGCTGCCCGGTGAGAAACGAGTCCATGGAGGCGTAACTGAACAGCCCCACGGCTCCGCAGATGGCCACCAACAGGGCCATGGCCAACAGGATCAGGCGCGTGCGCAGATGCCAGGTGTCCGGTTTCAGCCAGCTCCGGGCTGGTGCTGGGGTGGCTCGCGGCGAGGACATGGAGCTGCTACTCAGCCGGCTTGATGACGTAGCCGGCACCCCGCACGGTATGGATCATGGGCGGGTGCACTGCATCCACTTTCTTGCGCAGGTAGGAGATGTAGAGCTCCACGATGTTGGCCTGGCCGCCGAAGTCATAGTTCCAGACGCGGTCCAGGATCTGGGCTTTGCTGATCACGCGTTTGGGGTTCTCCATGAGGTACCGGAGCAGCTCGAACTGGGTGGCGGTGAGCTGGAGGTTGTCGCCCGCTCGGGTCACTTCGCGGGTGTCGATGTTGAGGACAAGATCGCCCACCACAAGTTCGGCAGTGTCCATCGCGGCAACGCCGGAGCGCTGGACCAGGCGGTGCAGCCGCAGCAGGACCTCTTCCATGCTGAACGGCTTGGTCACGTAGTCGTCCCCGCCGGCCGCCAGGCCCACGATCCTGTCCTGGACGGCGTCCTTGGCGGTCAGGAAAAGCGCAGGTACCTCGGGCGCGAAGGCGCGGATCCTGCCCAGCAGCTCAACGCCGTCGAATCCTGGCAGCATTACGTCCAGCACCAGAACGTCCGGGCGGAACTCCTTGGCAAGCTTAACGGCCTCCGGGCCATCCGAAGCCACGGCAACGGACCATCCGGCCATGCGCAGCCCCATGCTCATGAGTTCGGAAAGGCTGGGTTCGTCGTCAACCACCAGGGCGCGGATGGGGGAGCCGTCCGGGTGGGTCAGTTGCGGAAGGTTGTTGGTCATGGAGTGCGAAGTGGCCATGGGACAACTCTCCGATCATTCGGTGAGCCCGCGCTATGTGGTTCCTGTGCGCACGGTGTGAATCCCAGCCTAGCGAGCTGGATGGGGGAGCGGGCCGCCGACAATTCGCGGGTTTGAGCCGTTTCCGTTGGACAGGCGGCAAAAGGTAACAGGCAATTTCGGCAAGTCATAGCACCGTGAATTTCACGGGCTTAGCAGGGCAACAGAGCGAAGATTGTTCGCCCCAGAGGGCTATTTGCGGACCTCCGGCGGACAACAACTCCTATTTTGTCGTCATTTCAGAATGGTGATCTATCACACAAAACCGCATTTTGTCTCACTATGCGGAACAACGCACCCATTGTTACTTGCAAGTTCTCATTGTTACGTTGCACACTTTGAATTGTGAACAAGAACTCAACAGCACCTGCAGCCGCAGAATGTTGGCCCAGCACATCCGCTGGTGCCGACATGCGCTGTTGTCGAATGCACGCCTGACCTTCAGACCCCACGAAGTTCCTAGGCATTCGCCCCCCAGCCCAGCGTAGGGCGCCCTCCCCAGATCTCATTGCGGGGAAAATCAGCATTCGAGCCGCGATGACGGCCATTCACATTGAGGTAAGCATTCATGTCAGTTGCATCCGGATACGTCCACATCTCCGTCCGTAACGCAGGCAAGGCGGGCCAGGCCTCCGGCCTCCGCCAAGGCTTCGGCGCCCGACCGGCATTCGCCCCGGCAGCCCCCGGCGCCAGCTTTCCCGCCCCTGGCTACGCACCCCAGGGCTACAACCCCAACTCCTACGGCCAGCTCCGTGCTGTCCAGCCTGCCGAAGCCGCGCCGCTGACCGCGCCCACCCCGGTTGTCGCTGGACCAAACGCCGTGCGGCCCGTCGCCAACGACACCGTTGCCCGTGGATTTGTCCTCTACATGGGCATCGACGAGGAAACCGCAGCGGCTGCCGGAACCTCAATTGCCAAACTTGCCCAGGAAATCCGCGCTTACGCACAGTCACTCGTGACCGGCGCCGAAAGCTACGCGGCCGTGGCCGTGGCCCCGGCCAGCACCCCGGGTTCCGCGCTCGACGTCGTCCGGTCCACCTTTGGTGACCCCACCGTGAACGCACAGAAGCGCACCGAGACTGCCCGGCTGCAGCAGCCCCAGGACCCGCGCCCGTCCGGTGTCCTGATCGACCTTGCCCGCCGCGAAGTCCACCTTGACGGCGAATCCCTAAACCTGACCTTCAAGGAATTCGAACTCCTGAACTACCTGGTGGAAAACGGCACCCGCACGGTTGGCCGCGATGAACTGCTCGAGGGCCTGTGGCGCAACGCCGAGGAAGTGCCCAACGAGCGCACCATCGACGTCCACATCCGCCGGCTCCGCTCCAAGCTGGGCCGCCTCGCCAACACCGTCCGTACCGTCCGCGGCCAGGGCTACCGCTTCTACGAGCACCCCGAAGTTATTGTCTGGGCCGCTCCGGAATACTCGATCTAGTCCTTCAGCGACGCACAAAAGCGGCCGTACCCATTGGGGGCGGCCGCTTTCGCTTTCGCGGCACGATCCCTCTGCGCCTGCACTCGTTCCGCCCCACCGCCGCCCTCGCCTAGCAAGTTCGGCCATGGAACCAGCAACAACGGCGCTTTCGGGATGTGCCGCCTTTTCGCGTTCAGTCCCGGGCCCGCGAGTGTTGGCCTCCGCGGCTGGTTCGACGGCTGCGTGGCCCGGGTTTGTCACGGGGAGCACGCTTTTGGCCTCCTCAACGCAGGTTCGGCCCGGCATTCTGCGGGGCTGGACTCTCACGCCCGCCAAAAGCGTGCTGGGCGTGACGGGCGTTGGCGGGTTTTTCGGCGTCGCCGTGGGTCTTGCGGGTCTAGGCTTGGGGGATGAGCGACCACCACATCAAACGCCTGGTGATCATGCGGCATGCCAAGGCCGACTGGCCCGGCGGCGTGGCGGATCATGAGCGGCCGCTGGAGGAACGGGGCCACCGCGAGGCGCCCCTGGCCGGCAAGTGGCTGGTCAAGAACAGCATCCTCCCGGACTTCATCCTGTGTTCCAGTGCGCTGCGCACCCGCCAGACCTGCACCTGGGTGTGCTCAGAACTGGGGGATAAGGCCCCGACGCCGAAGCTTGAGGACGGCCTCTACGCCGCCTCTGCGCTGCGGATGCTCGCCGTGGTCAACCATGTGCCTGACACCGTGACAACGCTTATGCTCATCTCGCACATGCCTGGCGTCCAGGACCTCGCCATGCACCTGGCCTCACGCGACTCAAACCACGACGCCTACATGGACGCCGCCACACGTTACCCCACCAGCGCCCTCACGGTGCTGGAAACGGAAAAATCCTGGGCCGAGCTGGACGGGCAGGACGCCCGGCTGACCAAGTTCAAGGTCCCGCGAGCCCACTGACCCCAGGGGACCCGCTGACCACCCGGGACCCGGCGACCCCGCGCGTCTCGGCGACCTCCCGCAGCAGTCCGGCGACGTGCTGGATACCCGGGCTGGCCGCCATGGTCCGGCGGTACACGATGCCCACCTGTCTGACCTGCGTGGGGTTGACCAGGGACAGGCAGATGACGTCCGCAGGCAGCGCGGGCCGGCCGAGGCGGGGGACCAGCGCCACAACGGCTCCCTGCTCCACCAGTGCGATGTGGGTTGCGAAGTCTGGATCGTAGACCCTGATGTCCGGCACCCGGCCAAGATCGGCGAAGATCCTCAGCAGCGCCTCGTTGCAGATGGCGCCGTGCGGTGTGCTGATCCAGCGTTCATCCACGAGGTCAGCCGGTTCCACCTGGCTGTGTACCGCCAGGGGATGGTCGCGGTGCACTAGGACGTCCGCTACGTCCTCGCACAGCCACTCAAGCGTCATATGCTCCGGTATGACCAGTGGGACGGAGTTCCAATTGTGGACCACACCCAGGTCCGCTTCTCCGTTGGCCACCCGCGCCACCGCTTCCCGAGGGTCCTCGGCCAGCACGCTGAGGTCCAGGTCCGCTCCGGATGAAGCCAGCCGTCCCAGCAGCGGCCCCACGAGGCCCCGACAGGCAGTGGAAAAGGAAACAACCCTGAGGTGTCCGGTAGGTTTGGCCGGATCCGCCAAGAGGGTGGATTCCAGTTCCTCGAGCTCCGACAGGATACGCCGGCCGTAGGCTGCCAAGGTGAGCCCCCGCTCGGTCAGCAGCACCCCGCGGCCGCGGCGCTCCAGGACGGGGAACCCGGTCTGCTTCTCCAGCTTCTTGATCTGCTGGGAGACGGCCGACGGACTGAAGCCCATCACCTCGGACGCCGCTATGACCGAACCGTGCTGTTCAATCGCCGCCAGTGCCCGCAGCGAACTGATCTCAATCATGAAGCAAACGTACATGATTCGACGCATAATTCAACGCTGGTGCTTCATCTCCCGTTCTGTAAGAGTGGGACCGTGAACCTCCGACACTCCCTCCTTGCTGCCCTGGTCGCCGTTCTCTGGGGCCTGAACTTCGTCGCCATCGACTTCGGCCTGCATGCGAACGGCCGTGAGGTTCCCCCGCTGCTGTTTGTGGCCATGCGGTTCCTTCTGGTGGTCTTCCCCTGGATCTTCTTCATCAGGCCGCCGGACGTCAGCTGGAAGGCGATCATCGGCGTCGGCGTTTTTATGAGCGCGGGCCAGTTCGGTCTCCTCTACCTGGCCATGGCGCTGGGCATGCCGGCGGGCCTCGCCTCCCTGGTCCTCCAGGCGCAGGTGCTGCTCACCGTCCTCCTGGCTGCAGGGTTCCTGCGCGAGCGTCCCAGCCGGAGCCAGTTGGCTGGCGTCGTTCTAGGCGTTGCGGGGCTGGCCGTGGTGGCTGTCGGCCGCAGTGCCGTGGCCCCGGTGCTCCCGCTTATCATCGTCCTGGGAGCCGCGCTGTCCTGGGCCGCCGGCAACGTGATTGCGCGTCAGGCCAAGGCCGCCTCCGGGCTGGGGCTGGTGGTCTGGTCCGGCGCAGTGGTTCCGCTGCCCCTAGCCGGGCTGTCGTTGCTGGTGGATGGCCCGGACGTGGTGTTCGGCACGCTGGCAGACCTCCAACCGGCCACGATCCTAAGTGCCCTGTACACAGCCATTTTCGCGTCGTTGGTGGGGTATGGAATTTGGAACCGGCTCCTGGCCAGCTATCCGTCGTCGGCCGTGGTGCCCTTTACCCTGCTGGTGCCCGTGGTGGGGATGAGCGCGGCCTGGCTGACGTTGGGGGAGGTGCCGACGCCGGCGGAACTGGCTGGCGGGCTGCTCCTCCTGGGCGGGGTGGCGACTGCCGTGCTCGCCGGCCGAGGCCGGCAGGTTCTGCTGGGTCAGCGGCGGGGTGCTGGTTTGGCGCCCGTCTTGGTGCCCGGTTTGGGTGCCGTTTTGCGGACCGGGGAGGCGGACGACGACGGCCGCTTGGCTGCTGAGGCTGGCATCCGGGCGGGCGCGCGGGCGCCTGACGCGCGCTGACCGGTGGCGGCACCCCGGGGTGCCGCGCCCCGGGCCGCGGTGGCTCCGGTTGCCGGGCGCCGCGCAGTAGGGCGGCCAGTGCCGGAAGCGGGCCGCCGCTTGGCTGGCGAGGGCCGCCGTTTGGCAGTCCCCAACCGCCTTCCCGCCGGCCAGGCTGCGCCGAGGAACAGGACCGCTAGCGTGGCCACCGCTGAGGCCGCACCCCAGTAGAAGTAGTTGTCCGGATCCCCGGTGGGGAGCGGTGTGCCGAAGATCGACGACTGCTCGGCGAAGGCCAGCTCCCAGGTGCTGACGAAGGCAAGGGAGAAGGCAATGGTGAGGCTGGATCCCACCGCGGTGGCCACCAATACAAAGAGGCGCCCGCGGGCCAGGACCTCCGCCACGGCGGCAACATAGGCCAGCGCAACCAGGCCCAGGAACGTGACCATTACGGCCTCTTCCAGGGTGATGGCGGTGAGCACCAGCATACCCAAGGCGGCGACGGCCGCGATCACGGCGAACTTCCCCCTGTTACCCATGTGGCGCATGTGTCCAATCATCCCTGCTACTTCACGACATAGCCGCGCAGGATTGCCATGATTGCTGCAACGCTTTGGTCACGGGTGCGTTCCGGGTTGTAGGTTTGCCGGTCAAGCCCCACCACAAAGCAGGCGCCAAAGATCGCCGTTTCGAGGCTGCCCCGCGAGACCGTTTCGTCCACCGGATAGACGGCAGCCACGTTCTCTATGGCCGCGCCGATGACCGCCAGGAGTTCAGACCGGAGCACCGCGAACGTGTCCCGCCATTCGCTGGGAGTCCGCCAGTTTTCGCTCACCCACAACCGGGCGAAAGACGGGTAATCGGCCATGAAATCCATGGCCTGGCCGATCATTGCCTCCATGGCCACCAGCGGATCGGCCCCGGGCTGCCCGGCCTCGCTGAGCAGGCGTGCCTTCAGGATGTCCACGCCGTGCCGCAGCAGCTGCGCGATCAGGTCCGACTTGCTGCCGAAGTTGTAGTAGACAGTGCCCTTGGAGACACCCGCCGCCGCGGCAATCTCGTCCACAGTGACACCCGCTGCGCCACGCTGGCCGATCAGCTCCATGGACGCGTCGAAGAGCTTCTGCCGGGTGGCGTTGGTCCGGGCCGGGCGGAGTTTCTTCTCGGCCGGACCGTGCATGGCCGGATCGTGCCCAACGGGTTCATGTACGCCAGGATCGTGCCCGACAGGACCATGCCCAACGGGTTCATGTACGCCAGGATCGTGCCCGACAGGATCATACCCAACGGGATCAGGCACGTCAGGTCCGGGAACGGGGTGGCTCATACCGCGATCTCCGGCTTGAGCGTTTTGAGGGTCCAGTACTTGTGCTTCCGGACAGCAAACGTGGACATCGCCGCGCCCAGCAACGTGTAGCCAAGCAGCCCCAGGACAGTGGGCACGATCCCGGACAGGTCCGCGCCGTAGATGAGGTGCCGCATGCCCGTGACGACGTAGCCCATAGGCAGGATCTCGTGGACCACGTGGAGTGGCTGCGGAGTGGTCTGCCAGGGGAACGTGCCGCCCGAGGACACCAGCTGTAGCACCAGCAGGATCAGCACCACCAGTTTGCCTGGTGACCCCAGCAGCGCCACGATGCCTTGGATGATGGCGCTGAAGGCCATGGCCGCGGCCAGCATAAACAGCCACATCAGCACCGGATGCGCCGGGTTGAGGCCCAGCGCCAGATTCACCACGAGGGTCAGCAGGCTCGCCTGCACCACCGAAACGGCCAGGAACGGAAGCCAGCCGCCGACGGCGATTTTCCAGGCCGGAGCGTTCGACGCCAGGGCCCGCTGGGTGATGGGCCGCATCGCCTGGACCAGCATAAAGATGCCGATCCACAAGGCGAGCGTCAGGAAGAACGGTGCCAGCCCCGCGCCGTAGGAATCCGCCTTTGCCTGGGAGACATTGCTAACCGCAACCGGATCGGCAATCACCTCTGAGAGGCTGCTCATCTGCGAATCGTCCGGGTTGGGCACCTGCCCGGCTCCCTTGGCAATTTCGTTGGCCAGCGTCCGTGAGCCGTTAGCTGCGGTGGCGGCACCCGCTTCAAGCTGGCCCGCGCCGGCGTCGAGCGTTTGCGCCCCTTCCGAGAGGCGCCTGGCGCCATCCAGCGCAGACTGCTCGCCGGTGGCCAGCGTGGCCGCCCCGGTGTGGAGCTGGTCTGCGCCACCGGAGGCCTGAACAATGGCGTCCTTCAGGGCAGGGGTGGCCGTTGCCAGCTGGGCTGCGCCGACGCTCACGGCTTCGGAGCCGTCCGCGAGCTGCTGGATTTGGGTGGCGTCGGTCTGGATCCGGGTTTTCGCTGCGGCCACGGGGCTGGAGGCTGCCACGGTATCGAAGTCGGCCAGGATTTTGTCGGCCTGCACCTGGGTGATCACTTCGGATGCGACCAGGCGGGCATTCGATTCGATCACGCGCGTCCGGAGTCCTTGGTCCGCGGCATCAAGCTGCGTAACGACGCCCTGGACCTTGGTGTTCAGCTGCGCGTTCCCGGCGGCCACCTGGGCCGCGCCGTTGGCCAGGGTCTGGGTGTCGGTGGGCAGGGTGGCGGTCTTGTCCTTCAGGACGGAGAGCCCGCTGCTGAGCTGCCCGGCGCCGTCGGTCAGCTGATTGGCGCCATCACGAAATTTCAGCTGCCCGTTGTAGAGTTCGCCCGCCCCGGCGCTGAGCTCGCTGGTGCCCGTATGCAGGGTGACGGTCCCGTCGCGGAGGGTGGCGACGCCGTCCGCCAGCTGCCCGGCGCCGTCAGCGGCCTTGAGCATCTGGGCGTGGATGGTGCCGAAGCCGGTGAGCAGCTGGGTCGCCGTCTCTTCGCCTACTTCCTTGGCCACAGTGGTGTGCACCGCGGTGGTCAGTTTGTCCACGATGGTGCTCAGCAGGTAGTTGTTGGCATCGTTGGTGGTGACGTTCAGCATCGCCTGGCTGGCCGAATCGAAGCTGCCGGGTGAGACCAGGTTTGTGGAGAACTCTGCCGGGATTTTCAGTGCAAACGCGTACTTGCCGCTGCTGACCCCTGCATCGGCCTCGGCCGCCGTGGGGACCGCCTGCCAGTTGAAGACGTTGCCTTCCACCAGGCCGTCCGCCACCTTCTTGCCCGCCTGCAGCTCGGTGCCGTCGCTGGACGTGGCGCCGGTGTCTTCGACCACCAGGGCGGCGTCGATCTGGTTCAGGTTCCCGTAGGGATTCCAGTTGGCGTACAGGTACACGGCCCCATACAGGAGCGGCACCATGATCAGGGCCAGGATGGTCAGCTTCGGCAGCAACCCGCCGGTCATCCGCTTGAGTTCGGAACGGGCCAGCCGCAGCACTGTCACTTGGCATCCTCGGTTTCGAGTAAGAGGGATTCGGTTTCTTCGTCTGTGAGAGTCGGCGCATCGGGCGCTTCGTCCACGTCCGGGACGGCGTTACCGATCACCGTGGCCGGTCCCATCCACCCTGCCGGGAGGGCAGTAACCGTGACGACGACGGCGAGCGGCCGGCCGGCGTCGTACGCCAGCTCCTCAAGCCGCGGGAGCCAGTCCGCAGCGTGGGCACCGTGCCTGTCGGGGGAGTCCACCACCAGGAGGTCGGTGTGCGGGCTGGCGAGGGCCAGGGCCGTCAGCAGTTCAACGCGCCGGTCCGGAGCCAGCTGTTCCGTCCACAGGTCCGCGATGTCCTCGAAACTGTTGACTTTGAGCCAGGGCTTGCTGAGCAGCGCGCCCCGGTAACGGCGGGGGATCAGGGCGAGGTCCTCGGTGACAAGGTCCCGGACGCTCAGGTGCTGCTCGGGCTCATTCACGTTGGGGGAATCCACCAGGGCGCTCGCGAGGCGGAGGGATTTGGTTCGTTCGTTGGCGTCCCACGAGATCCGGCCGCCAGTGGGTTTCATGCGCCCGCTGATGGTCAGGGCAAGGGCTGTCCGCTGGTCCTGGCGTTCGGCGGTGACGAGGAGGAGCTCACCCCGGCCGACCCGCAGAGAGGTGGGCGGAAGCAAATCGTCGCGCCGGCCCTTCACAAGGAGCTGCTGTACGGAGAGCAAAAATGGCCTTTCGACGGTGTATGTCCACCTCCAGCCTAACTGAACTGACTGGTCAGTTCAAATAGCTCGATTGGAGATAGCGAGGGAGGAGTGGGCGCGGGTGGAATAGACCAGAGCCAACGGACACTTGCGGCCTCTCCTACAAGCCGTACTTCTCCAGGAGCCGCAGCCACACCTCGCTGACCGTGGGAAACGATGGCACCGCATGCCACAGCCGCTCCAGCGGGACCTCGCCCACCACGGCGATGGTGGCCGCGTGCAGCAGTTCGCCCACGTCCGGGCCCGCGAACGTGGCGCCGAGCAGGACCCGCCGGTCCTCGTCCACCACCAGTTGCGCCCAGCCTTCGTAGTGCTCCGAATGCAGCGACGAACCCGACACTTGGATTGGCAGCTCCACGGACGATACGTTGTAGCCGTCCTGCTTCGCCTGCTCCACAGTGCGCCCCACGGCCGCCAGTTCGGGATCGGTGAATACCACGTTCGGGACGGCGTGCTGGTTGGCGGTCTGCGCGTACCGGCTCCAGGCCGCGGGGACGCCGCTGAGCTCGCCCTTGGCGCGGGCGGCGATCGCGTCACCGGTCGCCCGGGCCTCGTACTTGCCCTGGTGTGTGAAGAAGTTCCTGCCGGCGGCGTCGCCAACAGCGTAGAGCCAGGGATCCCCGCCGTTCTCGATTGGGGTGCCCGGGACGTCCGGGAGGCCCTGGACTAGGCCAGTGGAGTCGGTTGTGAGTTTCAGTGGGTGCCCACCCTCGGCTTCGAAACCCAGGCTTTCCAAGCCGAGGCCTTCGAGGGCGGAATGCCGGCCTGTTGAAACGAGGACCTTGTCGGCAGTGACAGTGGTTCGGCCGTCCGGCGCCTGGTCCTGAAGCGTCAGGGTGAACGTGCCGTCGTCGTTTTCCCGGACACTTTCGGTGGACGTGTTGAGGCGGACCGCCACGCCGTCCGCGCGCAGCCCCGCGGCAACAAGTTTGGTGGCCTCTGCAGGGAATGTGCCCAGCAGTCCGCTCCTGGCCACCAGCGTCACGTCCGAGCCCAGGCGTGCGAATGCCTGCGCCAGCTCGGTGCCCGCTACGCCCCCGCCGATCACAGCCAGGCGCTCCGGCACCTCCTTGGCCGAGGTGGCTTCGCGTGTGCCCCAGACCTGCAGGTCCGCCAGCCCGTCGATGGGAGGGGTGGTGGGTGTGGAGCCGGTGGCCAGTACGACGGCGTGACGCGCCTTGAGTTCGTAAGTGTTGCCGTCCAGCCCGGCTACTTCAACGGTGCGCGGCGCGGTGATCCAGCCGTGGCCACGGATCAGCTCAATCCCGGCATCGTCCAGCCACTTCACTTGGCTGTCGTCCTGCCAGTTTGCGGTGAAATAATCCCGGCGCTTAAGGACTGCCGCTGCATCCAGTGTCAGGGTGACGGCTTCCACTGCGCCGGGTACTGACTGTGCGCCGTGCAGGGCTGTGCCTGGGCGGAGCAGGGCCTTGGACGGGATGCAGGCCCAATACGAGCATTCGCCACCCACCAGCTCGGCTTCAATGAGAACGGCCGTCAAGCCGCCCTGGACCACCCGGTCGGCGACGTTTTCCCCCACGGCACCAGCACCGATCACAATGACATCAAATTCACGTTGCAGCGTTTCAGGCGTCATTCGTCCAGCCTACGCCCGCCTCGCGGGAGGCGGGGAGCGCTGTCGTCGTCAATCAGGGTGACTACAGAACTGCGTAACTTTTGACCGCGAAGGGCGGGCTCGCCCGCGCGAATCCAGGGGCAGTGCGGGGGTTTGCTGCTGAAAGTGACGCATTTCCGTGGGAAGCCGCGCGTGGCCGGGCTGTTCCTGGGCCGAGGCCGGTGGCAGGAAGGGGCGCTGCGCTTAACGACAAAAGGCCCGTATCGGCGAGCCGATACGGGCCTTTCTCTGTGCGCCCAGAGGGATTCGAACCCCCGGCCTTCTGTTCCGTAGACAGACGCTCTATCCAGCTGAGCTATGGGCGCATTTTGTGTTTCGCGGAGTTTCTTGCTCCCCGAACCTCGAATTACTTTACGCGAGGGTGGCCCGGAGTACCAAATCGGGAGGCATGTAATCTAGCTGACTAGACCGGTCTAGGTGACCTTCGTCACCTAAATACAGCCGTTTGTGCGCGGTTTTCCTTGAATTTGCGCGGTTTTCGGCTCCAACGATCACGAACGTGCACCGCTGGCCTCCCATGGCGCCCTTGGGCGGCCAATAGCATTTAGTCCACACCGATGACCCCGAGGAAGGGAACCGCAATGGGCGATCTCGCACGACTGCCGCTGCTTGAGAAAGCACCCACCACGCATGCTGGCCTGCTGGCATGGGTCGAAGAGGTTGCTGGACTCACGCAGCCCGACCGGATCCACTGGGTTGACGGGTCCGAACAGGAAAACACGCGTCTTACCGATGAACTGGTCGCAGCAGGAACGCTGACGCGCCTGAACGAGGAACTCTTCCCCAACTCTTTCGCTGCATTCTCTGATCCCGCGGACGTAGCCCGGGTGGAAGAGCAGACCTTCATCTGCTCCGAGAAGGAGCACGACGCCGGCTTCACCAATAACTGGATGGCCCCGGTCGAGATGAAGGAGAAGCTGCGTGGGCTGTTTGCCGGCTCCATGCGCGGACGCACCATGTACGTCATCCCGTTCGTGATGGGACACCTCGACGCTGAGGATCCCAAGTTCGGCGTGGAGATCACCGACAGCGCCTACGTTGTTGCCTCGATGCGCATCATGGCCCGCATCGGCACCGACGTGCTGAACCGCATCACCGAGACCAACGCCTTCTTCGTGCCGGCCCTGCATTCCCTGGGTGCGCCGCTCGAAGCAGGCCAGGCGGACGTGCCGTGGCCGTGCAACACGGACAAGTGGATCGTGCACTTCCCCGAGGAGCGCTCCATCTGGTCCTTCGGCTCCGGCTACGGCGGAAACGCGCTGCTGGGCAAGAAGTGCTACGCCCTGCGTATCGCTTCCGTCATGGCCCGCGACGAGGGCTGGCTGGCCGAGCACATGCTCATCCTGAAGCTGACCTCGCCCGAGCAGAAGACGTACTACGTCTCGGCTGCCTTCCCCTCCGCCTGCGGCAAGACCAACCTCGCGCTGCTCGATCCCACCATCGAAGGCTGGAAGGTGGAGACGCTCGGTGACGACATCACCTGGATGCGTTTCGGCAAGGAAGGCGAGCTCCGCGCCGTCAACCCCGAGGCCGGCCTCTTCGGCGTGGCTCCGGGCACCGGCTGGGGCACCAACCCCAATGCGATGCGCGCTATTGCCAAAGGCAACAGCATCTTCACCAACGTTGCACTGACCGACGACGGCGGCGTGTGGTGGGAGGGCATGACTGAGGACGTGCCCGCTCACCTGACCGATTGGCAGGGCAACTCCTGGACCTCGGATTCGGACAAACCCGCAGCCCACCCGAACTCGCGCTTCTGCACGCCGATCGACCAGATCGACATGCTGGCCGAGGAGTACAACAACCCCAACGGCGTGGAGCTTTCCGCCATCCTGTTCGGCGGCCGCCGCAAGACCACCATCCCCCTGGTGACCGAGGCCCGCAGCTGGTCAAACGGCATCTTCATGGGTTCCACGCTGTCCTCCGAGACCACTGCGGCGGCAGCCGGGGCGGTGGGCGTGGTTCGCCGCGATCCTATGGCCATGCTGCCGTTCATGGGCTACGACGCCGGCGACTACCTCAACCACTGGGTGAACCTGTCCGCCAAGGGCAACCCGGAGCGTCTGCCCAAGATCTTCCTGGTCAACTGGTTCCGCCGCACGGCCGAGGGTGGCTTCGCCTGGCCTGGCTTCGGCGACAACGCCCGTGTCCTCAAGTGGGCCATCGAGCGCCTGGAAGGCAAGGCAGACGCCGTCGAGACGCCGATCGGCTTTGTTCCCACCGGCGAATCCATCGACCTCAAGGGCCTGGACATGACGCCTGCCCAGGTCGAGGAAGCTGTCCGCGTTGACCCGGCCGAGTGGGCCACCGAGCTCGCGTCCATCGAGGAATGGTACGCCAACTTCGGCGATTCCCTCCCCGAAGCGCTGCAGTCCGAGCTTGCCGGCCTGAAGTCCCGCCTGGGCTAAGCGTTCCAGAAAGTACGACGGCGGCCCCGCACCTTTGCAAGAAAGGTGCGGGGCCGCCGTCGTCCCCACCGGCCCCTAGCCTCGCAAGCTCGGCCAGGGAACCCTGCCGGTGTGGGCCCACCAATTGATTCAGCTGGCCAGCCAGATGTCCGGGCCGAAGACTTCGTAGTGGATCTTCGTGGCCGGGATGCCGGCGTTGATGGCCTCGTTGCGGATGTGCTTCATAAACGGCAGTGGTCCGCAGAGGTACAGCGACGCGTTGGCCGGCAGGTCCACTTCGCGCAGGGACATAAATCCCGCCTTGGTGCCTGGCTCGGGCTGCTCGAGCCACAGCTGGAGGTCGGCACCCTCGAGGCGTTCGACGTCGTCCGTCATCTGGGAGCGCAGCGCCCAGGACTCCAGATCGCTTTCCGCGTGCAGGACCAGGACCTGGCGGTCCGAGCCGGCTTCCGCGAGGGAGCGCAGGATGGACGCGGTGGGCGTGCAGCCAATGCCGGCGGAGGCCAGGACCACCGGGCCCTCGCCTTCCTTGAGCGTGATTTCACCGTAGGGGTTGGAGATTTCGAGGACGTCGCCCACCTGGACGGTGTCGTGCAGCACGGGCGAGACTTCGCCGCCGTCGTCCTTCTTGGTGGTGAAGCTGCGGCTCGTGCCGGCGTCGCCGGAGAGCGAATACTGGCGGACCTGGCGCAGCCCGTCCGGGAGGGTGACCTTGACGCTGACGTACTGGCCGGGCAGGGCGGGAGTGATGGGGGTGTCGTCGGCCGGTTCCAGGGTGAAGGTTATCGAGCCAGTGCCGGCGGGGGTCTTGGCGGCGATCTTCCAGGGGCTCCACATCGTGCCGTTGGCCTGTGCGGCGTAGAGGCCCTTTTCGATCTTGATCAGGGCATCGGCCATCAGCCAGTACACCTCGGTCCAGGCCTCGGCGATCTCCGGGGTGATGACCTCGGCCAAGTCCTCCGCGATGGCCGCGAAGAGGTGCTCGTAGACCACCTGGTACTGGGGCTCGGTGATGCCGAGCGACGCGTGCCGGTGCGCGATGCGGGAAAGCACGGTTTCGGGGAGGGTGCCCGGGTTGTTGACCAGGTGCGTGGCGAAAGCGGCGATGCTTCCGGCCAGCGCCTGCTGCTGGTTGCCCGAGCGCTGGTTGGAGCGGCTGAACAGGCCATCCAACAGTTCCGGGTGGGCGGCGAACAGCCGTGCATAGAACTTGGGGGTGATTTCGCCGATCCGGGAACCGACCAACGGGAGGGTGGCCTCAATGACGGGGCGGGATTTGTCCGAGAGCATGCGTACTCCTGAGGTAGGGGCCCGGGGCGTACATCCGGACCGCGGTCAATACATGTATTTGAAATACAAGTATTTATACTTAAGTTCTACACTTCGTAGAAGAGATATCAAAATTGGGGACTACGGATCCGGAAATGCCCGGGCTGCAGGGGAGCCGGGAGTCAGAGCCCCGGGCGGAGCCCGATCGCCTGGAATACGGGCGCCATCTGGCGGGATCCGGGAAGGGTGGACACCACGATGTCGTCGAGTTCCCGGTAAAAGGCTTCCCGGGCGCGCGAGAGGGCGCCGCGAAGCCGGCATTCGTTGATGAGTGGGCAGTCGCCGTTCAATGAATGGCAGTCCGCTGGATCCACCCGGGTGTTCAGGAGCCGCAGCAACTGGCCCACGGTGGCCTTGCGTCCGGCGTCGTTGAGCCTGGAGCCGCCGTTGCGGCCGCGTTCGACGTCGATCACGCCAAGTTCACGGAGCTTTGCCATGGCCTTGCTGACGTGGTTGTACGGGGTGCCCACGGCGTCGGCGATGCTCTGCGTGGTCAGCAGGTTGCCGTCAGGGGCTGCGGACAGCACCATCATGGCCCGCAGGCTCACATCCGCGAAGGCATTGATCTTCATGTCATCAACCCAGTGGAGGTCTAGTCCACCCAGACGGTGGGTTCGCTGGTGTCAGCGGCGAGCTGGCCAAACTCCCATTCGTGGGTCCCGGTGTTGGCGGCGTAGGGGAGGACCGCGGCGAAGACGGATCCGTCGCGGTGTTCAGCGGCTACATGGATGGCATCTATTTCTTCCTCCACCAAGAGGATGTCGCAGACAATAGCGGCCGCGCGGAAATCAGCCCGGTTCTGCCGGAGCAGTTCGGTGAGGTCGCTGATCATCGTGTCCGCGTCGAAGTCACCGTCAGAGCCGTCTTGGGCATCAGCCGGCGTGACAGCCACCAGCCGGACCTCGCCGTCGTTCTCCACTACCAGTGCGAAGGGCAGGAAGCCGCCGTTTCGCTCGAGTTGTTCCTGGGCTGCGCCGACGCCTGTGCCCAGCAGGTTTTCCAGGTCCGTGGCGGAGGCCTCCGGAACGGAATCCCGCCACGAAGCTACCGCGGCCGTGCCGTCCGTGGCTTCGTGGGCCATCTTCGGTTTAGCGCCTGACATTGGAGAGCACGCGGTCGCGGACGCGTTCCATCGTGGCCCGGTCCGTTGCTTCCACGTTCAGGCGGAGGAAGGGCTCGGTGTTGGACGGGCGCAGGTTGAACCAGAAGCTGCCGTCATTGGCCGTGAATGTGCTGCCGTCCATGGTGTCCACGGTGATGTCCTCGGCGGCGAAGTCGGTGCGGACGCGCTCTACGGCGCCGGCCTTGTCCTCGATTTCGGAGTTGATCTCACCGGAGGAGACATAGGGCTCGTACTCGCGGCCGAGCTCGGACAGCGGTACGTCCTGCTCGCCGAGGGCAGCGAGCACGTGCATTGCCGCCAGCATCCCGGTGTCTGCGTTCCAGAAGTCGCGGAAGTAGAAGTGGGCAGAGTGCTCGCCGCCGAACACTGCACCTTCCTCGGCCATGACTGCCTTGATGAACGAGTGGCCCACGCGCGTGCGGACGGCGCGGCCGCCGTCGTGCTCTACCAGTTCGGGCACTGCACGGGAGGTGAGCAGGTTGTGGATGACGGTGGGCCTTGCCTCGCCCTGCGCCTGGGCGCGGGCGATTTCGCGGCGTGCCACCATACCGGTGACGGCTGATGGCGACATCGGCTCACCATTTTCGTCGATGACGAAGCAGCGGTCGGCGTCGCCGTCGAATGCCAGGCCGATATCGGCGCCGTGCTCAATGACGGCGGCCTGCAGGTCTCGGAGGTTCTCCGGCTCGAGGGGGTTGGCCGGGTGGTTCGGGAAGGAACCGTCCAGCTCGAAGTAGAGGGGAATGATCTCGAAGGGCAGCTTGGGCAGCAGGGCGTCGCCCAGCACCGCCGGGGTGGTGAGGCCGGCCATGCCGTTGCCTGCGTCCACAACTACCTTGAGCGGCCGGGATCCGGAGAGGTCCACCAGCTGGCGGAGGTACTCGGAGTAGTCCTTCAGGACGTCGTGGACACCGATCAGGCCGCGGGCGGGGGCCGCGGGGATGGAGCCTTCGTTGAGGTACTTCTCGGCGAGGGCCTGGATCTCTTTGAGGCCGGATTCGGAGGAGATGGGCTGCGCGCCGGGCTTCGACATTTTGATGCCGTTGTATTCGGCGGGGTTGTGGCTGGCGGTGAACGTGGCTCCGGCAGCGTTGAGGGAACCGCAGGCGTAGTAGAGCTCGTCGGTGGAGATCAGGTCAAGGAGCTTGACGTCGGCGCCGCGGGTGGCTGCGCCGTCGGCGAAGGCCTTGGCGAACTCGGGGGAGGAGGGACGCATGTCGCCGCCTACCAGGATCGTCTGGCCCTCCAGTTCCAGCACATCAACGAACGCGGCGCCCACGGCTTCGACGATTTCAGCGGTGATGGATTCGCCCACGATGCCCCGGACGTCGTAGGCCTTGAAGGATGCCGAGAGGTCAAAAGTCTTTGTCTGTTCGCTAGTCACGGGTCTTATCTTACGTGGACCCGCGGACGTTCCCGGTTGTCCACATACGGAGGTCCCGGCTTTATGGGTGTCGGTGGGGGCTGGGATACTGAATCAATGGTCGATACCCAGAACGCCGCCCTTCTTTCCGTTTCCCCTGACTCACCGCCCGCCACAAAAAGCCAGGCGCTGGAGGTTCTCCGCGAACTTGTGGGGCATCCGGCGGCGGATTTCCACGACGGACAGTTTGAGGCGATTGAAGCACTGGTCGACGGCGGCCGGCGGGCTTTGGTGGTCCAGCGCACCGGTTGGGGAAAATCGGCCGTGTACTTTGTGGCGTCCCTTCTGCTCCGGCGCCGCGGCGCCGGCCCCACCCTGATCGTTTCGCCGCTGCTTGCCCTGATGCGGGACCAGGTGGCTGCCGCCGCCCGCGCCGGAGTACGTGCCGTGGCCATCAACTCGGCGAACCAGCTGGACTGGGACACCGTCCGGGAACAGCTCGCCGCCGATGAAGTCGACGTGCTGCTGGTTTCGCCGGAACGGCTCACCAACCCGTCCTTCCGTGAGAACCAGCTGCCGGAGCTCATCCGGCGGACGGGCCTCTTGGTGATTGATGAAGCCCACTGTATTTCCGACTGGGGCCATGACTTCCGGCCGGACTACCGCCGGATCGCTGACCTGATCACGCAGCTGCCGGAGTCCGTTCCTGTCCTAGCCACCACTGCCACGGCCAACTCGCGCGTGGTCCACGATATCGAGGAACAGCTGGGCGCGGGCGTCCTCACCATCCGCGGAACCCTTGGCCGGGATTCCCTGCGCCTGGGCGTCCTCGCACTCCCGAATTCCCGCGAACGGCTGGGCTGGCTCCTGACGCACCTGGCCGATCTGCCCGGCAGCGGCATCATCTACACGCTGACAGTCTCCGCCGCGGAGGACACCGCCCGGCTTCTCGCCGAAGCCGGGCACACAGTTCAGGCCTACACCGGCAGGACCGATCCCGCGGACCGGGAGCGCGCAGAGCAGATGCTCAAGGACAACCAGGTCAAGGCACTGGTGGCCACCTCGGCGCTCGGCATGGGCTTCGACAAACCGGACCTTGGCTTCGTCGTCCACCTCGGGGCACCGTCCTCCCCAGTGGCGTACTACCAGCAGGTGGGCCGCGCGGGCCGTGGCGCGGCGAACGCAGACGTGCTGTTGCTGCCAGGTTCTGAAGACCGGGATATCTGGCAGTACTTCGCCACCGCCTCCATGCCGTCCGAGGAGAAAGCCACAGCGGTCCTGACAGCGTTGGCTGAAGCCGGAACTGCCGTGTCAACGGTTGCGTTGGAGGCCCGGGTTGACCTCCGCCGCACCCCGCTGGAGCTGCTGCTGAAGGTCCTGGCCGTGGATGGCGCCGTGGAACGTGTCGGCGGCGGGTGGCGTTCCACCGGCCAGCCCTGGATCTACGACGCCGAGCGTTACCGCCGGATCGCCGAGGCCAGGGTGGACGAGCAGGACTCCATGGTGATCTACCAGGACACCGCCGGGTGCCGGATGGAATACATCACCTCGGTCCTCGATGACGAGACCGCGCACGCCTGCGGGAAGTGCGATAACTGCGCGGGCCGCTGGTTCCGGGCCGATATCGCCGACGACGCCACTGCAGCGGCGGGCCAGACGCTCACCCGCGCCGGCGGTGTCCTGGAGGCACGGCTGCAGTGGCCCAGCGGCATGGACCGCCTGGGCGTTCCGGTCAAGGGCAAGATCAAGCCAGACGAAGGACTGGCGGACGGCCGCGTGCTGGCCAGGCTTACCGATCTCGGCTGGGGCGGGGCGCTGCGGGAACTCTTTGCGGCCGGCGCCGCAGACCGTCCGGTGGATCCTGCCATGCTCCAGGCCTGTGTCCAGGTCCTGCGGGAATGGGCTACCGGTGACGGCCGGAACCAAGGCTGGAGCGGTGCAGGACGGCCGGCCGCGATCGTCAGCATGCCTTCCCGCAGCAAGCCCGAACTGGTCCGGTCCCTTGCCCAGGGAATTTCGGAAATCGGCAGGATCCCCTACCTTGGCGAGCTGGACTTGGGACATGGCGGACCCACTGGAAGCCGTGGCGGCAACAGTGCGTACCGGCTGGCGGGCGTTTGGGACCGTGTGGTGGTGGGTCCGGAATTGGAAGCGGCCATGGCATCACTTCGAGGCCAGGGCGTGATGCTGATCGACGACCTCGTGGACAGCCGGTGGACCGTTACCGTTGCTGGACGTGCCCTGCGCCAGGCGGGCGCGGGGGCTGTTCTTCCGCTCGTGCTTGCCCAGGCCGGCTGACCTCTGCGCCGGCGTGCCGGTGGAGTGACAGGCTGTCTGCCGTACTGAAGAGCATCAGGACGGCCATGGTGAGGAAGGCTCCGCGGAAGGGGCCCGCGTGATCCGCGGGGAAGGCCGCCACGCCGTCGAAAATCCTGATCAGCAAAGCGCCAACGGCGATGCCGGCGCCTGCGGCGAGCTGAACCAGGGTCGCTGACACGGAATTGGCCGATGTCAGCTGGGCCGGTGCGATGTCCGCGTACTGCACCGACGCGTAGGCCGAGAAACCGATGGAGCGAAAAGCCCCGCTGCACACCAGCAGGGCGAAGATCAGTGCCTGCGGCGTGTCCGGCGTGAGCAGGGCGCACAGGGCGAAGGTCACCGCCGATGCCAGGGAGCCGAAGACCAGCATGGCCCGGAAACCGAAACGCCGGATCAGCGGCGTGGTGGCCGGTTTGATGCCGATGTTGCCGATGAACACGGCCGCCACCATGATTCCGGCGTGCAGCGGTGACCAGCCGAAACCGGTCTGGAACATTAGGGGCAGGAGGAACGGCACCGAACTGATGGTCAGGCGGTAGACGAACCCGCCGGTGGCCATGGCCCGGAATGTGCGGGTGGAAAAAACACTGAGATCAAAGAGAGGGTTTTTGGCCCGTCTCATCCACAGCACGGCGGCCGCGAGGGCGCATACCCCTGCAGCAGCGCTGATAGCTGCCCATGGACCGTCGGGGTGGGCGGTGGCCAGTTCCAGGCCCACTACCAGGGCACCGACGCCGGTGGTGGTGAGGAGCAGGCCTAGCCAGTCGAGCCTGCGTGCCCTGTCTCCGGCGCCGGCTGGAACGAGACTGAGTGCGGCGATGAAGGCGGCCGCACCCAGTGGCAAATTGATGAGGAAGATCCAGTGCCACGACAGGTAGGTTGTCAGGGCGCCGCCCACCAGCGGCGCCAGTACGGGCGCCAGCAGCGCCGGCCACACCAGGAAGGCTGTGGCCCGCAGGAGCTCCGATTTGGGTGTGCCGCGCAGTACCAGGAGGGTGCCGACAGGAACCATCATGGCTCCACCGGCGCCCTGCAGGATCCGGCTCAGCGTCAGCACGGTCAGGTCGGGGCTGACGGCGCAGGCCAATGAAGCCAGTGTGAACAGGGCAATCGCGAAGCAGAATACTTTGCGGGCCCCCACGCGTTCTGCAAGCCAGCCGCTGAGCGGGATTCCCATGGCCACGGTCATGAGGTAGGCCGTCATGGTGATGTTCACGTCGGCGGCTGGAACGCCAAAGTCGCTGGCGATGTTGGGGATGGCGGTGGTGAGGATGGTGCCGTCCAGGAACTCCATAAAGAATGTGGCAGCCACCAGTAGCGCCAGGCGTGGATTCCACGCCTGGCTTGGGCTGGTTTCCGTCTCCGGGGCGTTGCGTGCTGCCATTCCACCATCCTGCCACTGCGGGCCCGGATGGAGCCTCCGACGTCCGCACCCCGGACCGCCAGCCCAGCCCACGCGCACCACGCCCTGCTTCCATGCCCGCACCACACCCGGGCTCCCGCACGCCCCACCCCGCCACCCACCAAACTAGGTAGCAGTAACTGTCGTTATGAGCGCTCATAACGACAGTTACTGCTACCTAGTTGGGGTTCGTGGCATAAACGCAGGTGCCCTGGGTACGCAAAAGGCCCCGGTCCAGGACCGGGGCCAAACGCGGAGACGGGGGGATTTGAACCCCCGGTGGAGTTGTGCCCCACACTTCATTAGCAGTGAAGCCCATTCGGCCGCTCTGGCACGTCTCCAATGGCTATTACTAGCCCACCAAGGATACGCAGAATGGGGCACGCAGTGCAAAACGGCCACCGAACGCTTGTCTCAGCCCCAGCACACAGCGTCAGGGGCGCTGCTCGCCCGGCGAACATACCTGCGCAGAATACCCAAACCATCAGCGGATCAACCGGAGCGGATCATCCTGATTTCGTGAAGGTCTTCCCACTCGGCCACACGGTCCTCGGCCCCGTCCGGAGCGAATCCCAGCCGTTCGTAGAATGGGACTGAAGCAGATAGAGTCCCCACAGCTCCAGGCTCCCCGAAGAAGGCAGGTCCTGATCAAGGTCCCCTTGCGGCACTGCGCGGGTTGCGAGAACCCCACCACTGAGCCGTCCGCGCACGCCACGCACGCCGCCGGCTCTGAGGCAAGCAGCAGCTGACACCACATCGCCAGTCGGTCGGCCGGTTTCAGGGCAGCCAGAAAGGCGTCGGACATCAATCCACGGTAGGTCTGTTGCCAGGACTGGCCGCTACGCTCATCCGCCTGCCAGCGTCCGCCACAGGAAGTGCTGGCTTCGGGCCTGCAGCGCGGCGGCCTGGCGGTTGTCCGAAGCTCCGGCGTGGCCGCCTTCCAGCGCCTCGTGGAACCAGACGTTCGGGATGCCCATCGCCTGCATCCGGGCAGCCATTTTGCGGGCCTGGACCGGTCCCACCCTGTCGTCCGACGTGGCCGTCCAGATAAATGTTTCGGGGTACTCCACGCCGTCCTTGAGTAGGTGGTACGGCGAGAACGTCTTGATGTACTCCCATTCCGCAGCCACGTCCGGGTCGCCGTATTCG
The DNA here is from genome assembly GCF_023913815.1 of Pseudarthrobacter cellobiosi. NCBI lineage: Bacteria > Bacillati > Actinomycetota > Actinomycetes > Micrococcales > Micrococcaceae > Pseudarthrobacter > Pseudarthrobacter cellobiosi. Next base: position 227,207 of record NZ_JAMXBK010000023.1, read on the forward strand.
GCGATCCAGGAGTGCCCGGCGGAGAGCCTCGTGTAGCGCCTCATGTCCAGCAGCGGCACGCCACAGGAGATAGCCCCGAAGAGCTCCGGGTAACTGGTGAGCATGTTGCCCACCAGCAGCCCGCCGTTGGAACCGCCCACGCAGCCAAGCCGCTCCCGGGACGTGACGCCACGGGAGACGAGGTGCTGCGCCACGGCCGCGAAGTCCTCGAAGGCGCGGTGGCGGTTTTCCTTCAGCGCGGCCCGGTGCCAGGACGGCCCGTATTCTCCGCCGCCGCGGATGTTGGCCACCACGTAGACACCGCCGCGGGAGTGCGCTGCCTCGCCGGGCCCGCCGGGGGTGGCGGTCCTGCGTTCCAGCCAAGCCCTGCCGACAGTTCCGCTGTACGCAGGCGTCCGGGAAACCTCAAAGCCGCCGTAGCCGGAGAGCTGCGTGGGGTTCTGCCCGTCCAGGACCAGGTCCCGCGAGGCCACCTGGAAGTACGGGACCCGGGTGCCGTCCGCGGACACGGCGAAGTGCTGCTGCACCTCGTACTTGTCGTCATCAAAGAACGACGGCGACGCCTTGACTGCCGCATGGCTGCTCACCACGCCAGCCGTCCCGGCAACGCCCCCGCCGGAGTCAGCGGTCCCGGCAGGATCCCGCGTGAGGCTTCCGCGCATCAGTGTGCTGGGGGTGGTGAATCCGGTGGCGACCAGCCAGAAGTCGTCGCCCGCACCGCCGTCGGCCGGTCCTTCATCTTCGTCGTCCACCGCGTAGGCGTTGACGTCGTGCAGCGGCGGGCAGGCATCCAGCAGCGACGAAGCCCAGGCACCCCCGTCGGCCGCAGCCCCGTCGGACGCGCCCCCGTCGGCCGCAACGCCGGGAACAGAGGGATCCAGCACCCGGATCTCTGACGAGACGTCCCGCAGCAGGTTCAGCAGCAGGAAATTCCGCGTCCAGCTCCAAGACTGCAGCGAAGTGTGCGCATCCGGCGTAAACAGCACAAAGAGATCTCGCGCCCCCGCAAGGTAGTCCTCGAACTTCGCGGCCAACAAGGACCCGGCGGGGTATGTAGTGCCCTCAACTGACCAGTCCTGCTGCGGCCGGAATAGGAGCCACTCGCGGTGCGCACTGAGGTTAACATCTGTCGGCGCATCGATCTCGAGCCACGCGTCGTCCCAGCGGATGAACGTGCTGCGGTTGTAGAAGTCGATGTAGTCCACAGCGAACGTGCGCTCAAAACCGGGAGTGGAATCGTGCGCCACCACGGCCATCATGTGGTCCTCCGGCACCTCAAAAAGCCGGGCAGCCGCGGAGAGGGCCTCGCCGCGTCGCAGGGTGATAGCCGTCCGGGCATACGAGGATGCGGTCCGCGGCAGGTCCCCGGCCGTGGAGGCGACCAGCAGCGTGTCCGCATCCAGCCACGAGACGTTCCCCTTCGCCGTCGGCAGGTCGAAGCCGCCGTCGGCCGGGTCAACAAAAGTGCGGGTCCCGACGTCGAACTCGCGGTAGCGGCTGGCGTCGCCGCCGTCGGGGGAGAGCGCCAGCAGCGCGAGGCGGTACGGGTCGCCAGCGGCGGGGCGCAGGAACGTGGCACCGTGGAAGACCCACTCCTCACCTTCGGCGGCGGCGAGGGCATCCACATCCAGCAGCACGTCCCAGGCGGGGGAATCCGTCAGGTAGCTTTCCCAGGTGGTGCGGCGCCACAGCCCCTTCGGGTTCGCCTGGTCCTTCCAGAAGTTGTAGTACCACTCGCCGCGCTTGCCCACCATGGCGATCCGGTCCGTGGAGTCCAGCACCTCCAGGATGCTTCCTTCCAGGCCTACGTAATCGGCGTCCTCCAAAAGGTCCTCGGTGCGGGCGTTCTGCTCCCGGACCCAGGCAAGCGGTGCCTCGCCGTAGATCTCCTCCAGCCAGACGTTCTCATCAGTGGGTTCGGGGGCGGGCGATGAACCGGGCGTTTGATCAGCTGCAGTGGTGGTCATGCGCCCCATCCAAACAACATTTTCGCGCCGCAAGCAAGTCAAGTGCCTGCGGCGCATGCCGATACTCTGGATGCCGTGGGTAAATCGAAGAGCATCCGGACAGCCATCATCGGCGCCGGACCGCGGGGAACCAGTGTGCTGGAGCGCCTGCTCGCACACGCCGCCGCCCACGCTGCTGCCCACTCCGGCCAAGCATCTCTCCATATCGACGTCATCGACCCCTATCCGGCGGGTCCGGGGCACGTGTGGCAGCCCGGACAGTCCCGGCTGTACCTCATGAACACCCAGTCCTTTTATCCCACGGTCATCCCTGAGGACACCCGGCTGGCGCCGCCCGTCGCGGGCACCACGTTCGACCGCTGGCGTGCCCGGCAGCAGCGTGAGCCGATGCAGGTCCTGACGCTGGACGAGCGGTCCGAACTGGCTGCCTTGGGATCGCGGGACTTCCCCAGCCGGGCGCTGTACGGCCGCTACCTGCGCTGCACGCTGGATGAGTTGACGGAAAAGCTGCCCGACGGCGTCACCGTCAGTTTCCACGAAACGACCGCCGTCTCGGTGCGGCCGTCGGGCGACGGAACACCCAGGACGCAAGGGGACAGCACCCCAGGCGAGACAACCCCAAGCACCGGAACGTTCGACGTCGGACTCGCCGGCGGCGGTTCGCTCAAGGTCGATTCCGTGGTCCTGGCACTAGGGCACCTTTCGTCCCGGCTTAACCCTGAGCAGCGGGAACTCCAGGCATCGGCCGCACAGCTGGGCCTGAGCTACTTCCCGCCAGCGGTCCCGGCGGACGTCGACTGGGCCGCGATTCCGGCCGGCGAACCAGTCCTGGTCCGGGGCATGGGGCTGAACTTCTTCGACGCGATGGGCCAGCTCACGGAAGGCCGCGGCGGAAAATTCATCGACGCCGGACCCCGGCTTGAGTATCAGCCGTCCGGCCAGGAGCCGCTCATCATTGCCGCGTCCCGCCGCGGCACCCCGTACCGGGCCAAGGCCGCGCTGGCCGGCTACTACCCGGCGTCGGTCACCCTGCGGTACCTGACCGTGGCCGCGCTGGAGCGGTTCGCGGCCACCGGGATCCGCCCGGGTTTCGACCACGATCTCTGGCCCCTGCTGCACCGCGACACCCTCTGGGCCTATTACGCCACCTTGGTGCGCTCGCAGCCGGCGGCCGTCCCTGACGCGTCCGCGTTCCTGGCCGCGCTGGAGGAGGCGCTGCGCCCGCATGCCCACAGCGCCGCCAACTGGGAGGCCGCGGTGGAGAGCGTCCTGGCCGTGCACGTCGGCCCGCGGCACCGGCTGGATCTGCGGGGCCTCGCGTCCCCGCTTGCGGGCAGGTCTTTCGGATCACGTGCCGAACTGGATGCCGCCGTCGTCGAGTACCTGCTTGATGACGCCCGCCGCTCCGCCCTGGGCGAGGAGGATCCGGTGAAGATGGCCATCGGCGCCCTGCATCATGGACGCGCGGTGCTGAAAACGGCAGTGGCCGACGGCGGCATCACCGATGAGTCCTGGGTGGCCGGCCTGCGTGGCTGGTTTGAGTCGTTTGTGGAGGGCCTGGCCAGCGGGCCGCCCGCGCTGCGCTCTGAACAGCTGGCTGCCCTGGCGCGCGCCGGCGTGGTCAGTTTTGTGGGTCCCGACCCCCGGTTCGGCGTGGACCGCCGGACAGGCCGCTTTACCGCCGCCTCACCCTGGGTGAACGGCCCGCCGGTGGCGGCGAAGACCATGGTGGAGGCCCTTGCGCCGGCCAACCGCGTGTCCGCGAACGACTCACCGCTGCTGGAACAGCTCCTCGCCGACGGGATGGTACGGCCCCGGCTGATGATGACGGCGGAAGGTGCGCCGGTGCAGGCCACCGGGCTGGACGTTGCGCCGCACCCGTACCGGCCGGTGGCGGCCAACGGCTCGGTCACCGAGGGTCTCTATGTGCTGGGCCTGCAGCTCTCGGCCACCCAGTGGGGCACTGCCATCGCCGCGGAAGCGCTCCAGCCGGGCGGCCCCACGTACGCCAGCGGGCAGCGGACACTCCGCGACGCCGACGAAATCGCGCACGCGATCCTGGGACACTGAGGATCCCCGCCGCAACGAAATATTCGTCCTCACTTCCCCCGACGCTTCTATGTCTGTCAAGCGGCTGGAAACGGGTGCGGGCGCCGACCAAGTTGTTTTGCCGGTGGGCGGGGCGGCTCGTGGTGACCGGCCAGCGTCCCCTCTCCCCCCGTATTTTTGGCTGCTGGCGAAGCTTGCGGAGCTGTGGCCGACGGAGGCCTGTCTACCCGCAGGGCAAGGGGCGGGAAATTCCCAGGTGAAATCAGCGACGAAGGAGCGCCGCAGGGAAATTCGTGCGGCGCAGGCCCCGACGAAGGAGGGGCTAGGCGGGCCGGAGCGGACACGTACAATCCGACAGGACAGCAGCCAAAACGTCGTAGACAGAACAGGTCCAGCGCCGGGGACGCGTTCGCCCCGTCAAAAGACACCCCGCTCGCCTAACCGGTCTTCTGCCAGGGGCCTTGATGTCAATTGCTGGAAAGCGTGTAGCCGGCGGAGGTCACGGCCTCACACACAGCAAAGCTCTCGGCCATACCGTAGACAATCACCCGGGAACGACCCGCCGGACACGAGATCCACAAAGGCGGACTCGACACCGTCAACGGCCGCTACAGCCTTTTTAACGGTCTGGACGCAATGCCCGCACGTCAGCCCTTCAACAGCAAACTCGACTGTGCTGCCACTGGATACCACTGCCGGTGCCGAAGAAGCTCCGGTTGAGCAGCAGCCGCACCCGGCAGCGGAAGAAACAAGGGGAAGCCCGGCTCTATCTCTTGAGGAAGAATCGAGGGTGTACTGGGGGGTGAACGGCCGTGCAAGCGGGTACGGCAACACCAGCCCGGACTTCCATGTCACTGACAACCCAAGAAAACGCATCCTATACCCCGGCCGGGTATAAAGAGCAAGTGCGCATCCCGTGCCACGGCGGACACGCCGTTATCGGAATGTGACAAACATTGCTGGTCTGAAGTACGGTAAGTCGTGCCGGTTTCTCCTTGAGGCGGCACTCCCGAACAGATTGCCTAACTCTGCCGCTGCCCGGGATCCGTTCGCTTTTCGTCCGGCAGAGACGGGGAACCCATTATTGGCCTGCTTCTGGCAGGTCTTGGGGTGAAGCCGTGCCTGGTGCACTTTTGCGCCTGACGCGGCCGGGTGCCTCCCACCCGAATCCGACAGCTAACCTCGCAGGCAGTGGGAGAGGCCCTTACATGCCCATGCGCAAAACTCACGGCCGCCGCCGCGCGGTCCCCCAGACCAGCACTCTTGCCGCACTGACCAAGTCCGTTACCGCGAATGCCGGCGGCGCAGGCCGCCAGGCCGCCGTCTTCGCAGCGGCTTCCGGTCTCGTGCTGACCAGTGGTATTGCTGCCGCCCAGGCAGCCGACGCTCCCGCCCAGCGCGAAGCTGAACCGGCCGCCAACCTCGAGGTCGCAAGCCAGGTACAGGCCCCACTGACCGCCGATGCCACCATCCAGATTTCCTTCGAGCGCCCGGTCGTGGAAACCACGCCCGCTCCCGTAGCGGAAGCCCCGAAGCCTGTCGTGGAAACCGCGGCGGCCGCGGTACCCGCGGCCGCCGTAACGACCCCTGCACCCGCCTCGGCCAAAGTCACCGTCACCCCGCCTGCGCCCGCTCCGGCTCCCGCCCCCGCAGCTGGTGACACTAACTCCATCATGGTGTCCTCCGCCTACGCTCAGATCGGCATGATCCAGGACTGCACGCGGCTGGTCGAAAACGCCCTCAATGCCGCTGGCATCCCCGTCGGGGACCTGGGTCCAATGCAGTTCATGAACTACGGCACCGTGGTCACCGACCCCCAGCCCGGTGACATGGTCATGCAGCCTGGCCACGTAGGAATTTACGTCGGCAACGGCCAGGTCCTCAGCTCAGGCCTGAACGGCAAGAACGAAACCGCAGTCCACCCCCTTACGTGGATGACGTCCAAGGGTGCCGTCACCTTCGTCCGCGCAGGCTAACAAACCACTAAAGGCCGGTGGCGTGTCCCATCTGTTTAGAGTGTCCGGCCAAGCCCCACTTCCAAGGAAATGAGACATGACGCTCAATTCTGCCCTGCTGAGCAGCACGCGCAGCGCCACGCTGCACCAACCTCCGGTATCGGAGCTACGGCTGCCTGCTGCCCGAAAACGAAAGACTCACCAGACATGACCGTTCAGAACGACCTCAGCCGCGAAGACGTTGCCTCCTATGAGGCAGAGCTCGCGAAACGGACTCCCTCGCTCTACTCGCGCTACATCGGCGCGATGCTCTACTTCATAGGCGCGGCCCTTATCGCCGGCGCCGTCGTGCACTATCCGGTCAACCCGGGCCTGTACACGATCATCTGCGTCGTCGGTGCGTTCGTGTTCCTCCTCGGCACCATCGTCAACGAGTTCGTGCTCGTCGATGAGCGCCCGCCGCTGAGCCGGGCCATCTCGCTCGTCGCGTTCTCGCTCCTGCTCTCCTTCGGCGTCGGCCTGGTCGGCGGTGGCATCCAGCACTTCGAACAGTTCCCCGAGCGCAGCGCCTGGATGACTCCGATCGGCCTGCTGATGTCGTACGTCGCGTTCATCGCCAAGGACGCCAAGGGCGGCCTGCGCCACCTGGTCAGCCCGTTTGCCGCAGGTGTCGTGTTGGTCGCCGCGCTGACGTGGTTCGGCATGTCCGCCCTCGCAAGCACTCTCGACTCCGAGAGCCACAGCCACGACTCCACGCCGGCACCGTCGCAGGCACCCGCGGAGGCTCCGACCAGCGAAGATCGCACCCGCGACAAGCCAACGGACGCCCCCGCAGCGCCCGCACCCGACACCCACACGTCGCACAGCCACTAACCCGAAGCCCGGCATGCTCAACCGCACATTCGTGCGCTCCTATTCCGGGACTGTGGAAATAATGGTGTATCCGGCTCGACACGCCGGGCGGTAAGCCTGGCGGGGAGGAGGCCGATATGGCCGCAACACTTGAGGCTGTGCCGAGTACGAAAACCGTTGAGAAGAAGACAGAAATATCCGAGGCTGACGCTGCCCGCGAGCTTGTCAGAATGGCGAAGGAGCAGGGCCTGTCCCTGACCGGTCCCGATGGTCTGCTCAAGCAGCTGACGAAGACCGTGATCGAGACCGCGCTCGATGAGGAAATGACCGAGCACCTCGGATATGAAAAGCACGATATGGCCGGCAAACAGACTGCCAACTCCCGCAACGGGGTTCGCCCGAAAACGGTGCTGACGGAGACCACCGGACCCGTACAGGTGGACGTGCCGCGGGACCGGGCCGGGACGTTCGAGCCGGTCATCGTCAAGAAGCGCCAGCGCCGCCTGACCGGGGTCGATGAGATTGTCCTCTCGCTCTACGCCAAGGGCCTGACCACGGGAGAAATCAGCGCCCATTTCGCCGAGATCTACGGCGCGTCCGTGTCCAAGGAGACGGTCTCCCGGATCACCGACAGGGTGCTCGAGGAGATGGCCACCTGGCAGAACCGGCCGCTGGACGAGGTCTACGCGGCGATCTTCATCGACGCCATCGTGGTCAAGATCCGCGACGGGCAGGTCGCCAACCGCCCCATCTACGCCGCCATCGGCGTCACCCTCGATGGGGAGAAAGACATCCTCGGACTCTGGGCCGGCACCGGCGGCGAGGGCGCGAAATTCTGGATGAGCGTACTCACCGACATCAGGAACCGCGGCGTGAAGGACACCTTCTTCCTGGTCTGCGACGGCCTCAAAGGCCTGCCCGAAGCCGTGACGAATGTGTGGCCGCTGACGACCGTGCAGACCTGCATTATCCACCTGATCCGGAACACCTTCCGGCTGGCTTCGAAGAAGGACTGGGACGCCCCCAAACGGGACGTGAAGCCCATTTACACGGCGCCGAATGCCGCGGCCGCGCGGGCGGCGTTTGAGGAGCTCACGGAGCGCTGGGGCAAGAAATACGGGGCGATCGTGCGGCTCTGGGAGAACGCGTGGGAAGAGTTCACCCCCTTCCTGGACTACGACGTGGAAATCCGGCGCGTGATCTGCTCGACCAACGCCATCGAATCGCTCAACGCCAGGTACCGGCGCGCCGTCAAAGCACGCGGTCATTTCCCCATCGAGCAGGCTGCGCTAAAGTGCCTGTATCTGGTCACCAGATCCCTCGATCCGACCGGTGCCGGCAAGACCCGATGGGCCGTGCGTTGGAAGCCCGCTTTGAACGCCTTCGCCATCACTTTCAGCGACCGATTCCCGGCAGCTGAAAGCTACTAAAAGAAACCGCCGGATACACCGTTAATGAGATAGTCCCCACCGTGGCGCAGCTCCGGGACGCCCTGAACATGCACAAGGCCCTGGTCTTCCGGGAAGCGAACATCCGCACTGACGAAGACCAGGTGCGTTTCGCCAGCCGCTTCGGTCCGCTCACCAAGGCCCACCCCACGGTGGCCTCCGTGGACGGAAAACCCGCGGTCCTGCCGGTGGACAGCGAAAACGGCAGTGCCAACAACTGGCACACCGACGTGACCTTTGTGGTCAATCCGCCGCAGGCCTCCACCCTGCGCAGCATCACCCTGCCGGGCTACGGCGGGGAGACCCTGATCGCGTCATCGGCCGGGGCCTACCAGGACCTGCCGGAGGAGCTGCGGAACTTCACCGACACCCTCTGGGCCATCCACACCAACGACTACGACTACTCCGTGCCCAAGAACCTGGAACACGCCAACGCCGACGAACGGCGCAAGGAGTTCACCAGGATCCACTTCGAATCCGCCCACCCTGTAGTGCGGGTCCACCCGCTGACCGGCGAGCGCGGATTGTTCATTGGGGGCTTCGCGCAGCGGCTGCGGATTGTTGGCCTCTCCAACACCGAGTCCAAGGACATCCTGCGCCTCCTGCAGGCCTACGTCACCCGCCCGGAGAACGTGGTGCGCGTGAACTGGGAGCCGAACCAGCTGGTCCTGTTCGACAACCGCATCACGCAGCACTACGCCCCGGACAACTACGACGGCCAGCCCCGCCAGCTCAATCGCGTGACCATCGCCGGTGACCTTCCCCGGGGCGTGGATGGGCGCAGCAGCACGTCCATCAAGGGCGACTCGTCCACATACTCCGAGACCGTCGTCGTTCCTGAGGCAGTTGCCCGCGAAGCAGCCGAGGTTCGAGCGTGAGTGCCACGGCGGGAGGCTCCAGGCAGCTGCACCTGAACGCCTTCCTGATGAGCACCGGCCACCACGAGGCGTCGTGGCGGCTGCCGGAGAGCAACAGCTTCGCCGGCACGGACGTTGCCCACTTCCAGCGGCTGGCCCAGACGGCAGAGCGCGGCAAGCTGGACTCGATCTTCTTCGCCGATTCCCCGGTGCTGCACGGAAACGTGGCCCAGCGGCCGTACGGCAGCCTCGAACCCACCGTGTTGCTCGCCGCCATCGCAGCCGTCACGGAGCGGATCGGCCTGATCGCCACCGCCTCCACGACCTACAACGAGCCGTACAACCTGGCGCGGCGCTTCGCCTCCGTAGACCACATCAGCGGCGGCAGGACGGGCTGGAACGTGGTGACCACGGCGGGAGACGCGGCCGCCAGGAACTTCTCCCTCGCCGGCCAGCCCGCCCACTCGCAGCGGTACGAGCGGGCTGCGGAATTCCTGGATGTGGCCAAGAAGCTCTGGGACAGCTGGGAGGATGGCGCCGTGGTGGCGGACAAGGACGCCGGCGTCTGGGCGGACAGTTCGCGCGTGCATCCGGTGAACCACCAAGGCCCGCATTTCCAGGTGGAGGGCGGCCTGGATGTGCCCAGATCCGGCCAGGGGCACCCGGTGATTGTCCAGGCCGGCTCTTCCGAGAACGGCAAGGACTTTGCGGCGCGGTACGCGGAGGCGGTCTTCACGGCGCACCAGACCCTGGCGGCTGCCCAGGACTTCTACGCCGACCTGAAAAGACGGACGACGGCGGCGGGCCGGGACCCGCGGTCCATCAAGATCCTGCCGGGGATTGTTCCGGTCATCGGCGCCACTGAGGCTGAGGCCCTCAAGCTGGAACGGGAGCTGGACGAGCTGATACTGCCGGAGCACGCGGTACGGCAGTTGGCCAATCTGCTCCGCGTCTCGCCGGAATCCCTGAAACTGGATGGCCAGCTGCCGGCCGACCTCCCGTCGGAGGACGAGATCGAGGGCGCCAAGAGCCGCTACACGCTGGTGGTGAACCTCGCCCGCAGCGAACACCTGACTGTCCGGCAGCTCATCGGCCGGCTCGGCGGGGGCCGCGGGCACCGTACCTTCGCGGGAACGCCGGAGCAGGTGGCCGATGCCATCCAGCACTGGTTCCAGTCCGGCGCCGCCGACGGGTTCAACATCATGCCGCCCGTGCTGCCCGCCGGCCTGGACATCTTTGTGGACCATGTGGTTCCCATCCTCCAGGACCGCGGGCTGTTCCGGCGCGAATACACCGGGCGCACGCTGCGGGGGCACTTTGGGCTGGCCGTCCCGGCCAACTCCTTTGAGCGGGTGCCGCAGCCCGCCTGACGCCCCCACCCCGACCCACCCCGAGAGTTTTTGTCCAGATAATGGCCTCTGAGCCGCCGGGAAACCGGATTATCTGGACAAAACTCGGGGAAAGCGAAGGTGCCCCTCCCCAGCTGATTCAGTCGGGGCGGGGCACCTCTGGTTAATACTGACCCGCGCTTAGCCGCGCAGGCAGTGCTGGTACTGGATCCAGGCAACGCCGTAACGGATCCACCCCAGGACGTCGTACCACTTGGTGGGCGGTACCGGTGCCGTGCAGACCGGCGGCACCGGTCCGCTGGCAGCGACCTGGACAGCAGCCTTCACCACGGTGCCGGACTCGGCGGCCGTGAGCGTCAGGGTTCCGGTCCCCGCGGCAGCACCAGCAGGAACGACGAGATTCATGGCGGCAGCGCCCGCAGAAACCGGGATGGTGCCGAAGCCCGTCACGGTCCCGGCGCTGTCGGTGAACACCGCAGCCAGGGAGGTATTGATCGGGCTGCCCAGCGAGGTGAGGTCCAGTTTGGAAACCGCCAGGGTGATGGCGTCCCCGGCCTTGACCTCGGCTGCCGTGGTGTTCACTACGGCCACCGTCCGCCGGGCGAAGTCCGGCGACACGGGGTTGTGGGCCTGCAGGTACCTGATCCAGGCGTCCCGGTCCACCAGACCCGAATCCTTGGTGCCGGTGCCGTCCTTGAAGACCCGGAAGTTGTCGCCACCGGTGGTCAGGAAGCTGAACGTCCCGATCCGGTAGGACTTCGCCGGATCGATCAGGGCACCGGCCACCCGGATGGAGGTGATCCGGTCACCGGCGGCGCGGGTTGCGTCGTACGTGTAGTTGACGTTCTTGGACAGGCCCAGCTGCTGGTAGGCGCGGCTGGGGACCGTGCCGTCAGCATTGGTCTGCCACTGCTGCTCCAGGAGTGCCTTGAACTGCGCACCGGTCAGGGACGTGGTCCACAGGTTGTTCACAAACGGCAGGACCGAGTTGGCCTCCGCGTAGGTGATGGTGCCGTCCGGGGCGTAGTACAGCTCATTGCGGAGGCCGCCGGGATTGACGACGCCGATTTCCGCGGCGCCCAGCTCAGTAGGCTGGAGCGACTCCAACAGTGAGTCGGCCACCAGATTGCCCAGCGTGGATTCGCTGGCACGGTCATCGCGCTTGGCGGGTCCGCCGGCGGGGTCCGCGGTGAACGCTGTGGTGATATCAGCGGTCAGCGCACCCACCGGCTGGTTTCCGATCGCGGCGGCGTCGGCCAGGGCCCTCTGCACAATGGCATCTACCGCTGCAACCCGCGGGTAAGCGGCTACGAGGCCGGCGGCGGCATCTGTGGTCCTCTTGACGTTCCCGGCCTTCGAGGCGGTGACTTCCATGGTGGCCGTATCCACCGTGAGCTGGATCTGGCCGATGTTCTCGCCGTAATTGCCGGTCTGGACAATCGGACGGGTCTTTTTGTCGGTCCCGGGGACCGGTGCGTTCCAGGCGTATTCCTTGTGTGTGTGGCCGGTGAAGATGGCGTCCACGTCGGCCGAGGTTTCGGTGACCAGCTTCGCGAACGGGCCGCCCGCTGCCACTTCCTGCTCGAGGGTGGCGCCGTCCGGCGTCCCTGACCCGGCGCCGTCGTGGTTTTCCGCGATGATCACGTCGGCGAGGTTCTCCGACGTGATTTTGGCAGTCACGCGGTTGATGGCGTCCACGGGATCGCCGAATTCAAGATCGGCGATCCCGGCGGGCGTCACCAGGGACGGGACTTCCTGGGTGACGGTGCCGATGACGGCCACCTTCACTCCGTCCATGTCCAGCACCGTGTATTCCGGCAGGACCGGTTCGGTGGTCCCCTTTTTGTATACGTTCGCCGCGAGCAGCGGGAACGTGGCGTTGGTGCCGCCCGCGATGACGCGGTCGCGCAGGTCCGCCCAGCCGCCGTCGAACTCGTGGTTGCCCACGGCGGAAGCGTCCAGCTCCAGCGCGTTCAGCACATCGATGGTGGGCTGGTCCTTGGCAACAGCCGAGGCGAACAGTGATGCCCCGATGTTGTCGCCGGCCGACAGGAAGGCCGTGGCCCCGGGGGCGGCGGCGCGCAGCTTCTCGATGGTGCCGGCGAACAGCACCGTGTTGGTGTCGATGCGGCCATGGAAATCGTTGATGCCCAGGAAGTTCAGCTCAACACTGGCCGGCGTGACCGGGCCGGCAGGCAGGTCCAGGCCCACCACCACAGGATCGTGGTCGCTGGCGCGGTACTGGTCCGGCGCATAGTAGTTGGTCACGTTGTTGTTATACCTGCTGTACTCCAGCGCCACGGACTCTACGGAGTTGATGTTCCAGATGTCCGCACCGGTGACCACTGCATCAGCGCCCGGGGAGGCCAGGATGTGGTCCAGCGAACCCACCAGTCCGCCGAAAAGGTAGGAGTGCTTCGCGGAGCCGTCGGCGTTCTTCGCTTTGCCGTCCTGGTTGACGTAGCCGGCGTCCGTGAAGACATTCATCGGGTCTTCCTGGGCGTAGGAGTTGAAGTCGCCGATCAGGAAAACCTTGTCCGTGCCCTTGGTTGCCTGCAGCCCGGCGGCGAAGTCCAGGAGCGACTTGGCCTGGGCGGTGCGGGCGAGGTTGGACGCGCCCTGGCCCTTGTCCGTGTCATCCGGCGTTGCTGCCGAACCCTTGGACTTGAAGTGGTTGGCGATGGCGATGAACTTCTTGTCGTCCCCGGCGCCTACCGGCTTGAACACCTGCGCCAGCGGCTTGCGGGCGTTGGCGAAGGCGACGGTGTCGTTGTGGATGATGGACTCTTCCACAGGTTCAGCCGCGGCCTTCTTGAAAATGAACGCGGTGCGGATCATGTCCTCGTCCGCCAGCGGGGGAGCGTTGGCGGGTGTCCGCACGTAGTCCCAGATGCCGGGGGTCGCGATGTTGAGGGCGTCCACCAGTTTGGCCAGGGCGTCGTCGCGGTCCTTGCCGAACTGGGCGGAGTTTTCAATTTCCATGAGGGACACCACGTCGGCGCCGGTCTTGGTGATCGCGGCGACGATCTTGTCCTGCTGGCGGAGGAAGTTCTCCGCGTTTGCCGCGCCGCGGGCATCGCAGCCGCCCTGGACCGTGATGGGGTTGCCGTCGCGGTCCTTGTAGAAGGAACAGCCCGTGAGGGTGTCGCCGGTGGTGGGGAAGTAGTTCAGCACGTTGAAGGAGGCGATCTTCAGGTTGCCGCCCACGCTGGCGGGAGCCTCGGTCCGGGTGGCGCCGAAGCTGGCCGGCTGGACCGTGCCCTTGTTGACCTCGGTGAGATGGGTCAGCGGCTGGAACTTCCAGGCGTTGTTGGCGTAGCTGAGCACCACGTTGGTAGCGAACGTCACCGGCGAGCCCACCCGGACCGGGTCCGCGGCCGTCAGGTACGGCAGCACCTGGGCCTTGGTGGCGGCGTCCTTGAGGAAATTGGTGGTGGAGCCGTCGTCGAGCTTGATGCCACGGGCAGCGTTGTCCGCCACGGCGGCCTGGTATCCGGCCGAGCCGTAACGCGCGACGGCGGTGGGCTGCACCAGCGTGGTGGTCCCGCCGGAGAGGCCGATCTCGCCGTACTGGTTCAGCGAGTAGGTGTCGGTGACGGTGACCGGCCCTTGCGGTGCCAGCAGCATGCCCTCAAGTGCCTCGCGGAAGGACTCGGCCGCCGGGAGCGTGAAGACGGTGGCCTTCACCTCGGCCGCGGCGTCGCTGAGCTTGGTCAGCCCGGCGGCATCCGCCACGCTGACCTGGGTCATGCCGAAGAACTCGGACACCGTGCCGGTGACTTCCACGAAGTCGCCGATCTGCACGGATCCTGCGGTGGCAGGGGAGTAGACAAAAACAGCGTCCGACGCCGTGTGGCTGGCCGGGGTGAGGTCGCCGCCGGTACCAGGGGTCTGGACGTAGTAGCCGGCGAAACCGCCGGTGGGGAAGGCCGCGGTGACTTTGCCGCGTGTTGTCACGGCAGTGCCGGCCAGCGGACTGGCCGTACCGGTGCCCTGGATTTCGGCAATCGTTTTGGTGCCCGGGCCCGGGTCCGGCGTTGGATCCGGATCAGGATCCACGGTGCCGCCCGCCGCCGTCGGCGTGACGGCGGTGTTCAGCGTGAAGTCTGCCCGGTTGCTGTTGCTGTCCGTCCCGGCACTGCGGTTCAGGCTCTTGACGTCGGTGTTGCTGGCGGGCGCTACGGCGGCCTGCGTTTCAAAGGTGTTGGAGGAACCGTAGCCGAGGAGGTCTGCCACGCCGGCCGGTTCAACAACCGAGCCGGTGGCGAGCGTGGCGGCTGTGGCCTGCTTCGCCAGGACGATGGTGCCGGCGGAGCCGCTGAAGTTCAGGGAGGTCGCCACAAAATCCGGAGCCGGCAGGTCTGCACCCTCAACCCCGCCGTTGTTGCTGCCGCCCTTGATGAGGTAGTGGCCCTTGGCAGGGATGGAACCGGTGAGGGCAGCCACGCTGGTGGGCGCCGCAGTTCCGGTGCCTGAACGGTACTGGACTGACCAGCCGTCCAGGGACACCGCGGCGTCGGAGGTGTTGTAGAGCTCAACGAATTTACTCTTGTACGCTGCGCCGGAACTGCCGCCGCTCAGGTAGGCCTCGTTGATGACAACCGGTGAAGTGCCGGCAGGTGCTGCGTCGACGGCGAAGGCGGGGACCGCTGCCAACGGAGTGGCGATAAGCCCCGCAGATACCGCTGTTCCCAGCGCTAATTTCCAAGGTGAATGGTGCATCCGCTCTACTTTCATAGGGGTGTCCCGGTAGGGGACCCGATGGAGTGTGTCCGGGTTGTACCGACGGATAGTGACCGGAATCCACGCGTCATGAGGTGGTGTCCGGCACAGCAAAGCAGCGCCGAATGAACGCAAGGTTGATGGTGAGTGCATTCGGCGAAACGTCCGTGGGGCAAAACAATACCGGCCGGTAGCTTCAATGGAAGCTGTCGGCCGGTATTTCGTCGAAGGAATTTACTTATGTGATGATCTTGAACATTGCGCCGGTGGGATCGGCCAGCGAGGCGAGGCGGCCGAACGGCGAGTCCTCCGGCCCGTCAATGACGGTGGCTCTGAGCGAAACGGCCTTCTCAATCGAAGCGTCCGCATCTTCGACGTTGAAGTAGATCTGCCAATTGGACGGAACGTCAGCCGGCAGATACCCGGAGGCGTCCATGCTGCCTGCCCTGGCGGAGTCCCCGGCGCCCAGGGCGGTGTCCCGGAAGTCCGGTGTATCGCTCATAACATCCGTGTCCCAGTTGATACTTCCCGGTAGAACTTCACGGCGGCGTCGTAGTCCTTGGTGTGGAGCTTGTGCCATGCGGCAGCGCCGGGCTCGGCTACGAGCTCATATCCCTTCATCTCGCGCGGCTGCCACACGCCGATTGCCGCGCCGGCGGCGTCGCCGAAGATGGCCATGTGGCCCTGTTCCGGAACATCCATGGGCGGCATGTAGACCTGGCCGCCGTTGGCCGCGACGGCGGACGCGGTGGCCTCGGCGTCGTCCGAGCGCAGGTACGTGGACCAGACGTCAGGCATGCCTGCCTGGTCCTCGTCCTTCTGCATGAGTCCGGCCACGGTCTTGCCGTTCTTCCGTGCGGTGGTGTAACCGCCGTACTTCTCCTCGTCTCCGGTCTCGTACTCCCAGCCGAAGAGTTCGCCATAGAACTGGCGTGCCTTGTCGATGTCTGACGTCATGAGGTCGATCCAGCAGGGTGCGCCGGGGGTGATCTCGGGTGAAGGCATGATGGGCTCTTACTGTCGATGGGTGGCAACAGGAACGACCCTATGTCCGGGCTCCGACAGTTTCAATGGTTCAGCTCCGGCGGACCCTGTGCCGGTTAAACGAAGAAGCCCCGGTCCGCCATCATGTGGCGTACCGGGGTTCCATTCGCGGAAGGTAAGAGATTCGAACTCTTGGTACGGGGTTACCGCACACTAGTTTTCAAGACTAGCTCCTTCGGCCGCTCGGACAACCTTCCCTAACGAGTAGTGTTTCATAGGCAGTTGGCTGCAACAAAACAGAGTCTGCCGTGCGTCCGGTGCACACTGGTTCTGGGGCACGAATCAGCTAGAAAACGGGAGTTCTCCATGAAAGCCGTCTACATTGCAGAACCCGGTGGTCCGGAGGTTCTGGAAGTCCGCGAAGTGGACGCGCCGGTGCCCGGGCAGGGCGAGGTGTTGATCGACGTTGTCGCCGCCGGCCTGAACCGGGCGGACGTGCAGCAGCGCAGGGGCTTCTACCCGCCCCCGCCCGGCGCGTCCGAGATCCCGGGGCTGGAAGTCTCGGGGCGGATCGCCGGTTTCGGTCCCGGCGTCACCAAGGCATTCTCCGTGGGGGACAAGGTGGTGGCGCTGCTGGCTGGCGGAGGCTATGCGGAGCAGGTTGCGGTGCCGGCGGAGCAGGTCCTGCGGATTCCCGACGGCGTTGATGTGGTCACCGCTGCGTCGCTGCCGGAAGTCGCAGCCACGGTCTACTCCAACCTGATCATGACGGCGCAGCTGCAGGCCGGTGAAACTGTCCTGATCCACGGCGCCACGGGCGGGATCGGCACCATGGCCATCCAGCTGGCCAAGGCATTCGGGGCCAAGGTGGCCACCACTGCGGGAAGCGCGGAAAAGGTGGGGACCGCGAAGGCTTTCCTGGGCGCGGACATCGCCATCAACTACACGGAAGAGGACTTTCCGGAAAGCCTCCGGCGGCAGAACGGCGGGAAGGGTGCCGACGTGATCCTCGACGTTGTGGGTGCCAAGTACCTGGCGCAGAACGTTGATGCGCTCGCGGACTACGGCCGGCTCATTGTCATCGGCCTGCAGGGCGGGGCCAAGGGTGAGCTGGATCTCGGCCAGCTCCTGCGGAAGCGCGCGGCAGTGGTTGCCACGGCCCTGAGGCCGCGCCCGGTGGCGGAAAAGGGTGCCATCATGAACGCCGTGCGCGAATCCGTGTGGCCCCTCATCACGGACGGCCGGATTCGCCCGCTGGTGGCCAAGACCTTCCCGCTGGACCAGGTTGCGGCCGCCCACCGGTACTTCGACAGCGGCGACCATGTGGGCAAGATCCTGCTGGTTATGTAGGCCGGGTAGATACTGAGTATTGCTTTGCGCCGCGGACTGGGTTAGCCTCACTCTATACGCGGTATGCATGGGTCTTGGGGGTCCGTGCATACCGACGCTGACGCCACCGCTAGGAGCATCATGTCCATCCGCCACAGCCTCCTTGCCCTGCTGCAGGACCAGCCGCGTTACGGCTACCAGCTCAGGGTTGAGTTTGAGAACCGCACCGGGTCCACCTGGCCCCTGAACATCGGGCAGGTGTACACCACGCTGGACAGGCTGGAACGCGACGGCCTGGTCAGCAATGACGGCAGTGACGGCGAAGGCCACGTGGTCTACAGCATCACCCACGCCGGCACGGCGGAAGTTCAGAACTGGTTTGCCGCCCCCGTGGAGCGCAACAACCCGCCCCGGAACGAGCTGGCCATCAAACTGGCGCTCGCGGTCACGCTGCCGGGCGTGGATGTGCAGGCCATCATCCAGGCCCAGCGGGTGGCGTCCATCCGGGCGCTGCAGGACTACACCAAGGCCCGCCGCGACACGGCCGCCAACCAGCGGGCGGCGGATACCGCCTGGCTGCTGGTGCTGGACTCGCTGATCTTCCAGACGGAAGCGGAGGTCCGCTGGCTGGACCTCTGCGAGGCGCGGATGCTGCAGCAGGCGCAGACCGCGGGCCAGGCCACACCACGTAAATCGTCCAACGGGGTCACTGTGGAAGAGGCTGCCCCCCTCATCGCGGACATCCGCCGGTGAGCGTCCAGGGGCCGCAGCAGGTCCTGGAACTCGCCAGGGTCAGCAGGACGTTCGGTGAAGGCGCGACGGCGGTCGCCGCGTTGCGCGAGGTAGACCTCAGTATCAGAGCCGGAGAGTTCGTCGCAGTGATGGGTCCGTCAGGTTCCGGGAAATCCTCCCTCCTGGCGCTGGCCGGGGGACTTGACCGGCCGACGTCGGGCGGTGTCTTTGTGGAATCAACACCCCTGGGCGGGCTGGGACTGAACGAACTCGCCCGGTTGCGCCGCCGCGCCGTTGGCTACGTCTTCCAGGACTTCAACCTTGTCCCCACCCTGACGGCTGCCGAGAACGTGGCGCTGCCGCTGGAGTTGGACGGGACGGCCACCAGGAAGGCGCAACGCCAGGCCCTCGATGCGCTGCGGCAGGTGGGCATCCCGGAACTCGCGGACCGCTTTATGGACCAGATGTCCGGCGGACAGCAGCAGCGGGTGGCCATCGCGCGGGCCATCGTGGGCGACCGCCGGCTGATCCTGGCCGACGAACCCACGGGAGCCCTGGATTCCACCACCGGCCACGGCGTGATGGAAGTGCTCCGCGGACGTGCCGATGCCGGTGCGGCCGTGATGCTGGTGACCCATGAGGCCCGGCATGCCGCGTGGGCTGACCGGGTGGTGTTCCTCCGGGACGGCCGGATCGTGGACCAGGCAGCTGCCATGCACGATCCCGCCATGCTACTCGCCCAGGCCGGCAACTGACGTGGCACTCACCCTCGATCCGGCGCCCGGCGGGCGCCGGCAGGCTTTCCGCGTCGCCGTGCGGATGGCGCGGCGCGATATCCGCCGCCACAAAGGGCGTTCCCTTCTGATCATCTTGCTGATCATGCTCCCCGTGGCGGGAATGACCGGGGCGGCCACACTGGTCCAGAGCACGCAGGAGACCGCAGCCGAGCGCGTGCAGTACCAGCTCGGCACCACCCAGGCGCGGTTCCGGCCCATGCCCATGGCCAACGGCGTCATGGTCCAGCACCCGGTCGAAGAGCTGCAGATCACCACGAACGACTGGGACAGCAACCCTGACTTCACGCCGAGTGATCCGCAGGACGCGATTCCGGCCGGCTACGACGTGCTCACAGAATCCACCCTCGACCTCACCGCCGAGTCGGGTGCGGCGCACGTGCGTGTGGTGGGCCGGGCAGTGGACGCCATAGCCCCGGCATTTGCCGGAAAATACACCCTGCTGGACGGCAGGGCCCCCGGGACTGATGCCGAGATGCTCGTATCGCCGGGGCTGCTGGAGCGGTTCGGGCTGGAACTGGGGGAGGAACTGGCGACGTCGGCCGGGACGTTTGTTGCGGTCGGAACGCTCCGCGATGCGGGCTATTCGGACAGCAACTCCATCGTCTACCTCAAGCCCGGCCAGGGCAGCGTGGGCACCCCGGCGCCGCCAGCCTCCACTGGTCCGGCGCCAACCGCGTCGGCCATCAAGGCCACCATGTATTACCTGGTGGGTTCCGAGCCGGTGACCTGGAGCCAGATCCTGGCGGCCAACGCCGTGGGTGTCACCGTGCTGTCCAGGTCCGTTGTGCTGAACCCGCCGCCTCAAGACGAACGCGGGCCGGAAGGCGCAGGGACCTCGTCCAGCGCGTCGCTGCCGCTCTCCACCTACGCGGCCGGGGCGCTCCTGGGTGCCCTCGCACTGCTGGAGGTGGGCCTGCTGGCGGGAGCCGCGTTTGCCGTGGGCGCCAAGGGGCAGGTCCGGGAGCTGGCCCTGCTCGCCGCGACGGGGGCCGAAAGCCCCACCATCCGCTCGGTGGTGATGGCGGCTGGCCTGTGGCTCGGCGGCCTTGGCGTAGCGGCTGGCGCTGCGGTGGGACTGGCCGCAGCCGCCGGGGTGGTGTTCGTTGCGCGCCTTAACGGATCGGTCCGTTTCCCGGGCTTCCATCCGGACGCGTTGTTGACGGTCCTGGTGATGATCATGGGCTTTGTGGCGTGCCTGTTGGCTGCCTTGGCCCCGGCGCGGCAGGTGGCGCGCCAGGCTGTTCTGGGCGCGCTCAAATCGGGGCGGGCGCCGGCGTCGGCCGGCAAGGCGTCCACCGTGGTGGGTGCTGTCCTGCTGGGCGTGGCCGCCGTGTCACTTGCCGGCGGCACGTGGTTTGCCGTCAGCAGCGAAGACCCGGACGTGTTCAGCTCAAGGACGCCGGTGATTGCCTGGTTCCTGCTGGGTGGCGCGGTACTGGGCGTTACGGCCCTGGTCCTGCTGACCGGCAAGATGGTGGCCCTCCTTGCCAAGCGTGCCGGACGCCTTCCGCTGGCTGCGCGCATGGCCGCCCGGGACTCTTCCCGCAACCGCAGCCGAACTGTACCCGCTGTTGCCGCCGTCCTTGCCGCTGCCACCCTGGCCAGTGCCGGCATGGTGCTGGCCGCCAGCCAGCAGGCGAGCGAGCAGCAAAACCACTACTGGTCCGCGTTGAAGAACCAGGCAGTACTGCCGTTGTCCGTGTGGCAGCCTCCACTGGCTGACGGCACAATGCCGGACCCGGCGCGGATTGATCCTGCTGCCGTGGTGTCCGCCCTGAATGGAGCGGTGGATACCGTCGAATGGACCAGCGTGCTGCGCACAGCCGCCATCCGGAACTGCGATATGCGGCCCGAACTGGCCGACGCGTCGCCCGCGCAGACGCCGACGACGAGCTGCCTCCAATACTCGCTGGCCACACCCGAAGGTAACGCATGCCCTGTTACGGCCGGCCAGCGTGTCCTGGATCCGGAGGATTGGCGCTGCCGGGGAGCGATGCGTCCGTACGAGACGCAGGGAAGTGTTGACTCCATCATCGTCGGAACTGCCGATGACGTGGAAAGGCTGTTCGGAACGGCGCCCACGGCGGAAGCCCGCGACGTGCTGGCGGCCGGGGGAATGGTAGTTAGCAACCCCGTGTTCGTCCGCGACGGGCAGGCGTCGCTGGTGGCGCGTGACGTGCGCAAGCCCGCGCGCGCCGACCCCGCCACAGGCGCCTTCCAGGGCTACGAGGAGACGGGGCGGACGAAAGTGGCTGCGGCCGTGCTGGAGCCCGAAGTGAAGGTGCAATACTACGGCGTAGTGTCCCCGGAGGCTGCGGTGGCGGCCGGCATGCGTGTGGATGACAGCGAACTGCTGATCCAGTTCAGCGCCTACCCCGATGCCGTCCAGATGGACAAAATGTCCGAAGCGCTCGCCGGCATCTACAAGGACCGCTTCGGGACCCCGTATGTGGAGCGCGGAGCGGAGCAGGACGCCTCGCTGATCCTCTGGTCCATCGTGGGCCTGGGTGCGCTCATCACGCTCAGCGCGGCAGGCATCACCACGGGCCTGTCCATGGCCGACTCGCGGAAAGACCACGTGACCCTTGCCGGTGTGGGTGCCGCCCCGCGTTTGCGGAAGGCGCTCGCAGGTTCGCAGGCACTGATGACGGCGGGGCTCGGAACCGTGTTGGGAAGTGTTGCCGGGATAGTGCCCGCCGTGCTGCTGGTGACCGCGACCGGGATAGGGGGGACCGCCGTCGTTCCCTGGCTCCAGCTCGTGGCGCTGCTGATCGCAGTGCCGCTCACCGGTGCGGCCCTGGCTTGGCTGTTTACCCGGGCGAGGCTTCCGGTGTCCCGCCGGGAGGTGGGGACCTGAGGGGTCTGCCGCGGCAGCTGAGTGGGGGCGGGTCGGAATTAGGTCACACAGTTGGGTCTTTTTGATTGGACGCAACAGGCCTACCGTGGGACTCAGGACGCCGTCCGTCCCGGACGGCCGAAGTACGGAGGAACCTCTTATGACAACACATGTTGCCGATTGCAGTGTTACCCGTTGCTCGTTTAATGACCACGAAGGCTGTACGGCCCACGCCATCACGGTTGGCGGGAGCAAAGACCACGCCAGCTGCGCCACGTTCATCGACACCGGCACACACGGCGGGCTGCCCAAGGTCCTGGCAGATGTCGGAGCCTGCCAGCGCTCCGAGTGCATCCACAACGACCACCTGATGTGCAACGCCCCCGAAGTCCATGTGGGCCCCGGTGCTGACAACGCGGACTGCCTCACTTACGCACACGCGTAGCCACGGCTCCCGCCCGGGACTAATCACGAAGGCCTCCGTCCAGGAAACCCTGAACGGGGGCTTCTGTGCGCTCGGCGCCTCCCGTCCGCCGTTCACCGCAATGACACGCGGCGCGGGCACGATGCCGCCTCCTCGTTGGTGCGGCATTGGTAGGGTGCCTTTGAGCAACTCACAGAAGCACCAAATCTCAAGGAGGAGACATGGCCAGCAGGCCTGACGAACCGGTACGTGCAGCGAAAGGAAGCGGCCCGTTGACCGCCGATCCGAAGCTTCCGCCAACGGCCGTGGACGAGGCCGTCCGCGAGGCTGAGGACAAGAAATGGACCCCGGCCAAGATCGCCTTGTGGGCAGCCATCGCCCTGCTTGGCGGCGTCGCCTGGTTCATGCTGGCCATCGTCCGGGGCGAGACCGTCAACGCGATCTGGTTCGTTTTTGCCTCCGTCTGTACCTACCTGATCGGTTACCGTTTCTACTCCAAGGTGATCGAACGCCTCATCACCAAGCCGGATGACCGCCGCGCCACGCCGGCGGAATACAAGGCTGACGGCAAGGACTACGTCCGCACAGACCGCAACGTGCTGTTCGGCCACCACTTCGCCGCCATCGCCGGCGCCGGCCCGCTGGTCGGGCCCATCATCGCGGCCCAGATGGGCTACCTCCCCGGCACCATCTGGATCATCATCGGCGTTGTGCTCGCAGGCGCCGTCCAGGACTACCTCGTGATGTTCTTCTCCATGCGCCGCGGCGGCCGTTCCCTCGGCCAGATGGCCCGCGAAGAACTGGGTGTCATCGGCGGAACGGCAGCACTGATCGCCACGCTGCTCATCATGGTGATCATCGTGGCGATCCTCGCGCTCGTCGTCGTCAACGCCCTGGGCGAAAGCCCGTGGGGCGTGTTCTCGGTGGGTATGACTATCCCGATTGCGCTGTTTATGGGCGTTTACCTGCGCTACATCCGGCCGGGCAAGATCATGGAAGTCTCCTTGATCGGCTTTGTGCTCCTGATGGCCGCCATCATCGGCGGCGGCCTGGTGGCGGAGACCGAATGGGGTTCCGCGTTCTTCACCCTGGACAAGGTGACCATTGCCTGGGGCCTCATTGTCTATGGCTTCATCGCCGCCATCCTTCCGGTCTGGCTGCTTTTGGCCCCCCGCGACTACCTCTCCACGTTCATGAAGATCGGCGTGATCGTGATGCTGGCGCTGGCCATCATCGTGGTCCGCCCGGAGATCACTGTCCCGGCCTTCAGCGAGTTCGCCAGCAGGGACAACGGGCCGGTCTTCCCCGGCGCCCTGTTCCCGTTCCTGTTTGTCACCATTGCCTGCGGGGCGCTATCCGGCTTCCACGCCCTGATCTCCTCGGGCACTACCCCGAAACTGATCGAGAAGGAACGCCAGACCCGCTTCATCGGCTACGGCGGCATGCTGATGGAGTCGTTTGTGGCCATCATGGCGCTGGTCGCGGCCATCTCCATTGACCGCGGGCTCTACTTCGCCATGAACTCCCCGGCCGCCCTGACCGGCGGCACGGTGGAAACCGCGGCGGCCTGGGTCAACGGCCTTGGCCTTTCCGGGGTCAACGTCAGCCCGGCCATGCTCGCGGAAACGGCAGCCAACGTCGGCGAGCAAAGCATTGTGTCCCGGACCGGTGGTGCGCCCACGCTCGCCGTCGGCCTCGCCCACATCATGCAGCAGTTCATCGGCGGCACGGCCCTGATGGCGTTCTGGTATCACTTCGCCATCATGTTCGAGGCGCTGTTTATCCTCACCGCGGTCGACGCCGGTACACGCGTTGCGCGCTTCATGCTGCAGGACTCCATCGGCAACTTCATCCCGAAGTTCAAGGAGCACTCGTGGCGGCCGGGAGCCTGGCTGTGCACCGCCGTTATGGTGGCCGCCTGGGGTGCAGTGCTGCTCATGGGCGTGACCGATCCGCTGGGTGGCATCAACACGCTGTTCCCGCTGTTCGGCATCGCCAACCAGCTGCTGGCCGCGATCGCGCTGTCCGTGTGCCTGGCGATCGTCGCCAAGCGGGGGACATTCAAGTACCTTTGGATCGTTGCAGTGCCGCTGGCCTTCGCGGCGGTGGTGACCATCACCGCGAGTTACCAGAAGATCTTCTCCTCAACGCCCGCCGTCGGCTACTTCGCCAACAATGCAGCCTTCAGCAAGGCACTCGCGGATGGCAAGACCGAGTTCGGCTCAGCCAAGAGCGTTGCCGCCATGGAAGCCGTGGTGCGCAACACCGCGATCCAGGGCTGGCTGTCCGTCATCTTTGTGGTGCTCAGCATCATCGTCATCGCCATGGCGCTGGTGGCCACCATTAAGGCCTTCCGCAACCATTCCGCAGGGATCCCGAACATCGACAACGAGGATGAGGCCCGGCCGTCAAAGGTCTTCGCGCCCGCCAGCCTGATCCCCACACCCGCAGAACGTGAGCTGCTGGCCGAGTGGAACAAGCTGCCGGCCGAGCTGCGGTTCGAAAGGGCAGGTCACCACAAATGAGCCCCGGTCTGGCCGCGGTCGCAACATGGTTCCGGAGTTTCGCCCGGTACCTCGGCGGCGTGCTCGGTGCTGATGCGTACGCCAAGTACCTGGAGCACTACCACGCGGCCGGACACGGGGAGCCACCGCTGACGGAACGCGAGTTCTGGCGGGACCGGACGGACCGCCAGGACTCCAACCCGCAGGGCCGGTGCTGCTGACGCTGACGGCCGGCCAGCCTTCATCGGCTGGCCGGCTGCATCAACTGGGCTGCTTCATCACCTGGACTGCCCGTCCTCGGCTCGTGAGAGTATGAACGCATGAGCGATCCGACAGACACTCAGCCTGATGATGTCCCCGTTGAGGGCAGGACCCTCGACAACGGCGAACCGGCCATGCCGGCTTCGGGCAGCCCGGCTGGAGCCGGCGCCGGTCCCGGCGCCGGTCCCGGCGCAGCTGGTCCGGTCACAACCGGCCCGGCGGCTTCAAGCACGTCACTCGGGGGCAAGGCCAAGCGCAGCAACCTGCAGGACCTCGTGGACGAGCCCGCGAAAGTCATGCGGATCGGCACCATGATCCGGCAGCTCCTGGCAGAGGTTAAGTCGGCACCGCTGGACGACGCCGCGCGCGAACGCCTGGCCGAGATCCACGAACGTTCCATCAAGGAGTTGGAGGACGGGCTGGCACCGGAGCTCGTTGAAGAACTGGAACGGATCAGCCTGCCCTTCCCGGAGAACACCACACCGTCCGACGCCGAGCTTCGGATCGCCCAGGCGCAGCTGGTGGGGTGGCTGGAAGGCCTCTTCCACGGCATCCAGACGGCCATCGCCGCCCAGCATGCCGCACGTGAGCAGGCCGCCGCGCAGATGCACCTGAAGCAGCTTCCGCCGGGCACCATGATCGCCCCTGGTGTGGTTATCGGGGAGAACGGCGAGCCGCAGAGGGCCGCCGCCGGCCAGCATTCCGGTCCGGTGCCGTCAGGCCGGCCGGAGGACCCGGACCACGGTCCCGGCCAGTACCTCTAGGGTCCTGCATGGGATTCTTTACGGCCGCCCGCCAAGGGCGCAAGGACGATGCTGAGCTGGGCAAGGGCCTTTGGCGCCGCGCCCACGATCGTTTCCACCGTGGCCTGGACCGCTATCACCAGGTCCTCGAAGGTGTCGAAGAAGAGCAGCTTTATGCGGAACTCGTGGAAGTCGCGAACGAACTGGCGGGGCTCCTGGAACGTGTCCGTGTTGTTTGCGTCGAGGCCCAGCGGCGTTCGCCCAGTGAGGGGCTGGACATTCCTGGAGACTTGGCCGGTGTGCACCGGTCGCTGTCGAAGGCAGGCAATTCACTGGCTACCACCGCCGAGGCTGCAGCCATGCTGCGGCTCGCCGTCGGTCCCGTGCCGGTGGGGGCGGCCTCGGTACGCCGCCGCGCGGAATCAGTTTTCGAGCAGGTGGCTGACGCCGAACGCCGGCTCGCCGAGGACGCTGCAGCCGGCGGCCAGCCCGAAAGCCGTTCCGGCTGAGCGGTATTTCAGGCTAAGCGTCAGGCGGCGATCCGGGCCTGCCCCACGGCAACAGCGTCGATGACGGCCCACGATTCCTCGCTGCCGCAGTTCCGGCTGGCAAAACGCTCGGCGTCCTTCAGGGAATCGAAGCTTTCACTGCTGATCCGGCCGCAATCGGCGTCGAAGTACGTGACGTGAAATTCCTGTGCAAGTTGGTTTTCCATAAATCCAGTCTGCAACCGGCGTCTGACAATAACCGTTCATCAGTCCCGCGTGTCGCCCACGCGTAGCACCCGCTCCTGCGCGAGCATGGCCGAACGCCTGGCCTTATCGGCTGCCCGGGCCGCCTGCCTGGCCTCGGCTGCCGCCGTGCCCAAGTTTTTCCTGGCGCATTCCAGCTGCTCCTCCGCGGCTTTGAGCCGGTCGCGGAGCTCGCGTGTTTCGCGGGTCAGGTCCGCGACTTCGGCCTCCGTGTCTGCCAGCTGCCTTTGCCGGTCCGCGGCCAGCCGGGCCGACTCCTCCTCTGCTGCCTTGGCCTCGCCCAAGGCAGCGCTGGCCTTCTCCAGGGCCGAGGGGGACGCCGGCCGCGGAGTCTCCCGGACAGCCTTGAGGAGCGGCTGGTCCGCTGGTTTGCGTGTGCTAGGTTCCGCCGTCGTCCGTTCTTCTTCTTTTTCCGGCACAGTGGACGGTGGCTGTATGGGACGGCCCTGTGTGGTGGCGCGCGGCGCCGGCACTGCCCCGGGCACTGCTACGGCCCCATCGAGATCAACAGTGTCCACGCCGTCGGCGGACAGTGCCTGGACCAGCAGTCCGCTCTGGACGGCGGCGGTGGCACCTTCGTCGGCCGTCATCGCCTGCAGGGTGCGCTCGACGTCGGCGGCGATGGTGGCGCTGATGCTGCGCCCCTGACGTTCTGCAAGGGAGCGGGCGGTGTCGACGGCGGTCCCCAGCAGTCTGCGGCGCTCCCGCGCCAGTTCCCGGAGGGCGGCGGCGTCGAGGGATGCATGGGCCGACCGCATCCGTTGGCCGAGCTCGGAAAGCTGCGCGAGCACTCCTGGCTCATGGATGGCCAGCATGTTGACGGCCCAGGCCGCCGCTGACGGTTTTGGCAAGGCCTTGACGGCGGCCGGGAGCTCCTTCCCGGAACCGGCGGCTGCCTTGGCTGCGGCGGTCCGGGCAGCCACAAATTCCTCGAAAGGCAGGGCGTACAGTTCGAACGCGATAGCCGCCAGCGCCCTGTCATCCATGCACGCCATCATAGGGGCAGCGAAGGCTCCCATTCCCGCCGCCTAGACTGGCCGCATGAGAAGAGTGTGGGGGCTCCTTGTCCGGCCGGCGGTTCTGATGTTGGCAGTCTGCATTCCGGTGGCTGGCTGCTCAACCGCCTGTCCGGCCATCGGGTGGGTCAACTCCATCACGGTTGAACTGGCGGGTGCCGTCTCGCGTGTGGATACCGTGCAGCTGTGCGCCGATGGCGCATGTTCGGAGCTGCGACCGGAGCCTGGGACTGCAACACCCCGGATTGTCGTGACAACACCGCTGGATGCCAGGGCTTCGCCCACCCCGGAAGCCCAGCCGACCATGGCCCCGTTTAACGCTGAAAGGATCGACGCCGATACCTGGCGGTTCACCGTCAGCATGAGCTCCCCGGACCACGTGACCGCAAAAGCGCTGTCTGCAACGGGCGAGGTCCTCGCCGAGAAGGAAGCCGACCTGGACTGGAAGCGAGTGGGCGGCTCAGCCCAATGCGGCGGTCCCTTGGAAGCTTCGCCGGTCGAGCTCACGATCCCGAACGGCTGAGGGCACTCTGGCCACTCAATGCGCTTTGGCAGGCAGTCCGTCAAGCGTTCAGGTCATTGACCGGAGACACACGCAGGACGATATCTCCCCTCTTGCGGCCGGTGTCGACCATGCGGTGCGCTGCAGCGATTTCAGGGAGTTCGTAGGTCCGGTCGATCACCGCCTGGTATTGGCCGGAGGCCGCAAGGTTTACCAGGAATGACAAGTCCTCCTCTGTGTGGTTGCTGCCGATCAGGGCAACTTTTGCCGGTGCGCCATCGTCGGACCGGTGCGAAGGACGGCGCCTTTGAGATCGAATATGACGAGGAGGAGCGACCCGCCCGGTTTGATCACCTTTTCCACTCGTTCGAACGGAGCATTCTCGATACAGTCCATGATCACGTTTTATCGTCACGCGTTTTAACGCCAGGATGTTATGCCCAGGAAGGCGACGTCGTACCCCGACCGGTTCGACAGATCACGTGCAGCGGCAGAACCTGGTACCAGCAATAGTTCGTCCATGGCCGGACATTAGCAGTTGAGGATGACGGCGGGATGAATTTCGGTGGACCACAGGGAAACTTCCCGCAGCGGCGCAGTCCAATGCGGCGGGCTGTCGGAGCTTAACCAGCGAAAAACCCCCTAAAAACCTTGGTTTCTAGGGGGTTTATCCCGAGCTTCCTATCAGAATCGAACTGATGACCTTTTCATTACGAGTGAAACGCTCTACCGACTGAGCTAAGGAAGCACCGCACAAATCGCCCGGCGTAACCGGGCGGTTCATGCAAGAGTCAACTGTAATAGAGTCCCTGCGCCCGGGTCAAAATGGGCGCCCCAAACACCTCAGCAGAAGTCCTCAGCAGACGGTGTTGTCGGCGGGAACCGTTCCGTCCACAAGGTACTTGTCAACGGCGTCTTCGAGGCAGCTGTTGGCCCGGCCGTAGGCGGTGTGGCCCTCTCCCTGCCAGGTCAGCAGGGAGGCGTTGCCCAGCTGTTTGCGCAGGGATGCGGCCCATTCCACGGGGGTGGCAGGGTCGCCGGTGGTTCCGATAACCACGATGGGAGCGTCGCCGGTGTATTCCACCGGGGCGGGGGTCCGCAGGTTCTTATACGGCCAGTCCACACAGTTGGTGCCGCCGTAGGCGAAGAAGTAGCCCAGGGTGGGGGAGGCCTGCATAAGCTGTTGCTGTTCCGCGCGCATGGCGGCAGTATCGGACACCATGGGGTAGTCCAGGCAGTTGATGGCGCCGAAGGCGAAGGTGGAGTTGGACGTGTACTTCCCGTCGGCGCCGCGGTCAGCGCCGAGGTCCGCCAGACGGAGCATCAGGCTGGCGTCACCGTTCAGTGCAGCTTCGAGGGCCTGGGTCAGGGCGGGCCAGCTCTGGTCGTTATACAGCGGAGTGATGAGGCCGCTGACGAACATCGTGGCGTTCACCAGGCGGCCGTCCTTGGCTTGCCAAGGTGTGTTCTGGACGGCGGTGATGAGGTCGCGGATCTGCTGGACTCCGCTGTCCACGTTCCCGCTGAGCGGGCACGAGGATTCCTGCTGGCAACTGGCCACGTAGGCCCTGATGGCTTTTTCGAAGGCCACGGCCTGGCCGCTGGTCAGCTCCTCGTTGCTGATGGACGGATCCAGGGCGCCATCCAGGACCATACGGCCCACGTTGTCCGGGAACAGCGTGGCGTAGGTTGAACCGAGGAACGTTCCGTAGGAGTACCCCAGGTAATTGAGCTTCGAGTCATTGACCACGGCCCGCAGGATGTCCAGGTCCTTGGCCGCGCTGACCGTGTCGACGTGGCCCAGTACCGGACCCGTCTTGGCGGCGCACTGCGCGGCGATTGCCTTGTTATCGGTCAACGCGGCGGCAAGCCCTGCATCGGTATCGAGGGCGTAGACCTTTGCCCGGGATGCGTCCCGTTCGGCATCCGTCAGGCACGTAACAGGGGCGGAGCGTTTGACGCCCCTCGGATCAAAGCCCACCAGGTCATAGTTGGCCCGGACAGACTGCGAGAAGTGCGTTCCGGCCGCATCCTTGACGAAGTCGTAGCCGGACCCGCCCGGACCGCCCGGGTTGACCAGCAGGCTGCCGGTTTTCTTGCCCGTGCTGGGAGCCCGCAGCGCAGCTATCTGGATCGTGTCGCCGTCCGGCTTCGCGTAGTCCATCGGCACGGTGACCTTGGCGCACTGGAAGCCGTTTTCGCAGGGCTCCCACACAACCTCTTGGGCGTAGAAGGTGTCCAAGCCGGCGGGCGCGGACGCCACGATAGCAGGGTCTGCCTTCGCCGTAGCGGGGGCCGCGTCCGGGGTGTCCCCGCCAAAGAGGCCGCACGAGGCCAGCGTCAGGGCCAGGATCAGGGCGCCGGCAGCCCGCAGCCCGATCACCAGGGATCGGGAGCGTGCGGGCAGGGGGCGTGCAGTCATCGAGCGGTCTCCTAGTAGTTGCTAGATCAGGCTGGCTGCCATGGACTCAATGGTCAACAGCGGTGCAACGTTGGTGGTGGTGATGCGTTGGCGGGCTTTGTTGATGGCGTCCATGCGGGCGAGGGTGGTGTCCGGGGCAGACCGGGCGGCGAATTCCTCCAGCTCACCCCTGAGCTCAACGTTTACCAGCTCCACGGCGTTCCCGAGCTGGATGATCAGCACGTCCCGGTAGAACGACAGGAGGTCCGTCAGCGTCCGGTCCAGGGAGTCCGTGATGGATCGCTTGGCCCGCCGTTTCTGGTCGTCTTCAAGCTGCCTGACCTGGCTGCGCATGGTCGGCGGAAGCGTCCCTGACTCCGGGGCCCCCAGGGTGGCCAGCAGCGAAGCCTTCTCGGCGGCGTCGCGCTCTTCATTTGAACTGTTGGCTTCGGCGGTGGCGATCTTCACCAGCTTGTCGGCCATCATCACCGCCGCGGTCACGCCGCGCAGACCCAGGGGGAACCTCACCGTTTCCAGCCGGCGTTCCCTCGCTTCAGGGTCCTGCGCCAGCCGGCGGGCGATCCCCACATGGCTTTGCGCCGCGCGGGCAGCGCGTTCGGCCAGCGCCGGGTCCACGCCGTCGCGCTTGACGAGCAAAGCGGCGACGTCGGCGGCTGGCGGCAGCCGCAATGCCACGGCCCGGCAGCGCGAACGGATGGTCACCAGGACATCGGCGGGCGACGGCGCGCACAGCATCCAGATGGTCCGCGGCGTGGGTTCCTCGATGGCCTTCAGCAGCACATTGGTGGTCCGCTCGGCCATGCGGTCGGCGTCTTCCACCACAATGATCCGCCAGCGCCCGGACGACGGCCGGTTGCCCGCTTTGGATACCAGGTCGCGGGCTTCATCGATGGTGATGGTGACCTTCTCGGTCCTGACGTACGTCACGTCCGAATGGGTCTCGCCGAGGATGGTCAGGCAGGCGGGACACTCCCCGCAGCCGCGCCTGGCCACGTCGTCCTGATCGCAGTTGAGGGCGGCCGCGAAGGCCTTCGCGGCGTTGGAACGCCCGGATCCGGGCGGGCCCGTGAACAGCCAGGCATGGGTCAGTCCCTCGCCCCGCGAGGCATGGCGGAGCTGTTCGACGACGGCGGGCTGGCCCTGAAGGTCGTCCCAGACAGTCATGCGGCGCCCCGGCCTGCAGACGCGAGCAGGTCATCCACGCGGG
This sequence comes from Pseudarthrobacter cellobiosi, assembly GCF_023913815.1. NCBI lineage: Bacteria > Bacillati > Actinomycetota > Actinomycetes > Micrococcales > Micrococcaceae > Pseudarthrobacter > Pseudarthrobacter cellobiosi. The sequence continues at coordinate 258,915 of NZ_JAMXBK010000023.1, forward strand.
TGAGGATCCGCGCGGACAGTTCGTTGACGGGCAGATCCGCCGGCAGGACAAGATACGTATCCGGCCGGCTGGCGGCCAGTTCGAGGAACGCCCCGCGGATTGTTGAATGGAATGCATCGGCCTCTGACTCAAGGCGGTCTTCGGCGGCGTCGCCGGCTGTGCGGCGGCGGCGGCCGTCAGCGGGATCCACGTCCAGCAACACCGTGAGGTCGGGCTGCAGCCCCGACGTCGCCCATTCGTTGAGGGTACGCACGGCGTCGGTGCCCAGATCGCGGCCGGCCCCCTGGTAAGCGACGGAGGAATCAATGTAGCGGTCCGTCAGAACAACCTCGCCGCGTTCCAATGCCGGGCGGATGACCTGGCTGGCATGGGCCGCGCGGGAGGCAGCAAAGATGAGGGCCTCGGTGTGGGCGTCGATGTGGCCGTGGCCGTGGTCCAGGACCAGGGAACGCAGTTTTTCGCCAATGGGCGTCCCGCCGGGTTCGCGGGTCCGCAGGACCGTGAGGCCACGTGTTTCCAGGGTCTCGGCAAGCCGGGCCGCCTGGGTGGACTTGCCGGCGCCGTCGCCGCCCTCGAAGGCGATGAAAAGTCCAGGGCTGTTGGTGGTCACTGCTCAAGACTACCGACTTCGGACGCCGCCGCACGTCCAAGTACGCTTTCTCCATGAGTCTCTCGGAACAGTACGCAGCGTCCCTGTCGGCCGAAACCGTGGTGGTTGCCGCCGGCAGGCCGCCGCGTGAGCGGGACGAGCCCGTCAACCCGCCCATCGTGCTGTCCTCGACGTACTTCGGCACGGGAGCGCTGGGCGACGGGGACCGGGGCTACGGCCGCTATTCCAACCCCACCTGGGATCCATTTGAGGAGGCCCTGGGCCAGCTTGAAGGATCTGAACTGCCCGGCCTGCTCTACGCGTCCGGACTCGCGGCCGTCAGTTCGGCACTGTCCCTGCTGCCCGCCGGCGGCGTCCTTGTGATGCCTTCGCACAGCTACGCGGGTTCGCTGGTGATGGCCACGGAGCTGGCGCAGAAGGGCTTCCTGGAACTGCGGACTGTGGACATCACGGACACTGACGCAGTCAAAGCACAGCTCGCGCCGCAGGGACCGGACGCGAAAGCGGCCAGGATGCTGTGGCTTGAGAGCCCCACCAACCCGATGCTGGGCATCGCCGATATCCGCGAACTCACGGCGGCGGCCCACCGGGTGGGCGCCATTGTGGTGACGGACAATACGTTCTCCACGCCGTTGGTCCAGCAGCCGCTGAGCTTGGGTTCCGACGTCGTTCTTCACTCGGTGACCAAATATCTGGCCGGACATTCCGACGTCGTCCTCGGCGCCTTGGTGACGTCCAACCCGGACATCCGGGCAGCGCTGCTGCACCACCGCATCATTCATGGCGGTATCGCCGGGCCGTTCGAGGCATGGCTGGCACTGCGCGGGCTCCGGACCCTTGCCCTGCGTGTGGAACGATCGCAGGCTTCCGCCGCGCTCCTTGCGGAACGCCTGAGTACGCACCCCCTGATCGCTAGCATCCGGTTCCCGGGGCTCCCCACGGACCCCGGCCACGTGCGGGCCAAGACCCAGATGTCGGGCTTCGGTTCGATTGTGTGCGTGCAGATCGCGCCGGTTGCCGGGCTGAGCGGAGCAGACGCCGCGGACAAACTGGTCCGCGCGCTGCAGCTGTGGCTGCCGGCCACCTCCCTGGGCGGGGTGGAATCGCTGATCGAACGGCGCCGCCGGCACGCCGCTGAGCCGCGGAGCGTCCCGGACAATCTGGTGCGCCTGAGCGTCGGCATTGAGAATATTGAGGACCTCTGGGCCGATTTGAAGCAGGCGCTCGACTCGCTGGGCCGCTAGGCTTGGACGGTGGACGGTGAACTGATTATTCGGCCTGTTGAACAGGCAGTGTTTTTTACCCTTGCCCTGGTGGCACTGGGACTTGAGGTGTGGGCGCTGCTGGACTGCGTCCGGCACAAGTCGGCTGCATTTGAAGCCACCGGCAAGCGGACCAAGATGTTCTGGCTGGCACTGACCGGCGGCGCCACCCTGATCGGCGTCATCTCACTCTTCAGCAGCGGCGGAATCTTCGGCACGCTTGGCCTCTTTGGGCTCGCCGCCGTGGTGGCAGCGTCCATTTACCTCGCAGACGTCCGGCCAGCGGTCAAGGACGCAGGCCGCGGCGGTAGCCGTAATAAGGGGCCCTACGGCGGCTGGTAACCCAGCCTTACAGTCGTTCGTACTCCCCACCGGCACCCTCAGTTCGCAAGCTCACTCAGGGAACCCTGCCGGCGTGGGCCCAACCACCGGCACCTCAGTTCGCAAGCTCACTCAGGGAACCCTGCCGGCGGGGGCCCCCGGCGCCACAGCTTCCCAGGCCACCGTTAGTTCGCCCAGGCGCCACCGCGCCGGGCCGTCCTGAACCGGCCACCCGCCGTCGAGCAGTGCCCTGCACATGGCGTGCCAGCGCTGCCTGTTCCCGAATGACGCCAGCGGCGCCGACTCCAGCCAGGCCCGGTCCATGGCCTGCATCAGCCGGTGGACAGACTCGCCCGGAACGTTACGGTGGATCAGCGCCTTCGGCAGCCGCTCGGCAATTTCCGACGGCAGGTCAAAGCTGCCGAACCGCACGGACATACTCAGTGACAATGGCCGCTCGGCGTCGAGGGCCACCCACGTCACCCGCCGCCCGATCTCATCGCACGTCCCGTCGATAAAGAGCCCGCCGGGGGCGAGCCGGCCCTGGACCAGCCGCCAGATCCCCGCCACATCAGCCTCTTCGTACTGCCGCAGGACGTTGAAGGCGCGGACCAGTACCGGGCGTCCGGGCAGCGGCAACTCGAAACCGCCCACCTGGAAGCTCAGCCCCGGCCTCTCGAGCGCCTTGGCGATCCGGACGCGCTCAGGCTCGATTTCGATTCCGCACACGCGGACGTCCGGCCGGACGGCGCGGAGACGTTCAAAGAGTTCGACGGCGGTGGCCGGTGTTGCGCCGTAGCCCAGGTCAACCACGAGAGGGTCTTCGGCAGCGCGCAGACGCCAGGCCTGGGGGCCGGTGAGCCATCGGTCCACCCGCCGCATCCGGTTGGGATTGGTGGTGCCCCGTGTGACGTTTCCGACCGGCCTGCCTGGCCTGGCGGGTCTGCCCGGCCCGCCGGGGGTCCTGCCCGAGATCTGGGCGTTCGCCACCCGTTCAGCTTTTTGCACCACCGCCCCACCATATCCCTGCGGTTCCCTACGTTTCCGTGCGAAGTGTCGCCCCTTGTAACGCAAGGCGGGCGGCGCTGTGCCTCGGCTAGGATAAAAATCATGACTTACAAGCTGATTCTGCTGCGCCACGGCCACAGCGAATGGAACGCCAAGAACCTGTTCACCGGCTGGGTGGACGTTGACCTCAACGACCAGGGCCGCGAGGAAGCAGCACGCGGCGGTGAGCTCCTGGTTGAGAACGATCTTCTCCCGGATGTCCTCTACACCTCGCTCCTGAAGCGGGCCATCAACACGGCCAACATTTCCCTGGACAAGGCCGACCGCGGCTGGATCCCCGTCAAGCGGGACTGGCGCCTGAACGAACGCCACTACGGCGCCCTGCAGGGCAAGGACAAGGCACAGACTCTGGCCGAATACGGCGAGGAGCAGTTCATGGAATGGCGCCGCTCCTACGACACCCCTCCGCCTCCCCTGGACGACGACTCCGAGTTCTCCCAGGCCCACGACCCCCGTTACGCGGACCTCGGTGACGCGCTTCCCCGCACCGAGTGCCTCAAGGATGTCCTGGTCCGCCTCCTGCCGTACTGGGAATCGGATATCAAGGAAGACCTCAAAGCTGGCAAGACCGTCCTGGTTACCGCCCACGGCAACTCGCTGCGCGCCCTGGTCAAGCACCTGGACGGCATCAGCGACGACGCCATCGCCAGCCTGAACATTCCCACGGGCATCCCGCTGGTCTACGACCTGGACGAGGACTTCCAGCCGGTCAAGCCGGGCGGCACCTACCTGGACCCGGACGCCGCTGCGGAAGCCATCCTGGCAGTGGCGAACCAGGGCAAGAAATAGAACTTAACGAACGACGGCGGGCCGGTCACCTCAGGTGACCGGCCCGCCGTCGTATGTGGTTTAGGGAGCGGCTAGGAGCGCTGCGGCTGCCATTCGCCGGTGACGAGGTACGTGACCTTGCGGGCCACGGACACGCCGTGGTCGGCGAACCGTTCGAAGTAGCGGCTGGCCAGGGCCACATCCACGGTGGTGGCGGGGGACTCGGCCCAGTCCGGAGCGGCGATCGCCTTGAAGACGCTCAGGTGAAGATCGTCGATGGTGTTGTTGGCCTTGAGGATGTCGCGGGCCACTTCGAGGTCCCGGGATTCCAGCAGCACGATGAGCTTGTCCGCGATCAGTTGGTCCTGCTCGGCCATTTTGTTGAACGTTTCCGTCATGGAAGCAGGGATCACGGTGGACGGGAAGCGCAGCCGGGCCAGCTGGGCGATGTGGCGGGCCAGGTCCCCCATCCGCTCCAGGGAAGCGCTCATGCGGAGGGCGCCCACGATCATCCGCAGATCGCTGGCCACCGGCCCCTGCAGGGCGAGGATGTCGATGGCGCGCTCATCCAGGCTGGTCTGCAAAAAGTCGATACGGGCGTCCGCGGCGATGACGTCCTCTGCCAGGTCTACGTCGGCAACCTGGAAGGACGTCGCAGCCTTCCCCAATGCCTCGCTGACCAACTTCGAAATCTCCACCAGCTGCTCACCCACCTGGGTCAGCTCTTCCTGAAAAACCTTACGCACGTGGGCGTCCTTTCTTTGGAACTCCGCCCCTCGGGTGGCAGACGGAACTCATGTCGCCATTCGGCACTCCAGCGTATAACTCTGTCAGCGTGCGGTAAACGATTAGTCGGTTGTAGATGAACGTTAGCTGAACCGTCCCCGTAATGGGCCATGACGCACCGTCTCGACAGGAACCACGGCCTAAGCTGGAGTTGTGGATCCTATGCTCATCGGTGTCATCGCCGGCCTGGTCGGCCTGTCGCTCGGCACCTTTGGCGTGCTCGCCTTCAGGATCAGTGAAAAGCAGCGCAAGCTTGTTGACGTCGACGTGGACGAACTCGCTTTGCCGGCCGGCGCCGCGGAAGTGTTGGCCGTCGTCGGACGGGCTTTTGTGGTGGTTGACGCGGTGGACGGTGTAGTGCGCGCCAGCCCGGCAGCTTATGCGTATGGCCTGGTGCGCGGCCATACGGTGGTTCACAAGGAACTTCTGGACATGACGGCCGGGGTGCGCCGCGATGGCGTGATCCTGGAAAAACGGCTGGAGCTGCAGCGCGGTCCGCTGGGCCACGGCACCATCATCGTGCAGGTCCGGGCGGCCATGCTCGGCGAGGAATATATCGTGCTTCTGGCCGACGACCGCACCGAAATTACCCGCACGGAAGAGATCCGCAACGACTTCGTGGCCAACGTGTCCCACGAGCTGAAGACCCCGGTGGGCGCAATTTCCCTGCTGGCCGAGGCACTGGAGTCCTCGGCCGACGACGAACAAGCAGTTCGCCGGTTCGCCAAGCGCATGCACAAGGAGTCAAGCCGGCTGGCCGCCCTGGTCCAGGACATCATCGAGCTGTCTCGCCTCCAAGGTGCCAGCGTGTCCCAGGAGGGCAAGGCCGTGGATATCAATGCGGTCATCACCGAAGCGGTGGACCGTTCCCAGCTCCCCGCTGAAAGCAAGAACATCCGGATCGTGGTGGGGGAGCGGGTTGAGGCCACCGTCTTTGGTGACCGGGACCTGCTGGTTACCGCTCTGCGTAACCTGATCGACAACGCCATCCGCTACTCCCCGGAGAACACCAGGGTGGGCGTGGGCGTCCGGTCAAAGGACGGGCTGATCGCAGTGTCGGTCACGGATCAGGGCGAGGGGCTGACCCCGGAGGACCAGGAGCGCGTGTTTGAGCGCTTCTACCGGGTGGATGCGGCGCGTTCGCGCCACACGGGCGGAACGGGCCTGGGCCTGAGCATCGTCAAACACGTTGCCTCCAACCACGGCGGTGAAGTGACATTGTGGTCACGGCCCGGCCAGGGTTCCACTTTCACCCTGCGGCTGCCTGAGATGGAAAGCCAGGACGCACCGGATACCGCAGGTGTCAAAGAACCAGCCGAACCCGAGCGTGGCAAAGAACGCGGCGTACATGAGCAAGGAGCTAGCGCTTGAGCAGGATTTTGATTGTCGAAGACGAAGAATCGTTCAGTGATCCGTTGTCCTATCTACTGGGCAAGGAGGGGTTCGAGGTAGAAGTGGTGGACAACGGCCTCGACGCCATCACCGAATTCGACCGGAACGGGGCGGATCTGGTGCTGCTGGACCTGCAGCTCCCCGGCCTGTCAGGTACGGAGGTCTGCCGCCAGCTGCGGCAGCGCTCCAGCGTTCCGGTCATCATGCTGACGGCCAAGGACTCCGAGATTGACAAGGTGGTTGGCCTGGAGCTTGGCGCTGACGACTACGTCACCAAGCCCTACTCCTCCCGCGAGCTGGTGGCCCGCGTCCGGGCCGTACTCCGCCGGCAGGGTGAACCTGAGGAACTGATCTCGGCCACAGTCCAGGCCGGCCCTGTCCGGATGGACATCGAACGGCATGTGGTCAGCGTGGATGGCCAGCAGGTCCTCTTGCCGCTGAAGGAGTTCGAGTTGCTGGAAATGCTGCTGCGCAACTCCGGCCGTGTACTCACCCGCGGCCAGCTGATCGACCGGGTCTGGGGTTCGGACTACGTGGGGGACACCAAAACCCTGGACGTGCATGTTAAGCGGCTGCGCGGCAAGATCGAGCCCGACCCGTCCATACCGCGTTTCCTGGTAACCGTCCGCGGCCTGGGCTACAAGTTCGAGCCGTAGGCCTCTCCGCCGTAAGGCACGCCGGGCATCAGGCGCAGCAGACTTCAAGTGCACAAAAAGGAGGGGCTCCCTGCGGGGAGCCCCTCCTTTTTGTGCTTTGTTGCTGCTTAGTGGGCCGCACCAGTGCCGGTGGCCGACGGCGACGGGCTGGGTGTGGCGGATCCGGTCGGTTCGCTGCCGGCAGGCAGGTACTCCTTGTACTCCGCGAGGGAAGCATCCAGGACAGGCACGCGGACAGTCTTGCTCACGTTGGTGCCGTCTTCGGTGATCTTCACATCGACGAGGGAGCCGGCGATGCCGCCGCTCGTGCTGAGGATGGCTTCATCTGTGGAGTCGTTGAGCAGGGTGTAGGAGTTGGCTTTCACCGGCACCTGCGTCTGTGAACCCTCGGCCCCGTTGACGGTGAGCTTGACGTCCTGTGAAGAGGAGTTGTAAACGGCGCCGAGCAGGCGGCCGGGCTTGTCTGCGCCGGCGGAGACAATCAGCATGTTGCGCAGCTGCAGCGGACCCAGGTCGGCGCGGATACCGTCCGACGCCGCGTACTGGTGAGAAGTCTGCTGGGGGTTGATGTAGCCACAGCCGGTCATCGTCGCCAGGGCGAGGGCCAGGGATCCTGCCGCCAGTGCCAGTTTGCCGCCCTGGGCCCGGTTCATCGCAGTGAAACGCACGTCACGTACTCCTCGAGAGTCTTGAAACATTATTCAGCCATAGCCTAGCGGCAAACCGGCCCAAACGAGGATTCCGCACGGTCATATTGCCCTTGGCAGCAGGCCGCGCATGCACTATTATCCGCATTCGTCAAGGGGTGGAAGGGGGTCTATTCTGCCCATTTTCCGCGTATTTCCGGGGTTCCGGGGCCGGTTCGAGGCCAGTCATATGCCTGAATCGTGATAAACTGGTCTGCGGGAAAGGGGAATGTCCACATGGTATTTGAGGTCGGCGAGACAGTAGTTTACCCTCACCACGGTGCTGCAAAAATTGAAGAAATCAAGATGCGCACTGTCAAGGGCGAAGAGAAAATGTATCTCAAGCTCAAGGTGGCTCAGGGTGATCTGACCATTGAAGTTCCAGCAGAGAACGTTGACCTTGTTGGGGTCCGTGACGTAGTGGGCAAGGAAGGTCTGGAGCACGTATTTGATGTTCTCCGGGCCGAGTTCACTGAAGAACCCACCAACTGGTCGCGCAGATACAAGGCAAATCTGGAGAAGCTTGCTTCCGGTGACGTCATCAAGGTAGCAGAGGTTGTTCGCGACCTCTGGCGCCGTGATCACGATCGGGGCCTTTCCGCAGGTGAGAAGCGCATGCTGGCCAAGGCCCGTCAGATTCTGATTTCAGAACTTGCACTGGCTGAAAAGACTGATGAAGAGAAGGCTGCAAGCGTTCTCGACGAGGTCCTGGCTTCCTAAGAATTGAGCCCCGGGGGTACGCAAGTGCCTCCGGGGTTTCTTTTTGCCTTTTTTCGGTCCAGTCCGCATCGGCAGGCGCGTCGCGCGGGTGGGATTCGGCACGCCGGGCAAGCGGGCACGTAGGCTGGACCGCATGAATAACGGACTTCCCCGCCCCGTCACAGCCGTCGTCATTGTGGCCGCAGGTTCCGGCGAGCGGCTGGGTTACGGCATGCCCAAGGCGCGCGTGCCGCTGGGGAGCGACGCCATCCTCACCCATGCCCTCCGGGGCGTCGCTGCCGCCGGCGTCGCACGCCAGATCTGTGTGGCCCTGCCGCCCGGAGATGTGGTCCTGCAGGAATTGTGCGCGGCCTTCGCCGAGGAACTCCGGGCGGGGCACGATGGCAACCAGGAGAACCCGCTTCCCCTGCTGACAACGGTCGACGGCGGCGCCACCCGTGCCGCTTCCGTCCGGTCGGCGCTGGCCGCCTTGCTCGACGGCACCGAAGCGGTGCTGGTCCATGACGCCGCCAGGGCACTGACGCCCGAGTATGTCTTCCACCGTGTCGTTGATTCGCTGGCGGCCGGCGCCGTTGCAGTGATTCCTGCGGTACCGGTGGTGGATACGGTGAAGATGGTTGCTCCCACGAGCGGTGAGGACAGCAGGATCGCCCCGGAACTCGTGACCGGGACCGCGCCGCGGGAGGAACTCCGTTCGGTCCAGACGCCCCAAGGCTTCCGCCTGTCCACACTGATCCAGGCGCATCAGGCGGCGGCGGACTTTGACGAGAAACAGGCTGCGGCGGTCACCGACGACGCCATGCTGGTGGAACTCCTGGGAGTTCCCGTGCACGCCGTCCATGGCTCCACACAGTCATTAAAAATCACCACACCGCTGGACCTGATCATTGCCGAGGGGCTGCTGGAAGGCCCGCTGGGCATCCGCTGGGTGGAGGGTTAGGCATGAGTGAAGCCAAGATGATCCTGCCGCGTACGGGTATCGGCCTGGATGTCCATGCCTACGCGTCCCCTGACCTTCCCCGTCCGCTCTGGCTGGGCGGGCTGTTCTGGGAAGGCGAGCGTGGACTGGCCGGGCATTCGGACGGGGACCCGGTGGCCCACGCCGCCGCCGACGCCCTGTTCTCGGCCGCCGGCATCGGGGACCTCGGCACGCATTTCGGCACCGACCGTCCGGAGTTCGCCGGAGCCTCCGGCGTCACGCTCCTGACCGAGGCGGCGAGGATTGTCCGTGCGGCCGGCTTTGAGATCGGCAACGTGGCAGTGCAGTTCGTGGCTACCCGGCCCAAATTCGGCCCGCGGCGGGAAGAGTCCCAACGCGTGCTGAGCGACGCGGCCGGGGCGCCGGTCAGCGTCACGGCCACCACCAGCGACGGACTCGGTTTCACCGGCAGGGGCGAGGGAATTTCCGCCGTCGCCACCGCTTTGGTCTATCCCCGGTGATTCAACCCGGCGCTGCGCAGGCCGGATAACCCGCGGGGGCCGGCACGCAGGCCTTTTCCGCTAATCTGGAGCGGTGACTCTCCGCTTCTATGACACCGCGTCCGCCGAAGTCCGTGACTTCGTTCCCCTCGTCCCGGGAAAAGCGAGCCTGTACTACTGCGGAGCCACCGTGCAGGGCATGCCGCACGTTGGCCACATCCGCTCGGCGATCGCCTTTGACCAGCTCACCCGCTGGCTTGAGTACCGGGGGCTGCGGGTCACCGCGGTCCGCAACGTCACGGACATCGACGACAAGATCCTCGCCAAGTCTGCCGAATCGTTCAGACCGGACTTCGAAGCCGGACCGGACGCTGTCCGCGAGGAGGAATGGTGGGCCCTGGCCTACCGCTACGAGCAGGCGTTCCTGCAGGCCTACGACACGCTCGGCGTTTCCCGCCCCACCTATGAGCCACGGGCAACCGGCCATATCCCCGAAATGCATGCGCTGATCCAACAGCTGATCGACCGGGGCCACGCCTACCCGGCGCTGGACGATTCCGGCGACGTCTACTTCGACGTACGGTCCTGGGACAAGTACGGGACACTGACGCGCCAGAACATTGACGACATGCAGGGCGCCCCGGATGCGGATCCCCGGGGCAAGAAGGACCCCCGAGACTTTGCGCTGTGGAAGGGCTCCAAAGAAGGAGAGCCGACGACGGCGAGCTGGGCCTCGCCCTGGGGCGCCGGCCGCCCGGGCTGGCACCTCGAGTGCTCGGCCATGGTCACCAAGTACCTCGGCACCGAATTTGATATCCACGGCGGCGGACTGGACCTGCGCTTCCCGCACCACGAAAACGAAATGGCCCAGTCCCAGGCCGCAGGGAACGGTTTCGCCAACTTCTGGATGCACAACGGCATGGTCACCTACCAGGGCGAAAAAATGTCCAAGTCCATCGGCAACACCATCAGCCCTTCGGAGATGCTGGACCTCGCGTCACCGCGGGTGGTCCGCTACTACCTCGGGCAGGCCCACTACCGCTCAGTGCTGGACTACCGCCCCACGTCGCTCGAAGAGGCCGCCGCCGCCGTCGAACGCATCGACGGCTTCATCAGCCGCGCCGTTCGGGTGCTCGCCGCTGGTGGGAACTACACCTTCGCCACCTATGGCAAGGTTCCCGAGGCGTTCGAGAACGCCATGGATGACGATCTCAACGTGCCGCAGGCCCTCGCCGTGGTCCACGAAACAGTCCGTGCCGGAAATACTGCCTTGACGGAGGGGAAGCTGGAGGACGCACAGCAGTCCCTGCACAGCGTGCATGACATGCTGCGGGTCCTGGGCCTGAATGCGGTGGCTTCCGGCCCGGCGTCGGACGCCCGGGAGTCGGCCGCCCTCGACGTCCTGGTGGAAGCCCAGCTCGCTGCCCGCACCCAGGCCCGGGCCACCAAGGACTGGGCTGCCTCCGACGCCATCCGCGACACGCTGAAGGCGGCCGGCGTCGTCGTCGAAGATGGCCCAAATGGCGCTACCTGGAGCCTGCAACGGGACTGAACCGGAGATTTTACTTGATTCAGTAGACTGGTAAGCAGACTCAGTCAAACAATCAAGGGTGGAAAATCATGGCCAACAACGGTCGCCGGTCGGTCAAAGCAAAGAAGGGGCCAACCATCGGAACCGGTGGTCATGGCCGTAAGGCCCTGGAAGGCAAGGGTCCCACGCCCAAGGCGGAGGACCGCCCTTACCACAAGGCGCACAAGAGCAAGCAGCTGTCCGAGCGTTCGGCCGCCAAGCGCGGTACGGGCGCCCGCAGCGCCGGCGCCTCCCGCACGGGCCCCAAGGGCCGCGCCACCGAGGAAGTCGTCACCGGCCGTAACTCCGTGGTGGAAGCCCTCCGCGCCGGGATCCCCGCGAAGGCCCTGCACATCGCCATCCGGATTGAAATGGATGACCGTGTCAAGGAGTCGCTGAAGATCGCCGCCGAACGCGGTATCCCGCTGCTCGAGACCGGCAAGCCCGAACTTGACCGCATGACGGACGACGCCATCCACCAGGGCCTGGTCCTGCAGATCCCGCCTTACGAGTACCAGGACGCCTATGACCTGGCCGAGGAAACCGTGGACCGCTGGAAGAAGGGCCACGTATCCAACGCCCCGTTGTTCGTTGCCCTTGACGGCATCACGGACCCGCGCAACCTTGGTGCCATCATCCGCTCCGTCTCGGCCTTCAGCGGCCACGGCGTCATCGTCCCGGAACGCCGCTCCGTGGGCGTCACAGCCTCGGCCTGGAAGACCAGCGCCGGCGCTGCCGTGCGTGTTCCCGTGGCACGTGCCGCCAACCTGAACAGTGCCCTGAAGCAGTTCAAGAACATGGGCATCTTTGTCCTGGGGCTCGACGGCGACGGCGACGTTTCGCTGCCTGACCTCACGCTGGCCACCGAGCCCGTCTGCATTGTGGTCGGTTCCGAGGGCAAGGGCCTGAGCCGCCTGGTCCGCGAAAACTGCGACCAGATCGTCTCCATCCCGATCAACTCCGCCATGGAATCGCTCAACGCGTCCATGGCCGTTGGTATCTCGCTGTACGAAATCTCGAGGCAGCGCGCCGTCAAGTAGTAGCTGAGCCGCGGCGCGGGGCGGCACGGCGGACATCCTCCGCGTGCTGCTCCTTCGTCGCTCTGACGCACGCTTCCGGATGCCCGCCGTTCCGCGAACGCTCTCCCACCTTTGGCGGGTATAACAGCAACGCTCTCGCAGTTCCTGCAACCTAAACAGAAACGCTCTCTCACCCGGTGAGACAGCGTTTCGGTTTAAGGCGCGAAAACTGCGAGAGCGTTGGAGCGTGGTGGGTCCGGGTGACGTCATAAAAGCGCCAGTGCAGTTCAACAGCCGCTGGCCGCTACCATGGACGTGATGGTCATGCCGCTTTTCGATACCGCTTCCACCCGGGATGCCTCTTCGGCATATCCGCTCGGTGTCAGCGTCCCGCGCCCGGGATCGGGAGCGGATTACGGCGTGCAGTCCAGCGCCAACGTCGCCGTGTACGCCCCGGCCGTGGAGAACCTTGAGATTGCCTACAAGGCCCCCGGCAGCGAGTGGCATCTGCAGACCCTGCCCAACGTCACCCACGGCGTGCACCACGGAATTGTTGAGGATTTCCCGTACGGATCGCTGTACGGTTTCCGCGCCACGTCCAAGGCGGACCCGTTGCCGCTGGCGGTCCCCATCGTGGACCTGGACGACGACGGCGGGCAGCCGCTTCTGCTCGATCCTTACGGCCGGGCGGTGGACCAGCGGGAAGGATTCCTGACGAGCGTCCGGATGGCCGGCGATTTTGACTGGGGCACCGACGAGCGGCCCCGGACGCAGTGGCGGAACACCATCATCTACGAGGCCCATGTCCGCGGCCAGAGCATGCTGCATCCCGATGTCCCCGAGGAACTGCGCGGCACCTACGCCGGAATGGCCCATCCGGCCATCATCGAGCATTTCAAGAGCCTGGGCATAACCGCTGTCCAGCTGCTCCCGGTGCACTTCCACCTCGATGAGTTGCACCTGCAGAACCTCGGCCTGACCAACTACTGGGGCTACAACACGGCCGCGTTTTTCGCACCGCACGCGGCCTATGCGACGCAGGCGTCGCAGAACTCCGGACCGCACGCCGTCCAGGACGAGTTCAAGGGAATGGTCAAGCTGCTCCACGCGGCAGGGCTTGAAGTGATTCTCGACGTCGTCTATAACCACACTGCCGAAGGCGGCCCGGCCGGCCAGGCCATCAGCTTCCGCGGACTCGGTGAGGACACGTACTACCGAACGGATGGCCACGGGAAGTACATCGACACAACGGGCTGCGGCAACAGCCTGAATTTCGGCCAGCCCCGGGTGGTCCAGTTGGTGCTGGATTCCCTCCGGTATTGGGTGGACGAATTCCACATCGACGGCTTCCGCTTCGACCTGGCCGTGACGCTCTGCCGGAACGCGGACAACGAGTTTGATCCCCGCCACCCGTTCCTGGTGGCTGTGGCCGCCGATCCGGTGCTGTCTGACGTAAAACTGATCGCCGAGCCCTGGGACGTGGGCTACGGCGGCTGGCAGACGGGACGGTTCCCGGGCGGCTGGGTTGACTGGAACGACCACTTCCGGGACGGCGTCCGCTCCTTCTGGCTTGCGGACCGGGCGGCCATCGAAGCCGGCGGGCAGGGCGGGTCCGTGGCGCGGCTGGCTGATGCCTTGTCCGGGTCTGCCGGTCTCTTTGAAGCATCGGGCCGTTCCAGGCTGGCGTCGGTTAACCTCATCACGGCACACGACGGCTTCACCCTTAACGACCTTGTGTCCTACGACCGTAAACACAACGAGGCCAACGGCGAGCAGAACCGGGACGGGCACGGGGACAACCGCAGCTACAACCACGGTTTCGAAGGCAGGAGCGAGGACGAGAGCATCCTGGCGCAGCGGTCGCAGTCCCGGCGGAACCTCATGGCGTCCCTGATGATTTCGCTCGGTGTGCCGATGATCACGGCCGGCGACGAGCTGGCACGCACGCAGCAGGGAAACAACAACGCCTACTGCCAGGACAACCCACTGGCCTGGCTCGACTGGACGCGTACGCCGGAATCCGCAGAGATGCTCCGCAGCACCAAGCGCTACGTCCGGCTGCGCAAGGAGTTCCTGGCAAGCCAACCCCATGATTTTCCGGCTCGGGATGAGCAGTCCTATATCTACTGGTTTGATCACTCGGGACAGCCCATGTCCATGGATCAGTGGAATGATCCCCGGCACCGGGTCATGCAGCTCCTGCTTGGCTCCGATGACGGCACGCTGGCGGGCCTCGTGGTGGTCAACGGCAGCGGCTCCGACGTGAAAATCACCCTTCCGGAACTCAAGAACGACGACGGAACGCCCCGCAGGATGTTCGAACTCCGGCTGACAACGTCGCCGCTTCACGAGCTTCGACAGGGCAGCCGCGTGGCGTCCGGCGAGACGGACAGCATCGAGGCGAACTCGATTAACATCTACCGCACTTAACTGCGGAGGGGACCAAAATTGCGCAACCGCTCCATTGCCCTGCTGCTGACCGGGCTGCTGGCCCTAGCGGTGTTCGCTTTCGGCGGCCCCGGACTCCTTGAGACTTTAACGGGAAGTACGACTCCGGCAGCAAGTTCCAGCGCGGCCCCGGTCCCGGGCGCTCCCGTCCCGGGCCCTGCGGAGGTTCCGGCCCCGGCGGTAGTCCCCGCCAACCCGTCCGGGCTGCCCGCGATCAAGGAATCCCAACTGCCGGCCGAAGCCCGGACTACCCTCGCCACCATCCGTGCCGGCGGCCCCTACCGCTACAGCCAGGACAATAAGACGTTCGGCAACTTCGAGCGCATTCTCCCGCGGCAGGGCTCAGGCTATTACCGCGAGTACACCGTGCCCACTCCGGGTGAATCCGACAGGGGAGCCCGCCGCATCGTCACCGGTTCCGAGGGCGAGAAGTACTACACGCAGGACCACTACGACTCGTTCAAATTCATCGCAGAAGGCAGCTGAACACCCTCATGAAAATCTACTCCGCCGATACCTGGACCATCGAAGAACTCCAGGAACAGGTCGCCGACGCCGGCCGCCGCAGCCTGGTGGTCCCCGCTGCCGACAGCAAGAAGGCTGTTCTGGAAACCTTCGGCGAAGTGCTCGCCTTCCCTGAGCACTACGGCGTGAACATGGACGCCCTGAACGATTCCCTGCACGATTTCGCGGACAGCATCGGCGAGAACGGCAGTTCCCCGGTCACGGTCCTCTGGCAGGTGGCCGCAGCGTTCCGTGGGGACCGGTCCTTCGGGATCATCTGCGAGGTCCTCCAGGATGCCGAAAGCTACGCCGGCCGTGACCTCGCGGTCACGGCCGTGCTCCTCTAGGTATGACGCTGGTGCTCAGGCGTTGACGATCAGCCCCAGCTCCGCCTTGGAAGCCAATGCCTCGTGCCGTGGCAGGACGCGGACGGTGTAGCCAAAGGGACCGGAGCGGTCGATGACCAGCGAGCCGCTGAACAGGTGGCGTCCCTCGCCGAGGTCCTCTTTCGAGTTCAACTCCATCAGGGTGATGTCCGCCAGGGTGTCGCTTTCCTCGGCACGGCCATAAGCCACCTCCACGGACACGTCCTCCGGTGAGAGAGTGTGCAGCGCGATGTAGGCGTTCACCTGCAGGGTGTCCCCGATCTGCGGGTCCTCGGAAACGCCTACGGAGTCCACATGTTCGACGTGCAGCAGAGGCCACGCCGAACGTACCTTGGCAGTCCATGCCGCCAGCACACGGGCCTGCGCGTAGGAGTTGGCAACGGCTCTGCGTCCGGCCTCGGCCGCGGGCCGGTAGAGCACGTTGACGTAGTCGTGCAGCATGCGCTCCGCGGAAACGGCCGGTCCTAGGTGGGACAGCGTGTGCTTGATCATTGACACCCAGTGCGTCGGGACTTTCTCGGTGCCCGTGGTGGACGGCCCGGCAGCACCTGCGCTGTCAGACACCGTGTTCCCGTAGAAGCGCGGCGCCACCTGCGTTTCCAGGAGTTCGTACAGCGCCGCCGCCTCGATGTCGTCCCGCTCTTCGGGGGACGCGTCGTTGTTGGCGGTGGGGATCGCCCAGCCGTTCTCGCCGTCGTACATTTCATCCCACCAGCCGTCCATCACCGAAAGGTTCAGCGAACCGTTGATGGCGGCCTTCATGCCCGATGTGCCGCACGCCTCCAGGGGGCGGAGCGGGTTGTTGAGCCACACGTCGCAGCCCGGGAAAAGCGTCCTGGCCATTGCGATGTCGTAGTTCGGCAGGAAGGCGATGCGGTGGCGGACCTCGGGGTCGTCGGTGAAGCGGACCAGATCCTGGATCATCTTCTTCCCGGCATCATCTGCCGGGTGGGACTTTCCGGCGATCACCAGTTGGATCGGGTGCTCCGGATGCAGTAGCAACGCCTTGAGCCGGTCCGGCTCGCGAAGCATCAGCGTCAGGCGCTTGTAGGTGGGGACGCGCCGGGCGAAGCCGATGGTCAGCACATCGGGGTCCAGGACGCTGTCGGTCCAGCCAAGCTCGGCGTCGGCGGCGCCGCGTTTCTTCCACGCAGCCCTGAGCCGGCGGCGTACGTCCTCCACCAACGCGGTGCGCATTTCACGGCGCAGCGCCCAGACGTCAGCATCGCTGACGTTATAGGCGAGGTCCCAGCGGCCCAGGGCTTCGGCCTCGGTGCCGAACTGTTCTCTCGCGAGCCGGGAGATGCGCCCGTCGACCCAGGTGGGCACGTGGACGCCGTTGGTAACGGACGTGATGGGCACCTCGGAGTGGTCGAACCCCGGCCACAGGGCCGAGAACATCCCGCGGGATACCTCTCCATGGAGCTTGGCGACGCCGTTGGCCCGCTGTGCCAGACGGAGTCCCATCACCGCCATGTTAAAGACTGACGGATTGCCGTCGGCGTAGTTTTCCCGGCCCAGCTCCAGGATCCGGTCCGCGGGTACCGCGGGCGCAAGCCCGGCCTGGAAGAAGTGGTGGATCTGGGAAATCTCGAAACGGTCGATGCCGGCCGGAACGGGAGTGTGGGTGGTGAAGACCGTGGACGCCCGGCCGGCGGCGAGGGCTTCGTCGAAGCTGAGGGCGGCGTCGCCGGCCATCAGTTCCTGGATGCGCTCAATCCCCAGGAAGCCGGCATGGCCCTCATTGGTGTGGAACACCTCGGGCGCCGCGGTTCCGGTCAGCTGCTGGTACGCCCGCAGCGCCTTGACTCCGCCCATGCCCAGCAGGAGCTCCTGCTGGAGCCGGTGGTCTCCGCCGCCGCCGTAGAGGCGGTCGGTGATGCCGCGGGCGGCGTCGTCGTTGCCGGGAACGTTGGAGTCCAGCAGCAAGAGGGGAACGCGTCCGACGTCGGCACGCCAGATGTGTGCCAGCAGCCGGCGCCCGTTGGGGAGCGGGAGCGAGATCTGCAGGGGACGGCCGTTGCCATCGGCGGACGGCTCACGAAGCAGTGTGAGGGGGAGGCCGTCAGGGTCGAGTACCGGGTACGTTTCCTGCTGCCAGGCGTCGCGGGAGAGGGACTGCTTGAAGTAGCCTGCCTGGTACAGCAGGCCAACCCCGATCAGGGGCACACCCAGGTCCGAGGCGGCCTTGAGGTGGTCGCCGGCCAGGATGCCCAGGCCGCCGGAGTACTGCGGCAGGACTTCGGTGATGCCAAATTCGGGGGAGAAGTATGCAATGGCGGCCGGGGCATCCTCGCCCAGGCTCTGGTACCAGCGGGGCTGCTCAAGGTACCGGTCGAGGTCCTCGGCGGCGGCGCGGACCTGGTCCACCACCGACTGGTCGGCGGCGAGGCGCTGGAACTCTTCGCGGCTGACCCGGCCCAGGAAACTGATGGGATCCTGGTCGGATTCCTCCCAGATGCGGCGGTTCAGGCCAGCGAAAAGTTCACGGGTGGGCCGGTGCCAGGACCAGCGCAGGTTGGTGGCCAACCGGGCCAGCGGCCTGATGGGTTCCGGGAGGACAGTTCTGACGGTAAATCTGCGGATTGCCTTCACCTGCGCCACACTAACCGACAACATCAACGTCTGGAACTGCTTTGGCTTTCTTTTAGGTAAATGACAGTTGGCGTGGCGGATAAGACGAATCGCCGCGACAAAAAGCAGCGCAGGCTTAGCAATCTGGACCATTTCTCGCTAACGTCGAGCCTGTGACGACTAACTCAGTAACCCCTGCCGCCTCAAAGAAAAAGCCGAAAGGCCAAATCACCGACGGGCTAAGATTCGGCCGTTTTCCGATCACCGCCGTGCAGCCTGTGGTGGAGGGCGGAAAGTATCCTGCCAAGGCCTTGCCGGGGGAGGGAATTGTGGTGGGCGCCACCGCTTTCCGGGAGGGGCATGACCAACTGGGTGTCAGCGCGGTCCTCCTGGATCCCCGCGGGAAGGAACGCCAGCGCGTCAGGCTGGCGCCGCCCAAGGGGGAACGCGGCCTCGGTACCGACCGCTGGGAGGGCATCCTCACGCCGTCGGCCGTTGGAAACTGGACGTTTTTCATCGAGGCCTGGCACGACCGCTACGGAACCTGGCACCACAACGCCGAAGTCAAGGTGGCGGCAGGCATCGACGTCGAATTAATGCTCGCCGAAGGATCGGCGCTGCTCTCGGAAGCGGCCGCCGACGCCTCCCGCAATGCGTCGGACCGGCGTACCCTGCGCATGGCGTCTTCCATCCTGGGCAACGGGTCCCTCACCGATGAGGAGCGTCTGGGAGCCGGCTTCGGCGCGGACGTGGCCGCCGTGGTGAACCGCCAGCCGATCCGCGAACTGATCACCGTTTCCGAGCAGTTCCCGCTGCTGGTGGAGCGCGATCTCGCAGGCCGCGGAGCCTGGTACGAATTCTTCCCCCGGTCCGAAGGCGCCGTCAGGGACGCCACCACCGGGGCGTGGACGTCCGGGAATTTCCGGACCGCGGCGAAGCGGCTGGACGCGGTGGCGGAAATGGGCTTCGACGTTCTCTATATGCCGCCGATCCACCCCATCGGTATCCAGCACCGCAAAGGCCCCAACAACACCCTGATTGCCGGCCCGCATGATCCCGGCTCGCCCTGGGCCATCGGCGCCAAGGAGGGCGGCCACGACGCCATCCACCCGGAACTGGGCACGTTCGAGGACTTCGACGCCTTTGTTGCCCGCGCCAACGAACTTGGCCTGGAAGTCGCCCTGGACCTGGCGCTGCAGGCCGCGCCGGACCACCCCTGGGTGGAGTCCAACCCGGAATGGTTCACTACCCGGGTTGACGGGAGCATCGCGTACGCGGAAAACCCGCCCAAGAAATACCAGGACATTTTCCCGCTCAATTTCGACAATGATCCGGAAGGGCTTGCGAAGGAAATCCTGCGGGTCGTGCTGCTGTGGGTCAGCCATGGCGTGAAGATCTTCCGGGTGGATAATCCGCACACCAAACCGGTGTGGTTCTGGGAATGGCTCATTGGCCAGGTCAACAAAAAGACCCCTGGCGTGGTGTTCCTCGCGGAAGCGTTCACGCGCCCTGCCATGATGCACGCCCTGGGCCGGGCGGGCTTCCAGCAGTCCTACACCTACTTCACGTGGCGGAACACCAAAAAGGAACTGGAAACCTACTTCACGGAGGTCAGCCACGAATCGCCCGCATACTTCCGGCCCAACTTTTTTGTCAACACGCCGGACATCCTCACGGAATACCTGCAGTTCGGCGGTCCGGCGGCGTTCAAGATCCGTGCGGCGTTGGCCGCCACCGCCAGCCCCCTGTGGGGCGTTTATGCCGGCTACGAACTTTATGAACATGTTGCCCGCCCCGGAGCGGAAGAGTACATCGACAACGAGAAATTCGAATACAAAGCCCGTGACTGGGACGCTGCCGCTGCCTCAGGCCGGACCCTGGCGCCGTACCTGACCAGGCTCAACGCGATCAGGCACAACCACCCGGCGCTGCTGGACCTGCAGAATCTCACGGTCCACCACAGCACCGACGACGCCACGGTGGTGTACTCCAAGCACAAAACCCTGCCGGACGGCACCAAAGACACCATCATTGTGGTGGTCAACGTTGATCCGCACGGCATCAGGGAGAGCACCATTTCACTGGATCTGGCTGCGCTGGAACTTGACCCCGAGGACCTGTCGCCCAACGGCGGGTTCCGGGTGGATGACCTCATTTCCGGCGAATCCTGGGAATGGGGCGAATACAACTACGTCCGCCTGGATGCGCACGTTGAACCCGCCCACATCCTGAGCGTGAGGAGATTGCATCAGTGAGCTTTAACCCGCAGAGTTCCAGCCAGCATTTCACCCCCAAGAGTACGTTTGAGCTGAACGCCCCTGGCCTGGCCCACGATCCGCTCTGGTATCGGAAAGCTGTGTTCTATGAGGTGCTGGTGCGGGCTTTCGCGGATGCGAACGGCGACGGTTCGGGCGACTTTTCCGGCCTGATCGACCGGCTGGACTACCTGCAGTGGCTTGGCGTGGACTGCCTGTGGCTGCCGCCGTTCTTCCAGTCGCCGCTACGTGACGGCGGCTACGACATTTCGGACTACAACTCCGTCCTGGATGAGTTCGGCACCATCAGCGACTTCAAGCGGCTAGTGGCCGAGTCCCATGCCCGCGGCGTCCGGGTCATCATTGACCTGCCGCTGAACCACACCTCGGACCAGCACCCCTGGTTCCAGGAATCGCGCAAGGACCCGGACGGTCCCTTTGGCGACTTTTACGTGTGGAGCGACACTGACGAGAAGTACCAGGACGCCCGCATCATCTTCGTGGACACGGAGGAGTCCAACTGGACCTTCGACCCCATCCGCCGGCAATTCTTCTGGCACCGCTTCTTCAGCCACCAGCCTGACCTGAACTTTGAAAACCCCAAGGTCATCGAAGCGCTCTTTGACGTGGTCCGTTTCTGGCTGGACCAGGGCATCGACGGTTTCCGGGCGGACGCCATCCCGTACCTCTTCGAGGAAGAAGGGACCAACTGCGAAAACCTGCCGGCCACCCATGACTTCCTGCGCAAGCTGCGGGCCATGGTGGATGAAGGCTACCCGGGCCGCGTGATCATCGCCGAGGCCAACCAGCCGCCCAACGAGGTGGTGGAGTACTTCGGAACAGCGGAAGAGCCCGAATGCCACATGGCCTTCCACTTCCCCATCATGCCGCGCCTCTACTACGCCCTGCGGGACCAGAAGGCCGCTCCGATCATCGAGACCATGCATGACACCCCGGAGATCCCCGAAGGGGCGCAGTGGGGAACGTTCCTGCGCAACCACGATGAACTGACGCTGGAGATGGTCACGGCCGACGAGCGTGCGGCAATGCTGGGCTGGTACGCGCCGGACCCCCGGATGCGCGCCAACATCGGGATCCGGCGCCGGCTTGCACCGTTGCTGGATAATTCCCGGGCCGAGATCGAACTGATCAATGCCCTACTGCTGTCGCTGCCTGGCAGCCCGTTCCTGTACTACGGGGACGAGATCGGCATGGGGGACAACATCTGGCTCGATGACCGCGATGCTGTGCGCACCCCCATGCAGTGGAACCCGGACCGGAACGCAGGATTCTCCAACGCTGATCCCGGCAAGCTCTACCTGCCGGTCATCCAGTCGCTGGTGTACAGCTACGGCATGGCCAATGTGGAAGCCGAGGCCGCCCACTCCGGTTCCCTGCTCCGCTGGACCCGGCAGATCCTCAGCGTCCGCAAGAACCACCCTGCCTTCGGGCTGGGCGCGTTCAAACATGTCGAAGCGGACCACGACGCCGTGGTGGCGTATCTCCGGGAACTTTCGGATGACAACACTGCAGGGCTGCCCGGCGAAACCATTCTGTGCGCCTTCAACCTTTCGCAGCACCCCGTGGCGGCAAAACTGCGGATTCCCCAGTTTGCCGGCCGCGGGCTGCGCGATGTGTTCGGCGGGCAGCCGTTCCCCGGGATCGACGACGACGGATCACTGACGCTGACGCTGGGAAGCCATGATTTCTTCTGGCTGCGGGTCCGCTCGGCGACGTCCAATCCAGCCTCCCCGTACACGCAGGCACTGCCCATCCTGTCCATCGAGAACTGACATGGCCCAGCCCACCCTCACAGCCACACTGAGCGCCGTCCTTCGCGAATGGCTTCCGCGCCAGCGGTGGTTCCCCGTGAAGACAGCCGATTTTTCGCTGGCACAGGCGGGCAGCCTGAGCCTTGAAGATGCCGCCGGGCAGGCCCGGCTGGAGATCTTCCTGCTGGCTGTTTCCTCCCGGACGGCCGACGGCGGTCTCCGGACTGACGTGGTCCAGGTCCCGCTGAGTTACCGGGCAAGTCCGCTTGCCGGAGCGGAGCGGGCACTGGTCGGCCAAGCTCCCGAGACCGGCATGGCCTGGATCTACGACGCCGTGCACGATCCTTCCTTTGTGTCCTCCTGGCTGGAGCTGATCCGGTCCGAAGCAGGCTCGGGCACCGGCTCGGCGACTGGCCACCGCACCCGGTCGGAGCACCGACTGCCTACCGCCCACGGAATGGTCAAAGTCCTGTCCGGCGAGCAGTCCAACAGCTCTGTCATTGTTGACGACGGCGAGTCCGCCGCGATCGTGAAATTCTTCCGCGTCCTTTCCGAAGGGATCAACCCTGAGGTCGAGGTAGGGGCGGCGCTGACGGCCCAGGGCACCCTCGAGGTTCCGGCCACGCTCGGGTGGGTCCGCGGGGAATGGCAAGCGCCGGCATCACCGGGGCTCCCGGCACAGGCGCCATCGCAAGGCGAGCTTGCCGTAGCCCACGAATTCCTCGCCGGCGGCCGCGATGCCTGGCGCCTTGCCGTGGATGCCGCGCGCACCGGTGCCGATTTCACCGCCGAGGCGCATGCCCTTGGCGCTGCCACAGCAACGGTCCACCGCCGGCTGGCGGAAGCCCTCGGCACAGCGGTTGAACCGGCGCCGGGTCAGCTCATTGCGCCCGGAGTAGCCCAGCGGGTCCGGCAGGCATGGGCGGAAGCCAGTGCCGCCGTCGGGCCTTACGACGACGCACTAGGGGCTCTGCTTGGCCAGCTCGACGGCGTGCCGGCAGGGCCGCTGCAGCGGATCCACGGCGATCTCCACCTCGGCCAGATCCTGCAGGTCCCCGGCCACGGCGGCCAGCCCGGCCGGTGGGCCATCCTTGATTTTGAAGGTGAGCCACTGCGGCCCATCGCCGAACGCAACTTCCCCGATGTTCCGCTCCGGGACGTGGTGGGAATGCTGCGTTCCTTCGACTACGCGGCAGGCGCGGCAGAACGCGAATATCAGGGTGCCCGCGTTCCGGCGTCCTGGGTCGATGATTGCGCGGACGCGTTCCTTGCCGGGTATGCCGCAGTCACACCCGGCACCATCGACCGGACTTCACCGCTCTTTGTGGCATTGTGGCTGGACAAGGCCCTCTACGAAGTCGTATATGAATTACGGAACAGACCTGACTGGCTGGCCATTCCAACGAATGCGTCCAGGCGGCTCCTCAGCGTTAAAGGCTCCGGCGATCAGGCCGGGGCAGCATCGGAAGGTATCAAAATGACAGGCTCAGCACGTACAGACCGGCCCCGGGTGCCTCTTCACGTGGACCCGGACACGTTGGCCCGCGTGGCGAACGGCGAACACCACGCGCCGCACTCAGTGCTCGGCGCCCACCTGGACGACCATGGCCATGTGACGGTTCGGACGCTTAAGCACCTCGCGGAGGCAGTGAGCGTGGTGACTGCCGTGGGTGCAGTGCCCATGACCCACGAAAGCAACGGTGTATGGGTGGCAGTCCTCGAACCGCTGCAGGCCGGCCACGTGCCCGACTACCGGCTGGAGGTCACCTATCCTGGTGCCGCGCCGCTGACCGTGGACGAACCCTACCGCTACCTGCCCACCGTGGGTGAAGTGGACCTGCACCTGATCGGCGAGGGCCGGCACGAGAAGCTCTGGGAAGTCCTGGGCGCGCACGTCCAGCACTACAAGTCCTCCCTCGGCGATGTTGACGGCGTCTCCTTTGCCGTCTGGGCGCCGAACGCGCAGGCGGTCCGCGTCAAAGGCGACTTCAACGCCTGGGACGGCCGCGAAAATTCGCTCCGCTCGCTGGGCTCCTCAGGCGTGTGGGAAGTCTTCCTTCCCGGCGTTTTAGCAGGGGCGTGCTACAAATTCGAGATCAAGACCAAGAGCGGCCACTGGGTCGAAAAGGCAGACCCCCTGGCCTTCGGCACCGAAGTCCCGCCGCTGACGGCGTCCCGGGTGGTGGAGCCGTCCTACGCGTTCAAGGACGCCGAATGGATGGAGTCTCGCGGCCAGCGTGACCCGCACAATTCGCCGATGAGCGCCTACGAAGTCCACCTCGGATCCTGGCGCATTGGCCTGGGCTACCGCGAGCTGGCCAAGGAGCTTGTGGACTACGTCAAGTGGCTGGGCTTCACGCACGTTGAGTTCATGCCTGTGGCCGAACACCCCTTCGGCGGCTCCTGGGGCTACCAGGTGACGTCCTACTTTGCGCCGACGTCGCGCTTTGGCCATCCGGACGAATTCCGGTTCCTGGTGGATTCCCTGCACCAGGCCGGAATCGGCGTGCTGCTGGACTGGGTTCCGGCGCACTTCCCCAAGGATGCCTGGGCATTGGCTCAGTTCGACGGCGAACCTCTGTACGAGCACGCCGACCCGAACCTGGGCGAGCACCCCGACTGGGGAACGCTGATCTTCGACTTTGGCCGCACAGAGGTGCGGAACTTCCTGGTGTCCAACGCGCTGTACTGGCTTGATGAGTTCCACATCGACGGACTCCGCGTTGATGCGGTGGCCTCGATGTTGTACCTGGACTATTCGCGTGAAGACGGGCAGTGGTCGCCCAACCGCTTTGGCGGACGCGAGAACCTGGAAGCCATTTCCTTCCTCCAGGAAGTCAACGCCACCGTTTACAAGACCCACCCCGGCGCGGTGATGATCGCCGAAGAGTCCACGGCTTTCCCCGGTGTCACCGCCCCCACAAGCCACGGCGGCCTGGGCTTCGGGCTCAAGTGGAACATGGGCTGGATGCACGACTCCCTCAAGTACGCCTCCGAGGACCCGGTCAACCGGAAGTGGCACCACGGTACGTTGACGTTCTCGATGGTCTACGCGTTCACCGAGAACTTCCTGCTTCCTATCAGCCACGACGAAGTAGTGCACGGCAAGGGCTCCATGCTCCGGAAGATGCCGGGGGACCGCTGGCAGCAACTGGCCAACCTGCGCGCCTTCTTTGCCTACCAGTGGGCGCACCCGGGCAAGCAGCTCATTTTCATGGGCACCGAATTCGGCCAGGAGGCTGAATGGTCCGAGCAGCACGGACTGGACTGGTACCTGGCCGACATTCCGGCGCACC
Source organism: Pseudarthrobacter cellobiosi (assembly GCF_023913815.1). NCBI lineage: Bacteria > Bacillati > Actinomycetota > Actinomycetes > Micrococcales > Micrococcaceae > Pseudarthrobacter > Pseudarthrobacter cellobiosi. Next base: position 284,427 of record NZ_JAMXBK010000023.1, read on the forward strand.
GCGGTTTGCAGCTCCTCACCAAGGACCTCAACGAGCTCTACAGCTCGACGCCGGCCCTGTACGAGCGGGATAACGAGCCCGGTGGTTTCCAGTGGATCAACGGTGGGGACGCCGACCGCAATGTCCTGACGTTTGTCCGCTGGGACAAGGACGGCAATCCCTTGGTGTGCGCCATCAACTTCTCCGGCGGTCCGCATGTTGGCTATGTCCTCGGCGTTCCGGCTGCCGGGGCCTGGACCGAAGTGCTCAACACTGATGCTGCGGCCTATGGCGGCTCAGGTGTTTTGAATGGCAGTGAGCTGATTGCCCTGGACGAAGGGCTTGATGGCCAGCCGGCATCGTTGACCGTAACGTTGCCGCCCCTGGGTGCGGCCTACTTCAAGCCCGTTCCTTTGGCGGCCAAGCTGACCGAATAGTGTGAACCCGCTCTCTTAAGTGCGCGGCGAAAAGCCCGGAATTCCTTGAGATTCCGGGCTTTTTGCTGCCCTCAGGGTGGGGGTGCACGGGGCTGTTCGGGGCTTGGTTGGCCATCCCGGCAAAGTGGTGGTAGAGTTTATTTCCGCGCTGCTCCACGGAGTCAGACCGAAAAAACCGACACGAAAGCCTCAGGCTGAGAAGGTCGCGGATGCCGGTTTGACAAGAGTGAGACCAGCCGGTAAGTTTGAAAAGTTGCTCCGGAGCGATCCACGGCCGAATGGTTGGTTGTGGTGGTGCCGGGTGTGTCTGTTGTTTGAGAACTCAATAGTGTGCCAAGTTTGTTGAT